>DATBLC010000278.1:0-24550 GCA_036555515.1 Binatia bacterium
TGCCGGCGGGCATTTCCACCTATGGAGAGGACGGGGTGGTGGCCGGCAAGGCAGAGAACCATTGACCGCGATCGGAAGGGCTCGCCTCTCGGTCGCACACTAGCGACATAGTCTCTAAATAACGAACTCATTAGTAACTCATTCATGGCCGACACTAACTAATTACTCCCTTTACTCGGTCAAAGCGACGTATTCTCGCTTTTCTTGACGGTTAGTCCCAGCGTCGGTCTTTTCAAAGTTTGATTAGCGCGCGCCATTCAAACTCCTCGATCATTGGAAATCGGCTTAGGATTACGTGTATGACAGCGTTTTGCCGCGCGACTCTTGACCTTTACGGTTAGACTCCCTTTGTTATCCTTATGTCTCGCACCCGTGGAGGGCTTGCTCTTGTTTCGTTTTCTGCGCGCCATCGCCGGATGCCGTCCTATTCGGATGCACTTTCCGCATGGATGAGCTTCGCTTCGCCCACCGGGGGCCGGCGGATCTCTTGCTTCAGCGTTGGTCTCTTCTTGGGTGCTTTGACCGTCAGCTTGACCGGTTTTTTGCCAGCGGCGGAGCGATATAGAGCTTCTATAACGCGCACGTCCGCCAAACCATCACTGCCGGACGGCTCCGGTTCGCGGTTTTTAATAATACAATCGGAAAAATACAGCAGCTCCGGAGCGAATTGATCGCGCTTGCGAAAGGTCCGAGAGGTCGTTTTCTCGCCCACCGTCAGATGGTGCCGGAGGGCCATGGCATATTCGTACGCCGGATCCACCCGAAGGCGTCCTTTGGTGCCAACGATTTCATAGGAGGCGGCATCCATAGCACCGAAACTGCTGGTAAACGTGCCGAGCCGGTCATCAGGAAAACGCAGCAGGGCGCTGCTCATCTCATCAATTTCACGAAAGCGTCGGTCGCCGTTACGGCTGCTATAGGCGAAGACTTCCTGCGGCTCAGCCTGGAAGAGATAACGTGCGGCATTGATGCAGTAGATCCCAAGATCGTATAGCGTGCCTCCCCCGAGTTCATCCCGAGTGCGGATATTTCCCTCTTTGACCTGCAGGGAGAAAAGTGAATTAAAAAAGCGCGGCTCGCCTATTTTCCCCGACTTGACAATTTGGATGGCCTGCAGATTTGCCTCTTCAAAATGGAGGCGGTACGCGATCATCAGTTTGACGTGGTGCTTGCGCGCGGCCCGGATCATCGCCGCACATTCCTTGGCCGTGACGGCCATAGGTTTTTCACACAGAACGTGGATGCCGGCGTTGGCAGCGCGAATGGAATATTCGGCGTGAAGGCTGTTCGGTAACGCAATATACACGGCATCGATCTCACCGCTTCGCAGCAGATCGTCATACTGATCATAAGATGCAGGGTGGCGGATACGATATTTTTTGCCAAGAACCTCGAGTTTTTTGGCGTCGCCCGAGACGAGAGCCGTTAATTCAGAATTACGGCGGGCGTGTCTGAACGCAGGCAGCACCGCGATTTGCGCAATGTGGCCTAGGCCAACTACCGCGTATCGAATTTTCTTTCGGCTGTTTCGCTGTTCCATTATCTTTCTCCGGCCCGGCGCAATTTATTGTATTTTTTGTCTTTCTCTGTAATTTGTCCTGGTTGTTGAACTCCCACCCCGTGCACATATGCCAACTCGCCCCCAAGCCAACCTGAGAAGGCGAGCAACAAAACACCGAAGCCTGAAAGCAAGATTGGGATAAAAGCATCGGTTTCAAGAACAGTACGCAAATACAGATCGATTCCAAAAACCACTAAGGCGACAAGATTTAGAAGCATGTGGTTCCAGGCGACTTTTCCTACCTCAGGATTGGTGATGGAAAACATGTCGATCAATCCAGGGACTGCCGCCAGCAAAGCGCCAATCAAGCCACCGAGCATCGCGTAAAAGGCGATATGATTCCATAATAAGTTTTCACCAAGAAGAAAAATTAAATCGCTAATAAATGAAAAAATCCATAGCCCGATTGGAAACACAACCAACATCGGATGTATGGGATGTTTGCCAATGCTTGCAGGAGTTTTCATGGCGTGTCCTTAAGCGCTTTCTTTTCGCAACAGTTGTATGACATTAGGCATAGATACTTTTCTTTAGGAAATTGCGGTCCATCTCCTGCATTCTCGCAAACAACATACCAATGCTATGCCCAGATCGGTAACCCATCGAAGAGAAATTTTAAGTAGCTGCCACAGAATGGGTCTCAAATGCGGGAAAAAAGCTCGTGAGACTGACCCACCTTCGGGACAGTTGTTGCTGCCGGATCTCGTCCTTCAGAGCTCATGTGGAGCGTTTCCTGAGGCGCGGTCTTAACCCAACAGCGAACCACCTCCGCTACGCTCCAGGCCTGAGAAATACAACCGCGAGGAGTGAAGGGAGGGGCAGCATCGAAAATTTCGCTAATGGACCCGATGCAGGCTTGATCGAGATGTGGGATGAATCCCTGCAGTAGCTCGTGAGCTCCGGCGCGATCTTGAGGGTAAACTTTTAGCCACGCGTCAACGAACGGCCCAATCAGCCAGGCCCAGACCGTGCCTTGATGATAGGCCGCATCGCGCGCGCGCAGATCGCCAAAATATTTTGCTTTATAATCCGGATGGCCGGGAGCAAGCGTGCGCAGCCCGACCGGCGTCAATAGGCGCCGGCGAACGATTTCCAGCACCGGTCTCCACCTCGCAGGATCGAGAATCGGATGCGAGAGGGAAATCGCCAGCAGCTGATTGGGACGGCAAGCGGCGTCATCACCGTTGGGACCATCGATGACGTCGTAAAGATGGCCTTCTGCTTCGCACCAGAAGCGTTGATTAAATGACTTCATCGCTTTATCGGCGATACCCTTTATTTCTTGCGCCTTGTCTTCAAGCTGTTCTTCGCCGAGCCATTGCTGCAATAGGCGCAGCGCGTTGTACCACAAAGCATTAATCTCTACCGGTTTTCCCCGACGCGGTGTTACCACCCAGTCGCCGACCTTGGCGTCCATCCAAGTGAGCTGGTAGCCTTCCGCGCCTTGACGTAAGAGTCCGTCCCCTGGGTCGACGGCGATGCCGAACAACGTCCCTTTCAAATGGTGGTCGACGATATCGATCAATTTGGGAAGCAATAATCTGAGAGTCCAACGGTCTTCTGTCGCCTGTAAGTAACGATCGATGGCGTGAAAAAACCACAAGGTTGCGTCGGCCGTGTGGTAGAGTCCTTGTCGGCTTCGCTCCGGAAAGAGGTTGGGAATCAGGCCGTCACGGATTGCGTTAGCGAAATTCCGCAAGATCCAACTGGCCTCCAAAGAGCGGTTCGTCGCAAGTGTCAATCCTTCGAGACTGATCATAGTGTCTCGCCCCCAGTCGGTAAACCAATGATAACCAGCCATGACGGTGCGCATTTCATCGCCTAGGGCGAATGCTCGCGTGGCGTCGACCAGACGGCCCGCGGGAGTCGCGATGAATTGATCGGCGGCAAGAACCAGTTCGGCGCCGAATCCCGAGGAGACCTTTGGGTGCGCCGAGGCGATCAGACGATCGCGGCGTTCCCATTCCGCATTCCAGGCCTCTGCGGGACTCATGGCGCGAATAGTTTCCCACGACTCGGTCGATGCGACGAACGTAACTTCGGCGCCGGGCGAACACTTGACGTGGAAAGAGCCGGGCGTCCAGAGATCGCCAATGGCTTCGTAGCCACGCTCTTCTTCCGCCGGATAGTGAACCCGTTCGATTTTCTTGCGTTGAACGAGAAATTCCCCTCGCCCATGCAAGAGCATGCGGAGCGGCGGCAGTCCTGCCGCAGAAACTTCGTAGGTGTCGTCCAAGACCGTGAGCACATACGGACCATCGGGTTGCCCGCTAACCGGCGCCTCGTGCTCCCGAAATTGAATCACTGGCCGTAGCCTGATCTCAATTTCTTGGGAAGCCGCCAGGAGCCGATACCCGACTTGCACTGTATTTTGGCGGTAGGGAAGATGAAGACGCTTTTCCAGCACCAGGTCGCCGATTTGATAGCGCCAAATCGGGAGTCCCATTTCAAGGCGAAACTCCGACAATAAATTAGGCTTAGGCTCGGGATTTTCCGGTGTCTCTCGTCCAGGGCCAAGCTCGACTTTAGATCCATTCGCGAACTGAATCTCTTCGATTAGGCCGCTCAACATCACTAATCGGCCAAGCGGAGCAGGCAGCGCCGCGATTAACAATCCGTGGTGGCGGCGCGTCATCTGCCCATAAATAGTTCCTGACGCGTATCCACCCAGGCCGTTGGAGACCAGCCATTCGGCGCAGCTGTCGATTTTAGTCTCATCGGCGTCCAGCGCGGTCGAGCCTATGGCTCTCCGAACGATGGATTTCATGGAATTATTGGTGCGAGTGCAAACGCGGCTTCTCCTGGAATAAACCAGCCCTCTGCCGTCTCCACCGCCATGGCCCCACCGCCGCCGTATCGCGGCTCTTCACTCGACCAAACCACGCGCCATTCAGCGCCTGGCGGAGGAGCCAGAAGCGGCTCGGGAACTGGGGACAAATGTTTGTCGATGCCAAGGTTGGCGCACAGTAGACGATCATCGCCGTTGTCGCCGAAAAATCGCAGGACGAAAATCTCATCATCTAAGACCGCGCCGTCGATACTACCCTGCGCTTTAAATACGGTATCCTCACGGCGCAGCCTTAAAAGGTCGCGGTGGAGTTCGTACGCTTCGCGATGAACTTCTCGTTCGGATAAGTCGAGGCGGCAGGAGTAAAAGACTTTTTCATCGGTTGGATCGGGGATGCGTGCACGCATGTGTTTGTTAGAGAGACTAGGAAATTGGCTAAGAAATTCCAATCGCCCTTCCTTAACCTTGGCGTTTAGTTCGGGAGTATGATCGGCAAAAAACACGAAGGGCGCGGTGGCGGCAAATTCCTGGCCTTGAAAAAGCAATGGCGTTTGCGGTGACAATAGCAGCAGCGCAGTCATAGCTCGGTACCTTCCGGGATGGGTGATTTGATGGAGGCGGCGGCCCATGCCGAGGTTGGCTACCTGGTCGTGATTTTCAATATAATTGATAAACCTTGCAGGTTTTATTCCACGAGTTGGGCTACCGCGTCGCTGGCGTTGCCAGCTATAAGACTGCCCCTGATAAAGGAATCCCGACTTTGCCGCGGCTACGAATTCCCGCACATCGCCGCGATAATCGGAAAAATATGCCTCGTTGTGTCCGGTCAGCGCTACCAACGCAGAGTGATGAAAATCATCGTTCCATAGGGCATCTATTCCGTACCCGCCCTCATCGACAGATCGAATCAATGTCGTCTGCTGCGGCTCATTTTCGGCTGTGACAATGGTACGGCGTCCGGCTCCGGCCACACGCACGCGTTCGGCAATCTCTGCAAGAATATGCTTTTCGGACTCGTCGTAAATATTCTGGGTCGCGTCCAAACGGAGACCATCGAGGTGAAACTCCTCTATCCAATAGCCCGCATTTTCGATGAAAAATTCCCGGACGGCACTCGAGTTCGCGCCGTCAAAATTGAAGGCTTCGCCCCAATCGGTTGTATAATGGTCGGTGAAATAATCCTGGGAGAAGTTCTTGAGAAAATTACCTGCAGGCCCTGCGTGATTGTAGACAACATCAAGGATGACCCCCAATCCTAGAACGTGCGCCTCATTGACAAAGGCGCGGAAATCGTCCGGGCTGCCGTAAAGACGGGTAGGGGCGAAAAAATCAACCCCGTCGTAGCCCCAACCGTAACGTCCGCAAAAATCGTGAACCGGCATGATCTCTAAGACGGTAACGCCGAGTTCTTTGAGTCCTGAAAGGTGTTTCGCTGCCGCTTTCCAGGTGCCAGCGGGAGTAAAGGTCCCAATATGCATTTCGTAGAAAACCTGGCCCTCGATCGGCACTCCGCCCCATTGAGTATCGCTCCATCTAAACAATTTAGGGTCAATAATCATTGAAGGGCCGAGCGGCCCTTGCGGTTGAAAGCGTGACGCCGGATCCGGTATTAAAACCTCGCCGCCGTCCAAGCAGAAACGATAGAGGTCGCCGGCGCGCGCGGCGGTAGCCGTCCCCGCGAAATGACCGTCCGACTCCTTTTCCAATTCAATCGAAAAATTGGCGTCAGCCAAATTTTCCAAGACGACTTCGACTCGACTACAGGAAGGAGCCCAAACACGAAAATGGACCCCGCCAGTCGTCAACACCTCCGCCCCGACGGGTCGTCGTCTGACACATGGAAACTCCTCAGGCTCGGAGAACGCAGTTTCGAACATTTACATCCCGCTCCTCGCGATTGCACTGGCGACTGCCAGTCGCCCTCATTGCAGCGCTCTGCCCGGTCCAACTGCCAGCCATCGGGGAACAGCTTACCCTCGGCAACGCCCGCATTTGCAGCATTTACAGCAGGTAACGGACGGTTGTTGGCCGAGTGGGAATGACTCCGTCAGTCAACAACGGCCGGGGAATCTACGACAAGCCTATGCCGTTATCCCGGATGTTCACATTCTGTGCCGTAATGTATGACTAAGCACAGGCCAACGCCCAGTCGCGGCTACATAGGCATCGCCACGGTATCAACCAATCAGCTCGCGGGGAAACGTAACAATCCAAACTACCGCGCTAGGCAGCCGGCTTCACATCGATCTTATCTTCGATGGTTATTCCTGGGTGGGCACTCCGCGCTAGATCGACCGCTTTGGTGCGCATTTCTTCGGAGACTACGGTGCCGGAGATCGTCGCCTTGTTATCTTCCGCTTCCGCGCTAACCGATAATTTTGCCTGCTTTAGCGCGTCATCGCTTTCCAGCTTGGCGCGGATCGCCTTCTCCAAATCGGCGTCGGACATTTTCGCCGCTGGTGCCGTCGTCGTTGGACCCCTGTCGGGAGCGACGGTGCGATTATCGTTTTGCTCACAAGCGGGTAGAATAAATGTCGCACTTAATAGTATAGGTGCGACCCACGATAGGTTTCTCATTTTTTCCTCCTACTAGTCCCTATTATATTTGGGACGCAGTTCGCGAGTGGATAGCATAACAAACCTTGTGCCAGACCCGCCCTGTATACTGTTTCCTATTTATTAATAGGTTAGTGCTCGGCTCCGTACGTTCAAAACAGTTCTGTCAGTTTTTTCTTTCTTTTATGAAGTAAAATCACTGACATTGAATGTTACGAAGCTGCGCAGACGGGTGATCCACGCAAAATAAGCAATAGCGGTCTCATTTTTCTAAATAAATGAATTTCGTCGGTTTGAAGCCGGTTCTGATTATAAACGCTTCAGCATGTATGAATTTTGCGACTTCGACGGCCGCGCCAATAATATTTTTGCCATCAGCTAAATTGGTCCTATGAATGAGCGTGCCCAATTTTTTCCGGTTGTGGCACGTGCGTTGCTCTTCTGCGTTGATTGCGCACAATGCGCAGAATGCATGCCTGAAAGGAGGACACGCTGATGTTAAACTGGGCTATAACGTTTCTGGTGATCGCGTTGATTGCCGGCGTATTGGGTCTCAGCGGTATTGCCGGGGCTGCAACTCAGATTGCCTGGATTTTGTTCGTGGTATTCCTGATTCTTTTCATTGTTGGAATGGTTATGGGACGACGCCCGCCCGTATAGCATATTTACGATAGGCTCCACCGCTATCTAGTCCCGCCAATCTATCCGCTCACGGTTCCCGATCTTTTGCCGATCTCGCGAAAGGCAAGAGATCGGGAATTCCTCCCTACAGCAAGAGGGTACGATTTTTGAAATCCATTCTCGACATGAACGTGTTTTCCCTACGTGTTTCGTTGTTTGCCACTGGAAATAAAAATCCCCTTTTGATCTAGGATCTCAAAACGCAATGAAATCGGCATCGTTGGAAAATTCGATTTATGGAGGCCGTTGGCCCGTTCGTTGCTTTGCCCTGTTCGAGAGACTAGCTCTACTTCAACCTAACCCTAGATTATGGAGACGCCATGCCTGCATCAACCACGTTGCACGAAGCTCCGGATAAATTATCCGCTCAAACCATCGAATTCCACCGCGCCATCGTTTCATTGATAGAAGAGCTTGAAGCGGTCGATTGGTACAATCAGCGTGCTGAGGCTTGCGCTGATGCACAATTACAAAAAGTATTGAAACACAACCGCGACGAAGAAATCGAGCACGCTTCCATGGCGTTGGAATGGCTCCGTCGCAATTTTCAGAAATTTGATGAAGCTTTGAAAACATATCTATTTACCAGCGGCGACATCACGTCGATTGAAAAGGAGACTAAGAATGCGGAAACGCCGGCGGCAAAACAAGGCTACAGAAGCGCGCGGCTGACGGTTGGGGAAATGAAGGGGGGATGCTCATGAATCGCGAAATATCGTCGAATCTCGTGACATCAGATTTAGTGCAGCGCCTCCAGGACGCAGCGGTCGCCGCCGCGCGGGATACGATCAGCGGCCGGAGAATTATCGATGTCGAGGGTCCCTATGGCACTGGATTGACCACAGTGGAAGTGGGCAACGATGACATAAGCAGGGAACCGGCCCCGGGGGAAGCAAGTGCGGTGGTCAGCCGGGCCCTTTCGGTGCCGATGATTTTTCGGCGCTTCGCAATCTCAAAACGCCGGATAGCCGCTTGGCAAGAGATGGGGCAACCGCTCAATTTGAAGGCTGCGGAAGACGCAGGACAGGCCGTGGCAGAGCGTGAAGAGGAATTTATTTATCAAGGCGAAGCCGATTTCCACTTAGGCGGATTGCTGACGATTGCTGGACGTCAAACTCTCAAATCCGCCAATTGGAGTAACATCGAGGGAGTGATGGAGGACGTGATTACGGCGGTGAACATGCTGGATAATAAAGGCTACCGGGGACCCTATGGTCTGGCCTTGGCGCCGGAACTTTACAATAATCTTTTCCGTCGCTATCCAGGTTCGGATCTCCTGCAAATCGAACACCTCAAACGGTTATGCACTCGGGGGATTGTGAAGGCTGCTATTGACGGCGGCGTGTTAGTATCGCGCGAAGTCGGCTCCATCGTAATCGGCCAGGATCTGCAAATTTTCCATCTTAATTCGGATGGGGCCCACGAGCACTTTTCCGCCAGTGAGTCGATCGCTTTGAAAGTCGAAGCGCCGGATGCAATCTGCACGATAACCGGGGCGCTGGTTAACAAAGTATCTGGCCCCGATGACCCAAGGTAACTCGTTCCATTCCTTTAACGGAGCTCGCACATATGGATTTTAACAAAGCGCTACTGGATCCCGCTGCCAATTTCAAAAGCCCCACGGATGTCGTCGATAGCACCGAGCTTTCGCGCGAACAAAAAATCCGAATCCTGCGCCGGTGGGAATACGATGCGCGGGAATTACAGGTAGCCGACGAAGAGGGGATGACGGCTCCCAAACCGCCACCGGTTAGCTTGGATATGATCCTTGCCGCGCTTCGTGCTCTGGGCGCACCAATGGACGTGGAACGTTCCGCGCCAACCAAACAGGGCGGTAAATGACCCGGCGGCGAAATATTAGTTTCCAGGCAATCGGCTTGTTGGATCGGTGTCGATCTAAGTTCTGAGATCGCGCTCTTCAACATAGAATCATGTAATTGGCATCAAACATGCGTGATTAATTAAGCGAAACGGGGAGGTGAACCCTATGCTTCGCAAAATGAAAGATCTGACAGGCTTTTATATCGGCGCGCGCGACGGTGATATCGGCGAGGCCAACGATTTTATTTTCGACGACAAGAATTGGACGGTTCGCTACTTGGTCGCGGACACCCATCGCTGGTTGCCTGGGCGCAAAGTGTTGATTTCGCCGATCGTCGTAGATCAGGCGGACTGGGAGGGAAGACGATTACCGGTATTGCTGACGCAAGAACAAGTAAAAAACAGTCCGGATATCAGCATGGATGAGGAGTTATCGGCTCAGGATGAAGTCAAATACTATAACTATTACGGCTTCCCCTATTATTGGGCTGGAGACGGAGTTTGGGGGCCGGTTGCGCTGCCTCGCGACCTGATCGCCGAAAGTATCGACAGAAAAATTGCCCTTACCGCGGAATTAAATCGATCCCGACTACGCAGCATGAAAGATGTCAGTGGATACTCTATTCAAGCCACCGATGGCGAAATCGGCCATGTCGACGATTTTCTCGTCGACGACGTGGCCTGGACGATTCGCTATATGATCGTCGATACAGGCAATTGGTTGCCGGGAAAGAAGGTCCTTGTTTCCCCGCGCTGGATTGCCCATGTCGATTGGAAAAACTCCGATGTCTACGTCAATCTTTCGCGAGAGGCGGTAAAGACCGGGCCTGAATATGACGCGGACAAACTCGACCGCGAGTACGAAAAGCAGCTCTACAAGCATTACGGCCAAGAGAATTTGTGGTGGTGTTAATGCAGTAGGACGTCGAAATCTTGCCTGCGCTTATGCTTATCATCTTGGACATCATTTCCATAAACTTGCATCAAAACGTTCCGATCGTTCACACCGTTTCAGAGTCGGGAAGCATCTTATTTAGTTGCTCTTACGATACCCGACAAAAGTTGATGACTAACTGAATGGTTCGGTGATATAGAGAGCGCAAGTGCAGAGCGACGTCTCGGGCGGGGCCAGACTCCACGCTGCAACAATCCTATACGCAGTATTTCAACCGCGAGCACCGTAAACCGTGCATGATATTGCGACCATCGCTCTTTGGTGTCGCGCTATTCGACTGCAGGTTCTCAAGAGGAAAAGTTAAAGAGACAAGCCGTGCGGATAGGTAAACGTAGCCTAGATTAGAAAGCCTGGCCCAAAGGTCTGATGCTTAGTGCAAAACCGAGGGAGAAGAAAATGACACGCGTAAACGTGAAAAAGCTCTTACGGGCTCTGGCAATCTTGCTCCTGTGCTTTTTTCCATTACGGGCGGCCGCAAGCGATGATTTTATTCAAGGCTATGCTTCCGCGGTCCTGGAGAGAGAATTTCGGATAAAGAATTTCTCGCTGAACGTGGCTGACCAAATCGTCAGGCTCAATTCAACGGAGCTAGCAACCGCCGATCACGACAAGGTCATGGCTGCTCTCTTGTCGATTCAGGGAGTCAAGCAGGTCACAATTGTCGATCCCCGCGGATCTGTGCTGGCGTCAGCGACCGCCCAAGAGCCGGCAACACAGCGCGCCGCAGGGCAAAAGCCGGCCAAACACGACTATGAGCTGGGGTTCCTTCCAGGCGGAGACCTCTTTGAGCCGCTGATCGCCGATCCGCGTTGGCCGCGCTTTTCGATGGGCTACCGTTATTTTCCTGACGAACGAACAAATGTGGGCTCAGCGACCTTTGGCGAAACCATCGCTCTCTACCGTCTCCGCGGACCCGGCGGGGGATTGGGGGAGGTTGGTTTTCAGGCGGGTGTATTTTCGATTTTTGACCTTGACACTCCATCCTCTGATCTGGTCAATACGGACTTTTTCGCCGCGCTGCAGGCGGCCTACCGGATGAATGACGTATCCACTTTTTTTCGGGTCTTCCATCAGAGCTCGCATCTTGGCGACGAATTTCTCTTGCGCAATCGCATCGACCGGGTGAACCTCAGCTTCGAAGGAGTGGACCTCAAGTTGTCCTACCGCCCTTTTGAATGGCTTCGCCTTTACGGCGGCGGCGGTTACCTGTTTAACGTGGATCCGTCTGACCTAAAACCATGGACAGCCCAGGGCGGCGTCGAATTGAAAACCCCCTGGCGATTCTGGAACGACTCAACCCGCCTCGTCACCGCTCTGGATCTCCAAAACCGAGAAGAAAACAGATGGAGCACGGAAGTTTCCGTCCGCGGCGGCTTGCAGTTTGAAAGACCGCAGAGTTTTATGCGGAAGATCAGTCTGCTATTCGAATACTATAAAGGACATTCTCCCAATGGACAGTTTTTTGATAGAAAAATCGAATACTTCGGACCCGGGCTGTACCTGGATTTTTAGTGAGAAGATGGTTACGGTCATCGAAAGAGCAGATTGCCGAAAAATAAGGGCATATCGGCGGAAGACGGTCGCGTTAGAATTTTGCTTCTTTTAGCTGGTCCAGTCACGATCAATTTTTTTGGACCGACCAAGGTTTATGCTTATTGCGATGGACTGGATGGTCCGGGTGGCATTCCCGCATTCGTAAGCCTGCTGACACGACTCCTCGATGCCTAGTAAAATCCACCGCTATCTCGCCGACGATCACACGCGTCTTGACGCTTTGCTTCAGCGTGCTACGACTCGGCCGGACGAAATCGAAGCATCGGCATATGCCGAATTCCGCGCGGGCTTACTCAAGCATATCGGGATGGAGGAAAAGATTTTGCTTCCAGCTGCCCAGCGCGCCCGCGGCGGCAAGCCACTGCCCATCGCCGCCAAGCTGCGGCTGGATCACGGTGCACTGGCGGCGCTTCTCGTACCGACGCCTAACCCGTCGATCGTCCGCGCCATACGCGCTATTCTGAAGGACCACAATGTGATCGAAGAAAGCCCTGGCGGTCTTTACGAGCAGTGCGAAGAATTAGCGGGGGCGGAAGCCCATCGGCTTCTCGACGCCTTGCGCAATGCTCCTGAGGTCAGAGTCGTCCCGCACAATGACGGCCCCAAGGTGATCGAAGCCACGCGCCGGGCTTTGGCAAAAGCCGGCTATAGTTTAGAAATCTAATTGCGGCTGCCTTTCGATGCGACACGCGGACGTTTTTCCGCCGGATCGAATGATCCAGCTGGATTTGTCGAACACTATGTCTGCTGCGTCGCGCGGTTGACTTTTTCCTATGGCTGCCGCGCGTCAGACTCGTAGGTGTAAAGCATGCGCGAGATCTCGGACCCGGCTTCAATCCGGCGCGGGTTGGGATAGCGCAGGGCTTGCCAGCACAGCCACACGAGAGGCAACGCCCCTCCCACGATAAACAGCGCGTCGCCGGGAAGCCGCGACCATTCGAGAATGTTGACCCACGGCAGGTTGATAAAATCCAGGCTCCGCGCGTACCAGTACCCCATCTCGACCGCCCAATAAAGCTGGACAATGCCGAGCGGGAAAAGGTTGACAAACGCCATCCATGCCAAGCCTAAATTCAGCGACCAGAAGGAGATTTTCGCCGCCCGATCACTCCAGCGGTCGGCGCGGGTCAAATAGCGTAGACAAAAGAGCAAGAGTCCCGCCGCGAGCATGCCATAAACTCCCATCATTGCGGTGTGGCCGTGATTGGCGGTGAGCGCCGTGCCAATCTCATAGTAGCTCACGACCGGAAGATTGATTAAGAAGCCAAACACGCCGGCACCGAGAAAGTTCCAGGCGCCTACCGATACTAGAAACCAGATGGCCCAGCGGTGCGCATGATAGCGCTCGAGCGCCTTTTGCTCTCCGGTCTTGATGAACGACCAGGCCTCAAGGGTCAACAGCAATAGCGGAATGACTTCCATCGCCGAGAAAGTGGCGCCAAGCGCCAGGTGGGCCACGGGAGTGCCGCTAAAGTAAAGGTGATGCATCGTGCCGATCACTCCGCCCAGTGAGTAGAGGATGATATCCAAATAGATGACGCGGAGAGCGGTGGCTTCGCGAACGACGCCGAGCAAGACAAACATGTAGGCGACGACGACGGTGGTGAACAGCTCGAGAAAGTCTTCGACCCAAAGATGCACGACCCAGAAACGCCAAAAATCGTTGACCACGAACCCTTGATGAGGGCTTGCAAGGAGCCCTACAGCGTAGAAGACAGGTATCGCGAGCGCGGCATAAAAGAGCATCCATGGCATATTGCCGAAATGTTGTTCGCCCAGGGTGCCGCGAAGGCCGCGATACAAGATGAACACCCAAAGAAACAGTCCGACGATCAGCAGGATTTGCCAGAGCCTACCGAGATCAAGATATTCCCAGCCCTGGTGGCCGAGCCAAAACCAAACGCCCTCTCTCAGCCAGCCGCGCGCGCCCGCGTACTCGCCCGCCAGACTGCCGAAGACGACAATGGCAACAGCAACGAGAAGAATGACGGTGAGCCCGCTCTGGCCGCGGCGTTCTCTTCCGGCAATCAGCGGCACGATGAAAATCCCGGTCGCCAGATAAGAGGCCGAGACCCAGAAAATGGCAAGCTGGACGTGCCAGGTGCGCATGATGTTAAAAGGCAGAATCGTCGAGAAATCGATTCCGAAAAAGGCTCCTGGTTCGGCCCGATAGTGGGCGATGATGCCTCCCGTCAAGGTTTGCAAGACAAAGAGCAAGGACGATACGAAGAGAAACCACACCACGGCACGCTGCGCGGGCGTTACCGCGACTTCCTCGATCGGGCGAAATTTGACCGGCCTTGACTGCTCGTCACTCCAGCCGAGCCAATCGTAGCGGCCGAAGAAAAACAGGATAAGCCCGGTGCCACCCAATAGTCCGATGATGGAAATGGCGCTCCAGGTAATGGCATCGGCGGTGATCAAATTACCCGCCAGCTGCTCGGGCGGCCAGTTGTTCGTATAGGAATAGCTATATCCGGGGCGATTGGCCGTAGCCGTCCATGCGGTCCAGGCGAAAAAAGCGGTAAGCTTACGGATATCGTCTGGGCTCGTGATCCATTCCGCCTGTGCGCCACCCCGTGTTTGCGTCGAATAAAAAACCGAACGATAGTACTCCACCATCATTCGGTGCGCCTCTGCTCTGGGTTGGCTCCAGATCACCGAATCTTGCGCCGGGTTGTAATTGTTTTCGTGAAGTTCGGCGGCAACACGCTCGCGCGCCGAGATTCCGCCGGCCGACGTGCCGGTATAAGCTTTGACCAAAAATTCCGCGGTTTTGTGCAAGTACTCCGCTGTAAAGTCGGGGCCGAGATACGCGCCATGTCCGTACACCGACCCGTATTCCATCAAGCCGTAGCGCTGGAAAACATTCATGCCGCCGACAATGTCCCCCCGGGTGAACAATACTTTATCGCCTGCCGCCACGGCTGCGGGCACCGGCGGTTGGTCACGGTAGACAAGGTAGGCGAGAACTCCCAGGACCGTAAAACCGATCAGATAGGTGAGCATCGCTCCCTGAAACCATCGAGCCGAAATCGGCATGGGCTGGCGCGGCACGTCCGGTACCTCCATCGGTGATCGTGGAAATCGATGTCAAACTATTCTAGGCAAGCTTTGTTTTGACTTTCGATACGAGCACTAAGTCCGCACGGCATGGTCCTTACCCATGCGGTAACGGGTCGGGGCCGGTGAGCTTTTTGAATAGCTCTACGGCTTCCCGGTCCCGGGGCATGTCTCTGATCGTTTGCTCCAACTCCTCCGGCATTTGCGGCTCCGCCTTCAGGCCGGTGAGTTTTGTATATTCCTTGAAAAACTCGGGGTCTTTATAGGTCTTGCGCATCGCTTCCTGCAGGATCTGCACCCGGTCTTTAGGCGTACCGGGAGGCAGAATGTACGGGTTTCCGCTGCCCACGAAGGTCCGGTACAGCGCAACAAGTTTCCGCTGCGTATCCGACCTGGCAAAGGACTCGATGTCAGGGAGTTTGGCAAAGCGGGGATGAGTGTGTTTCCGCCCCTTCGGAATCTCGATAATACCATGGAAGTCCATAAGACCTTTATCGACCCATTCACGATTCTCGTGCAGGAGAGAGTCCGCCACGCTTGACCTGGCGTCTATCTCACCCCGCTCGACAGCCACATCGAGTTCGCGTGCGTCGTATCCGGTGACGAATTTGGGTTGTTTCAGGCCGATCAGATATGTGAACATTCGGCCGGAGATGTAAATCAGGTGCCCCACCGACTGGGCGCCGATTCTCACACCTGAAGCCGCGCGGAGTTTCTCCAGACTGTCGAGGCCCGCCTCCCTGCGTGTCAAAAAGACATGGTAGCCGCCGCTATAGCTGGTTCCCAGATAGATCACCTTATCGATGTCATAGAGCACCCCACTCTCTCCGAGAATGGGGTGCATCACGAACGGGGTGGACATACGGCCAATGGTCAGGCCGTCCGGACGGACCGATTTATAAAGGTGGTTTGCGGCCTTCCGCCCTCCTCCGCCGTCCATGTACTGCATAACGATAGTGGGATTTCCCGGAATATACTTCTGGAGAAATGGAACAACGGCTTTGGTCCGCATGTCCCCGACGCCGCCGGGAGAGCTACTCTGAACGATGGTAACGGTTTTCCCTTGGAAGAAAGAAGTTTGCGGAAAAGCAACGCCACCTATGAAGAGACCGAGCAGTAACGCACCAAGATAGACTTGCAGAAACCCCACCGACTTGGACCTATTGCGTCTCATATGCACCTCCGTAATATGAGAACTCCGGCTTTCGTCAACTCACTTTATTGTGACCCTTCCGCAGACGTCACTCTGCACTCGCGCTCTCTGTATAACGAACCAGTCAGCCAGTCATCAACTACTCTTTGTAACGCTTTTGCAGCTGAGCAAGAAAGCCGCTGTCGTCCAGACTGCGCAGGATCGAGCTGTCGATCAGATGGGCTGGGTTGATCTCGGCAAGCTTGCGATTCTGCATCGCCAAGAGCCGCTGCATGTTCTTTAGCCCATCGAGGGATGGATAAGGTTTGCGCTCGAACTCTTTCACCAAGTCGGCGTAACCTTCTTCGGCGAGAGCTGGATCGGACAGCTTGAGCCGGTTCACGATTGTTTTTACGGTCTGCGCCCTGCCGCTGGGGGCGAGAAGGTAATACTCGGCTTCGATAAGCGCTTTAAGGACGCCTTCTATCACCGCCGGATTTTTCTCCAGATAACTCTTTTTCGCCACGATGCCGGTGGCAGCCATGGGCGGGAAAACCTCCGCCATGACTTTGAAGCCTTTCTTTGTCAGGTCGAGGCTGTAGGTCCGCGTCGTTAAAACCGTTGCGTCGACGATGCCGGTTTCAAGCGCGCGGACCATCACGAGTTGATTGCCGACTACGATGAATTGGACATGATCGCGCATAGCGTCCAATCCGAGCTGTTCGAGGCCCAACATGGCATACATCCACAGCGTGCCGCCGATGCTCTGGACGCCGAATCGCTTGCCGGCGAGATCGGCCGGTCGGCGCAGATTGGGATTGACCATCAGAAATCCGTGGCCGCGGCTGACAAATCCGGCGACCATTCTCGCTTCAGCGCCCGCGGCGGTTACACCAAGGACGGTCGTGCCGCCGGTATAGGCTACGTTGATGTCTCCGGCCGCGAAGCCCGCCGTAAGCATTTGGTTGTTACGCACCAGGACGATTTGCGCCCGCAGCCCATACTTGCCGAAAAAGTCCAAATCTTGCGCGAGCCAGAGCGGCGCGACCCTCGGACTTGGGCTCGGATATGCGATGGCCACCGGCGTCGGCGCAACAGCCGCAACCACAATTGCGCTGTGGCCAAAAAGCGTGCCCATCAAAAGCGCGGCGGCGAGGTTGAGTTTAGTTGCCGTTGAATGGAACATCCGGGTGGAAAGAGGATTCATCTGCAACACTCCTTTCACCGGCGCGCGCCGTTAAAGCCGGATTATTCGCTTCCATATCAACCTTGCCCGACGAAAGAAAGTGCAAAATTCCCCTCCCGATCCGTTACTTTCGCCCGGGCTGAACGGAGATTTTCCATGAAAAGAATCAAGCCATCCTGCACGATTTGTCCCGGCGGCGCAGGATATGTACCGCGCTCGCGATCCCGGCTGCCGAACGTTCCGACGATCTTTGAGATAATGATCTCTGAACGGTTTGAACGGATGGAACCAACGGCTTCTTAGCCGTTGCCCCCTGAGATGACGTTGACACAGCAGCGATTAGCAAAAAAATCGCTGTTCCAAATCAAGATTGTCTGACCCCAAGATTCCTTATTGTCTAACCTTCTTCGAAGACGCGACCCTCACTTACCCGGAGCACGCGATTGGCGCAGCCTCGTGCGAAATCTTCGTCGTGCGTTGCGACTAGCAACGTGCGGCCTTCGCGAGTCAACTCACGGAGTAGATCACGGAGCTCCGTCCGCCGGCCGGAATCGAGCGACGCCGTCGGCTCGTCCAGGAGTAACAACGGCGGATCGACGGCAAGGGCGCGCGCGATGGCCACCCGCTGGGCCTCGCCACCCGACAGCTCACGCGGCAGCGCAGCCGCCCGATGCTCCACGCCAAGCGCTATGAGCAATTCGCGTGCTCTGCGTTCGGCTTCGCACAGGGGCACGCCATAAACGTGAACTGGCGCAAGCCACACGTTTTTGATCACCGGCAGGTGCTCAAAGAGATGATGGAATTGGAACACCATCCCGACCTTGCGGCGGAGTGCGTGAAGTATGATCGATGCGTGGCACTCGCCTGCGCTGAGGATCAACTCTTCGACCTCAACGCTTCCGGATTGAAAGATCTCAAGGCCCGCGATCGCGCGCAGAATCGTGGTCTTGCCTGCTCCGGACGGCCCCATCAGCGCCACGAGTTCCCCGTGTCGAACGTCGAAGGTTACATCCGCAAGCACACGGCGCGCGCCACGGCGAAGCTCGACCTCCCGCAAACGGAGCGCTGTGCCGGTCACGCCGTCGCCGCCTTCCAGCGCCGTTCGAGCCGGCGCGCGAGCGCGGCGAGCGGCAGCGACATCGCGAGATAGAGCGCGGCGCAGAGCAAACCGGGAATGACCCAGCTGCCGACATTAGTCGCGAAAATCTGCGTCTGTTTTGTCAGCTCAAGAACTGTCAGTACCGAGACCAGGGAGGAGTCTTTGAGGAGCGCAATGAAATCGTTGGTCATCGGCGCCAGGGCGAGCCGAAACGCCTGGGGACCGCGCACGAGCGCCAGCACCTGGCGTTCGCTCAACCCGAGTATGCGCGCCGCCTCGAGCTGGCCGATGGGCACCGCTTCGAGCGCGCCGCGGTATATCTCGCTTTCGTACGCTGCGTAGTTAAGCGCCAATCCCAACAGTGCCGCGACAAACGCCGGCAGGCGGATCACGTCGGCGATTCCATAGTAGATAACAAAGAGCTGGAGCAGGATAGGCGTGCCGCGCATGACCTCGACGTATCCGGTCAGGAGCGCTTGCGTGAGCCCCCTTCCGTACACGCGGCCGCTCGCGATTGACACTCCGAGCACCACAGCAAGTCCCATCGATATACACGAGAGCACGATCGTGACCACCGAGGCGCGGACAAGCGATGGCAGGTACTGTCGTATGGCTTCCCACCCGGAAAGGGCCGAGGTTAAATCCATCGTCTCCAAGCCGCTCACGGGGGATACAGACTCGCCGGCGAGTACACGTCTGTAAAGCCCCGCCTGATCTTCGTTCCAGATGTTCCATTTGCGAAAGATCCTCTCAAGGGCACCGTCGCGCATGGCGTTGCGGAGAATCTCGTTGACTTGATCGCGGAGCGCTGTGTTCCAGCTCGCCAGGACACCGACGTAATGGCTGACGGCGATGCTCTGCGGCTGGATGGTAAATCCTGGGATTGAGCGCCGGCGGCGCTCGGCGAGAACATTATCCAGCAGCACTGCATCCAGACGGCCGATCACGAGATCGCTGTACGGATGGAAGTCGTCATCGTAGGAGACCGCTTTGATACCAAAGTCGCGTTCGGCGCGCAGAAGAATGTCATAGGCGATTGTGCCGCCGAGCGTACCGACCCGGCGGCCGCCGAGATCCGCGAGGGCGCGAAAGCGCATCGCGTCGGCGTCGCGCACGCTTAACACTTCACGGAACTCGTAGTACGGAATGGTCGTGGCCATGTTGGCTCGGCGTGCAGGAGTGTCCTCGATCCCGCTCAGGCCGATGTCAGCGTCGCCGCGCTCTATCGATTGATCGATGGAGGTGAACGTGATGTTGATGAAACTGGCTTTGCGCCCAAGGCGGTGCGCGATGAGGTCAGCGATCTCGACGTCGAAGCCAACAAGTCGGTCCGGGTTGGAGGGATCCGCTTCGACGAACGGCGCGCCACCTTCGGGGTCGCCTGCCCAGCGCAATTCGCCGGGTGCTTGCGATGCCGCGGCAATGAGCGATGGCTGAAGGAAGGTCGCGAGGACCGCGAGCGAGGCAGCGCGAATCAGGTCTTGCACACGAGTCTGCACATGATCAACTCTCGGCAGAACTACTGATAGAAATTGCTTGCGAGGTTCTGCCGCTGAGAAACCAAACTTGTTCTCGACCGTTTTCCTACAGCCACTTTCGAGAATTTGAAAGACCCGGCAGAGGAAACCGACTAGCTCTGATCGCTAACTCGGTCCGGAGATTATCCGACGACTAGGTTTGTGTCAATCTGAGATAAAGATTTCTTTCCGTTGGCCAGCGCATGGCACCCCTGTGCAATGCTTTTACTCTGCTCTTATCCAGTCTTGTGATTTTCCCGAAACGTAACGGATCACCGCCTCGAATTGCGCATTAAGGTCCGGCGCCAGGGCTAAGACGTCGTCCGCCGTGCACTTTTCCTGCCTGCACGCCAAAGCCAGATCGATGGGTTCAAGATCGAGACCTGGCGGACAGACCTGGTGCAAATATTCGACAGCTCGGTCGTTGGAATCTACCGCGAGGTTATCCCAGGTATAAATCAAGCGGGCCGGATACAAAACAGTACGGATATAGGGTTTGCGCTGGTGCGCTTCGAGATGGCTCAATGAACTGAGCTCCGGCAAGCGCGATCTATAACTCCGCTCAAAACTCTCATGCAGCGTCCGATGAATTTCTGCCTCCGTAGGCCGGCGAAAATCCGGCTTATAACCGCGCAACAGGGGCACGGCATGATCGAGCAAATCGAGTCTGTCAATGACGGGAAGACGCCCCCAGCTGTACTCCGGATTGCCCCAGAAAATGGAAAGTTTCTTGCCGTATTCCGAATCCAAATCCTTGGCCGTGACGATCGCTTCAGCCATCTCAACCGGTGGCTCCGCGCAGTTGAGCAGCAACCCCACATCGATATCGCTGTAAACCGCGCTAAAGCCGCCATGTGCGAGGCTGCCGAGCTTGTAGACCTCGACGAGCGGCGAAGCCAGCCGTGTATTGAAAAAATCGGCGATGCGCAGAATATAGCTGTTGATGCCGTTCATCTCAGACCTAGCGCTCCCAAGTCGGCTTCCATAAAATCATCAACGCCAAGCCCCACGCCTGCGCGAACGAGGTTTAAGTCAATGTCTAAGAGACGACGATGCCGATGCTGATCCTCCTCGAACGGTCCGGCTCATGCCGTCAGAGATGCATTGGTCGCGGCGGCAACTCTCTTGGTTTTCAAATCACTGGCCGACCAGGACGGCGGCGGGACATCGGCGGGGTGACCTGAGAGAAATTTGCTCTTGTCCAACATCCGCGCGCCGTTGGCACCGAAAAGGGGTTCCAGTTTATTGGGACACGACAGTGCAGTTCACGAGACGTTAACACGATGGCCGCGCGCGACGCCAATGTTTCTCGTAGTCAGCGCAGACCGTCGAACTTGCTCTTGTCGCCGCTCGGGCTATCGGCAAGCGTCCATGTCTTATCGAAGCCGCCAGGCAGTTCCTGGATCCGATCGGCCAGTGGCTTGCGTGAACCGAAGGAAGCGTAGAGTTGGGTGACTTCGCGGGTCAGCTCGGCCTCTTCTCGGTGCTCGTGCGCGGTGAGACTACGAAGATAGAAGGGGTCTTTTTCGAGCTCGCTGAGGTCGGTCTGCTCAATGTGATCGAGCGCAGAGCGCAACGAGTAGAGCGCGGTCCGGTTGCAGACCGACGCCAGGTAATGCAAGTAGTCGCGTTGTTCAGGACTCACCGTCTTCTCCTCCAGGTTGGCGTAGGCTTCGAACAGCATCGCGCGCAGGATATGGCATAGGCCGCCCGAGGTGAAGTTCCGCTCATGGAAGGTGGTCAGGATCCAGTCGTAGAACAAATCGATCTTGGGATCGAGGAACTTGTAGTCGGGCTCGAACGGCGTGCCGAGCAATCGACCTTCCTTTTCGAGACGCGACTTGATCGGCGTTCCGGCGTAAGGCAGCATGCGGCAGAAACTCGCCACCGCGTAGCCGTCGCCGACGAAATCCTCAAGGAACTGGATGTTATTGCGGATGGTCTGGAACGTGCTGTAGGGCTGCAACATCATAAAACCGAAATCGAACGACATGTCGAGCGAGCGCAGCACCTTGCCCGCCTCGAGATGCGTCACGGGCTTCAGCCGCTTATTCATTTCCAGCAAATCGCTCTCGTCACCAGCCTCGACTCCCATGTACACATGCGTCAACCCTCCACCCTGTAGGTGTTTCAGGCAGTCTCGGTCGATCTCGTCGGAGCGGCAGCTGATCTTGAAGGCGATCTTGCCGGCCAGATTCGCGTCGACGATCTGATCGGCGATCTCGCAGGCCCACTGGCGCGCGTGGCGGCCACCGGCGAGAAAATCGTCATCTTGGAACAGATAGAGATAGATCCCACGCTGATTGTATAGATCGAGCATCTCGGCCACTACCTCCGCGGGCTTGCGAAAGCGTCGCAAGGCGCCGCCCTGCGCCTCGTAGAACGGTCGGATGCTGCAGAAGGTGCAAACCCACGGGCAGCCCCGCGAGCCGAGGATGGCCGCGGTTGGCAGCGCTTCCGCCTCGTAGTTAAAGCTGGCCCGCTCTGGCCGTGGCAACGTGTCGAGATCGCTGACCGCCGGACGCAATGCGTTGGTGACGACACCGTCGCCATTGCGGTAGGCGATGCCTAGAATGTCCTGCCAGGGGCGGCCGGTTTTCAGGCGCTCGACTAGTTCGGTAAGGGTCTCTTCGCCCTCGTAGCGAACGACCGTGTCCAAGCCGTCGATGCGACGCAGTATCTCTTCCGGGTCGAAGCTGGGGTAGTGGCCGCCCATCGTGATGTGTGTGTTGATGCCCGCGTCGCGCAGCGCGCGGATCACCCCTTCGAAGTCGGGCGCCATGTATTGGAAGATGAGCGAAAAGCCGATCAGTATTGGGCAGTCGCTTCGCACCCGATCGATCAGGTCGCGCGGATCCGATCGGTAGCGGACGATCTCGCCACTGTGTCCGGCGCGGCGTAGGGAGGACAACAGGTAACGGATGCCCAGATTGTCGCGATCCTCGTAGCCGACGAGTAGAACGTCCGTGCGCTCCGCCGGCAGAGTTTCCAACCGCGCCGTCATTGACGTTCCCGGAGTTTTTTTCTAACGAGGTCACGGAGCGACTCGAGCCGGATGATGTCGGCGTTGAGCCGATGCTCGGTTGCCTGCAGCTCGCTGCGGTCCATCGCAGCGACCTCGCCGACGGTGAGGTCGCTAGCGGCGACGCGTGAGCGCGCCATCGCGGCGAAACGCGTGTAGTCGATTGGCGGCGGATCCACTTCGGGACCCACTGGTCCGCCGATGAACTGGAGGATCAGATCGCGCACCTTAAACTTGGCCAGGTCGGCAATCGTGACCCGCCCCGCCGCAACGCCCATTGTTTTGGCCACGGCGTCGACTAGCTTGATGTTTTCGATCGTCTTGAAGCGGGAGAGATCGAGCGGGGCCGGATCTCCGGGCCATGGCCAGGGAATCGGCCGGATCAGGCGCGGATCGATGCGCACCCAGCGGCCGACGTCGTCGGGTGCGGGATCGACCACAATCCCCGGCTCGGCGCCGATGATGTCGCCGATGTGAATGTGGGCGATATCCTCGATCTTCAGCCTGGCCGGCGCGACACCGAGAACGCGTCCGGCGACCTCGCGTAGATCGAGATTAAGGGCCATACGGAAACGCGCGCTATCGAAAGGGGCCGGGTCTCCCGGCCGCGGAATCGGGAACGGCCAGCGCTGTCGCCACCAATCCCAGAACTGTGTCGGGCCCGTCCCGGCCCAGGGTGCCGGATCGACTATCGGGCCCGGTATACGCAGGCGCGCGACCTCGTCGCGGAGCGCCATCACCTCGCGCTTCAGAATCGCTAGTTCGTCGTCACGTGTCGCCATCGCACTACCTCCTTAATTGCCAATAGACCACCGATTTACTCGGTCCTTTTGGTCTAGTGGCGCTGCTTCTAAAGTGATTTCGCAAAGCCTCGCTTCAAATAACCGCATTGCTTGCCGGCCAGGTACCGAGCCGTACCCCAATGTCCGGCAGATACAATCCTCCGCCTGAAGTATTTCCCCAAGGTGCAGTGCGTAATCTCGAGTTGTCAAAACGCGAAGAAAAGGCGCGGGTAAAGCTCCGTATAACTCGGGTTTGACCCCCGAGTCAAGTTTTTTTCGACTGGCCGCAGGCACGACGAACGCGAAAATTCCACCCGCAGTAACAATCCAGCAACAGTCTCCATCAAACAATAGGCAAAGATATGTCGGCGAGCAGGTGTGTCTTCCACGAAGATATGACGTCGCGATTGCCCGGTTCATGACGTGACAGAGCGCCCCGGGAAATTCGATCAGTAGCGGTCTAGCCCAACTTGACGCGCATAGACATTTCCGTATACAAGCCTTTTTGAACTCGTGCCCTCCAATCGATCACGTTCATAGAATCAACGGATCGCGCACAGGTTTTCCGAACACGAGGGAAACGATTACGTCTCAGGACTGATGTTACTAAGGAGTCCACAATTAAGAAACCAAACAGCGACCGAGGGATGAGACCTGGTGAGCGCGGGCACAGGAGCGCAAAGGTTGTTTCCAGGCCCTGCCGGCGGGCATTTCCACCTATGGAGAGGACGGGGTGGTGGCCGGCAAGGCAGAGAACCATTGACCGCGATCGGAAGGGCTCGCCTCTCGGTCGCACACTCGCGACATAGTCTCTAAATAACGAACTCATTAGT
>DATBLC010000279.1:0-9721 GCA_036555515.1 Binatia bacterium
TGATGCCATCCAGACTTCTACTGACTTTGCTTTTTATCTTCTCGGTGGTTTCCGCGCCCGCCTTTGCCCAGCTGGGACCCAAAGATGGCGCCAACCTGCCGCCAACCGATCTGGAGCGCGTGAAAATCGGCCAGGCCGCGCCGGATTTCACCCTGGAGGACATGACCGGGAAAAGAATTTCGCTCTCCGACTTCCGCCGCAAGAAAAACGTCGTCCTGGTATTCTACCGTGGCCATTGGTGACCCTACTGCACGCAGCAGCTCGGCGAGCTGAAAGACCTACTTAAGCAGAAAGACTCGGTTGAAATCCTTGCGGTGAGCATTGACAGTCACGATCTCTCTAAAAAGTTCATCCAGAAGTTGCATGAGCGTTCGTCCGGAAATTATGATTTCCCGTTTCTGGAAGACAAAAATCACAAAGTGATCGACCGCTACGGCCTATTTAACCCCGATGGAAAGGGATGGCCGCACCCGGCGACCTATGTAATCGACAAACAGGGAATGGTCCGCTGGAAGTTCATTGAGGTGGACTACCGAAAAAGACCGACGAACGCGCAAATCATGTCTGAGCTGGAAAAAATTAATTAGCCCGGGCGCGGACGCGCAAGCCAGAATCAATTGAATTCGCTAGCGGGGTTTGAACCCCGCTAGCACCAAATGAGATGCTCACCCCCTTTGGAAACCCCATTTAATTGTGCCCGCCTCAAGAGGCGGGGTTAAATGGAATGTAACGAACAATTAGCCGGGATTCCCGTTGGAAGCGTCGAATCGCCCTTCAAACCTGCTTCAAAGAGGGTCGAGCTCTAATCCATTATGGACAAGTTTTCCCGAGACAGGGACCGGAGTCTTTAACGAGTTGATGGTATGGCAACCCTTTTCGATCAACTGCAACATCTCTCGGACCTTTGCGGAAAGCGCCGGGCTCCGGAACGGCGTTCATCACTGTCGTGGTGAGTGGCGCGACGCTCACGCCATTCCTAATCCGAGCACCACCATGGGGGAAAAAACGTCATCCAGTAACTGCCGCCCACTGCTGGAATCATAAACAGGCCATAGGCTAGAGCGACAATGGCGGGACCGACTACCAGCGGCACCTTGGGGCCGTACTTTTTCACCAAGCCTCCAGACCAGCGCGAGAGCCAAAACAAAATAAGAATGAACGGCAGCCAGGCGGCGCCTGCGGCAGTTGCCGAATAGTCTTGGACCTGGATCAAATTGAGCGGAAAGAAAAACATCCCGCCACCAAGGCGGTGTAAAGAAACAACGTCAGTAAATTGGCGCCGCTAAAATTGCGCGAGCGAAACATCGCGAGCGGCAACATCGGATGCGCCGAACGCGCTTCGACCACAAAGAAAACTTGGCAGACTTCAAGCCAACGACGGAGGTTAGTTATGGCTATTAACGTTGGCGATCGTTTGCCGAGCGGCACGCTCAACGAATTTATCGAAGTCGAAACAGGGGGTGTAGTCACCAACTTCACTGCGACCCCTTGCTGTAGCTGTCGATTCTTTCCCCTGATTTGCATGGGATTCACTTTTTGACAGCGAATTCTTCGGAAAAAACCCCAATTCGCGAAAATTCGGGGTGATCAAAGCCATCAACCAACTGCCGATCGCGCGTTATCGAGCCTCCTGGAGCGAAATATTTTTCCCGCGTAGTTAGGGGATTTGGAATTTTGGAGCCATCCGTGGAGCGCCAGAGTCAATATCGGAAATAATTGCCCTTGGGAGCGGGGACCGCGGTCAGGACTTGAGCCATTGCGTTTTCTATTCGATCGCCAACTTGGTGCACGACTTGTCCGAACGGCACAGGAACCAGCCGACGATCCTTGTCCGGTGTCGGATCCACGATCGCCAAATTCGCGAGGTTTCATTCGTGCCCGGCTGGATCGACGAGAAAAACCAACCGAGGTTGCAGAAACCAAGCAAGCTTCCGCAGGTCGTCAAACATATCCAGCAAATTTCCTGCACGTTTGGAACGCAATTCAACGGGAAAGAAGATAAGGGCATAGTGTGGACTAAGGTCACATCTCCTGATCTTGATCATCGCTTTCGAACGGGTGATGCGGTTCTAAAAACTTGGGTGGCCGGAGATTCTCTAGAGTTGAAATCCCGGCCCCAAGCCTCTCCCGATTTGTCGTCTAGGAACTTTCATTGCGGGACGGACCGAGGTCCATGGCGTGATGAATTTCGCCGTGCATGATGAACCGTATTTCGACTTTCATGGCGCCTAAAAAGCTAAAAGCGGATTTGCCCCTCTTACTGTCCAGGCGCTCAACACATTTCTTAAAATTGACGGCGTTTCCGATCTGTCGCGGCGCAAGATTCTTTGGTACAACTGCGCGCGCCTCTATGACTTGCGCGATTGAAGGGAGGGAAAAAATTCCGCCCCAGGCCCTTACAAATTGAAAATCCTTGGCAGGAAGACTGGAGGGCGGTGGAGCAGCTTGACGCGAGCACATCCTTCGCGTATTGAGACCGTACGCTTTTATGCCATTCAGATACCTGGTCATTTTTCTGCTAATGCTGACTTGGCTCCGGTCCTCCGGGGCCTTCGCGCAATCTCCCTACAAACTTCGCATTGGCTATCCGTCTATCAGTTCGCGCCAGGCGCAGCTTTGGATAGCTAAAGACGAAGGAATATTCCGCAAGTACGGACTCGATGTCGAGTGGATATTCTTGCGCGGTGGACAAATCGCAATTCAAGCCCTCACCGGCGGCGACCCGCCGATTGTGACCATCGGCAACGTGATTATCGCCAACTTGCAAGGCCATGATATCGTGCTGGTTGGATCGGTGGAAAACTCCTACGATCAGAGCGTTTTTGTGCGGCCGGGAACGGCCGCGCGCATGGAGCAGCTCAGAGGTAAACGTTTTGGTATCAGCGGCTTCGGATCGGCGACCCATATCGCGGCGCTGATACTATTCAAGAAGTACAATCTCGAGCCGAACAAGGACGCGACGTTGGTGCCGACGGGAACTGGGCCGGAACGACTCGCGGCAATGGGCAGCGGGAGAATCGACGCGACTTTCTTCAACCCTTCCGAAGTGCCGCAGGCCCTCAAGGCCGGTTTTGTTGAAGTTGTTCAAATGGCGGATATAGGCTTTGAGGTTCAAGGAAGCGGGCTGGCTACTTCGCAAAGCTACATCAAGGCCAATCGCGAAATCGTCAAGTCCGCATTGAAGGCGTATATCGAAGCCATCTATTACATTTTCGCAACAGGCAGCCGACCCTCAGAAGTTTGGCAAGATATATGAGGACCAATGATCAAGAGGTGCTCGATTACTCGTACCAGCACTATCTCAAGCGTACGCCTAAGAAGCCCTATCCAACGACGCGGGGAATTCAAAACCTCGTCGATATGTCGGCGCCGCAAATTCCTCGAGCGGCCAGCGCCAAGCCGGAGCAGTTCGTCGATTTAAGCTTTCTGCACGAGCTGGAGGCAGAAAGGTTCTTCGATGAGATGGCCCGGCGCTATAAGTAATCGTGTAATCTAACGTGGCCGCCTTCCCACAAATCGGGTTCGACAAAAGTGAAAATGCGTTCGCAGGATCAGAAAGTCCGACTCTCATTATTGTGCGCGCTAGATTAAAGGCCAAGAGCAGATTCGACCGTATTCTTACCAACGCATTGGCGATCATCGCGTGTTTGGCGTTGTCATCTGCTCCCGCCCTGGGTCAATCCCAAGCCGTGGCGCGGCCGCTGAAAACGTTCAAGGTTCAGACTCCGGACGGCCTGTTCATCGCCGTGCAGGAGTGGGGCAACGCCGACGGCCTGGAGGTTCTATTCATCCACGGCTTTTCACAAAGCCATCTCTCCTGGTCGCGCCAATTCAGCGGCGAGCTGGCCAAATCGTTTCGTTTGATCACTTACGACATCCGCGGCCATGGGACCTCGGACAAACCCCTCGACGCCCTCTTCTATCGCGATCACAAACGCTGGGCCGGTGAGCTGAAGGCCGTGATGGAAGCGACCAAGCTCAAAAAGCCGGTGTTGGTCGGCTGGTCTTACGGAGGCCGGATCATCGCCGAATACTTGATGGAGTACGGCGATAAAAACATTGGGGGCATTCACTTCGTCGGCGCGTTCCTCAAAATCGATGACCAGACTCGTGGCCCGGCAACGTCGGCGGTGCGGAAGATGGCGTCGGAATCTCTCGCGGAAAATGTTGAGAACACGATTGCGTTTCTAAAGTACTGCACCGCCCAGCCTTTGCCTGCCGACGAACTGCAAACGATGCTGGCTTATAACATGGTGGTACCGGCGAAGATTCGAGGCCATTTACTGAACAGGCCCGAGCTTTACGAGGACGCCCTCAGAAAAATCACCGTACCGGTACTCGTCAGCCACGGCCTGGAAGACCGCGTCGCGCTCCTGGCCGTAGCCCGTTACACCGCCAGCGTAATATCCCACGCGCGAACTTCTTTCTACGCCGCCGTCGGTCACATGCCGTTCTGGGAGGACACCCCGCGCTTCAACCGCGAACTCGCGGCGTTTGTCTCGCACTCCAATTAACGCTGACCGAATCGCAGCCTCCGACCGGGCAGGCGATGTTCGAGTCCAACCGTTCTTTTTGCCGCCGGTCCATGACTGGTACCCCGGCATTTGCAGCTCCTTTTTGATCTCGTCGAGGGATTTGCCTTCCTTGAGAAGCTTGCCTACGCGATCCAGCAGCAAGTCATAGAACTTGTCGGTTTCATCGAGAATGTGGGCAGGCCGTGGGCGGGGACGACAACTTCGGGATTCAGCGCTTGAGCCGCTTGATGTCGGCTCTTACGTTTTCGTTGGTGACGACGAATTGTCGATCCAACAGCGCAGCTGTGGGTGGATTGGTCCAGTACCGAGTTAGGTTTGGCGTCTTACATGAGAGGATCTCATTTAACCTTGCTCAGGCGCTCGGCCATTCGCGTTTGCCAGCCTGGACCCGTAGCTTTCGCAGCGCGCGATGACGTTTGCTGGGAGACGCAGGGAGATGAGCTTCCTAGGATTGGGCGACCGGGGACGCCCTCCCTTCCGGACCTTGGCCCGCGAAAGCATTTCCTCGGTCAGTTCGGGCAGCTCCTCGGCTCGCGCCCGTCCCTCAGAATCGAGTTCCCCAAGCTGCGCCACCGTCTCCTGGACGATCTTGCGGCCGCGTCGAACACTACGCACCAGCCGCCAGTAAACGTGGCTCTTGCCGTCTTTGCGCCGCGTGGTGTGTCTCAGATACACGCATGCACAATCTCACACGTGACCGGAAGCTGACAAGATACTTGGTCGGCACTACATCGGCTTTTCGCTCGCTGAGCGGCTCAAATCGCTATGAGCCCCTTCTTGAATGCTCGATTTTACAGCGGTTTGTTATTGCGGTAGTCTCGTCACGCGGCGAAAATATTTTTCAACAGGCAACAACTGTGGAAGTTAGGCTAGGCTAGTGATCGTCGCTTGCCCTTACAATTTGGGCAATGCCTTTCACCGAAATCCAGGAAGGAAAGGAAAGGTCACAGAGGAGGTATTTTCGCATGATGCATTTTCTGCGGCGAATAAATTTTTCACGCATACTAGATACTGACGGGGTACGAGACTGAATTGCACGTGGAAGTAATGAGATAATTGACGCTGTTACCGCCAAAGACGGCGAGGCCGTTACTGGTTGTTTCCATGAGATCGCTCACGGCGAGCCGGTGAGGTTGGGATTTAAAAAGTTTGGAGCGGGCGACCGGGGTCGAACCGGCGACGTCCAGCTTGGGAATTTTGTATCGAATTTAATATTTTCTTTTTTTGAGGCAATAAGTTAGCCGAAGTTTTCCCTCTTTGGAGTGTTCTTTCGAGCTTCAGTAATTTCAACTAGTTTCACCCGTTCTCCTTTTGTCTTGGGCACGTTTTGGGCACGCGGATTAGCAACTTTGCGATTTCGGCTATATCGTACCTTGTTGACGTCCCGCCTGACTTGGTCGTGGTTGCTTACCGCTCACGGCGCAGCTCAGATAGCAGGTTGATGATCCATGGAGACGCATTCTGGCCAGGGGAGGGCGCCGCTACCCACGAGTTCGGATTCCGTCCAAGGTCGCGCCCCTTCTCGAACAGCGCTTTCATCATATCTGGGTCAAAGTCAAAAGCGTCGGATCCGAACCGGAAATTGTCGGGGATCTTCATCAGCTTGAACGGGTACTGATGCGTCTGGGCGAGAGCATAAGCGCGCAGCAGCGTCTCTTCCATATTGGCGCTCAACATCGTCGCAACCACACTCTCGACAATCCCTTTGATATCGGGGGTTATGGCTCGACCTTCCGACTCTTCTTTGTCATTGAAGATGACAAAGAATGCGCCATCACCCGAAGTCGAAATTGACGACGATCCCTCGGCATCCTGCAGGCCTACCGCCAATAAGCGGTCGCGAGTCCCACCATCGGCGAAAAGCGAACCATGGATCTCGACCGGCGGAAAGACCAACGGCGGCGATGTCGCCGCCTGAAGAATTTTGCGATAAGTTTCCAACGCATGCGGTCCGCCCGAGGCCGCGAGAGCAGTAAGCTCGAAGACCCATAGCTGGCGATAATCAAGATTGAGCAGTCCGACGAAAAGTAGACGGCCCTTGTGTGCTTCCGCAGCCACTCTTGCAATAGTTTTTTCGGTGATCAACTGTCGCAACTTCTCGATGAGCGGCTTGTTATCCATCAAAAAATTATCGCCAAATGCGAATCGCAGGACGCCGCCCGTCTTCGGAGCGACGTCGCCTTTTTTCATGCCGGTGAACAGGTCCGCAATGACGGCATCGTCCTCGGGCTCGCCGAGAAACGCGAACGTCGAAAGCAAGGCCCCAGCGCTGATCCCGGTTACAACATCGAACTTCGGCCGTGTGCCCGATTCGGACCAACCGATTAGTACGCCGGCCCCAAAGGCCCCCTTGGCACCACCGCCGGAGATCTCGAGGATATTGAGCCGCCGTTTATGCAGCTCCTCCAATGTAGGGATGATACCCTTGGCTAAGAAACGCTTGCCGATCTCGGAGTACTGGGCGGGATTCCGCGGATCACGGCCATTTGGCAGTGAAGCATAAGACGGCACTACGTTAGATAACCTGCGCTCTTCACTCGAGCATCCGCCAAGCAGCGATGCAACCGCGGCCAAGGCGATCACAACCCTAACCATGCCCTCTCGTGAATACATATAATGTCTGGGCGCGCGATTCAGTCGCCGGCGCAGCCGCTCGCGGGCCGCCCGCCGCCGCCCGCCGAATCCTACAGGCTTCCTCAAACCTCTGCAAACAAGACGATCACCGACCGGGGTTCCGCCCGTACGGCGGATAAAGGAGCTGGTCGAGCAGCTTCCCAGTGAACGATATCCTGCGGGGAGTCGAGAGCGGTGTTGATCCAGCGCCGCCATGAGACGCCTGGACGACCGATCTGCGGCAGCTCGAAATTGAGAGCTTCCCAATAGGCGTTCGCGATCAGGTGAACGGTTACTCTTTCGTCGGGCATTTCTACTGTGAGCGCGATGCTGTGCGAAGATGTCCGCCAGTCGGGCTGGCCAACCTTGACGCCATGCCATGTCAAATTCGTCCCGCGGAGGAGGCGGTTGAGGCTTATGCGCTGGCGTTCGATCTCCGTCTTCCGCAAACGGCGCCGTGCGTTGAGCAGGGTGACGAACCGATGGACATCTGCATGCTTCGCGAGGAGCCCCCAATCGAACCAGCTGGTTTCATTATCCTGACAATAGGCATTGTTGTTTCCGAACTGCGTCCGCCGCATCTCATCGCCCATGCAAATCATCGGTATTCCCGCAGAAAGCATTGTTATCGTCAGAAAATTTTTAACCTGACAGTTTCTGATTTTTTCGACCGCGCGATCATCGCTCGGACCTTCCACGCCGCAATTCCAGCTTCGGTTATCGTCTGTGCCGTCGCGGTTGTTCTCCCCGTTCCCTTCGTTGTGTTTGTGGCTGTAGGAGACGAGGTCGTTCAGGGTAAATCCGTCGTGGCATGTGACGTAGTTGACGCTTTGCTCGACCTCGCGTTCCTCATGGCCGTAAATCGCGGGGCTGCCCAGCAAGCGGTCAGCAAAGTATCCGACGAAGCCGTCGTCCCCGCGAAAAAAACTCCGCACGTCGTCTCGGAATCGTCCGTTCCACTCTTTCCAACTGTCGCCGAGAAAGCTGCCGACCTTGTAAAGCCCAGCCGCGTCCCATGTCTCGGCCATGAGCTTCGTTCCGGCGAGAGCCGGGTCCGATTCAATATCCCAGAGCACCGGTGGATTCGGCATCAGTTCCCCTGAGTCGTCGCGCTCAAGGATCGCCGCCAGATCAAAGCGGAATCCATCCACGTGCATCTGTTCGACCCAGTAGCGGAGGCTATCGAGGATCATCCGGCGAACGATCGGATGGTTCGCGTTGAGCGTATTTCCCGTCCCGCTGTAATTGGCATACCGCGACGGATCCCGGTCGAGAATATAATACGTGCTGTTATCGAGGCCCCGGAAACTCAGCGTTGGTCCGCTATGATCGCCTTCGGCGGTATGGTTGAAGACCACGTCGAGAATGACCTCGATGCCGGCGCGATGCAGTGCTTTGACCATGTCGCGGAACTCGTCCAGCGGGCCGAGCGGGTCCCGTCGCGAGCTGTAGGCCTGGTGCGGCGCAAAGAACGAGACCGGCGCGTAACCCCAGTAATTGACCAGCCGGGGTGGAGCATCCTGGGGATCGAACTGAAACACGGGCATCAGTTCGACGGCCGTCACGCCGAGTTCCTGCAGATATGGAATTTTCTCGATCAGACCTGCGTACGTGCCTCGCTTGTCTTCGGCGACACCGGAACTGGGATGGCGGGTAAAGCCGCGCACGTGCATCTCGTATATGATCGTCCGGGAGGACGGCCGGTGTAGTGGGGTATCGCCTTCCCAATCGTAGGCCGACGGATCCGCCACCACGCTTTTCATCGCGGTTGTGGTGTTGTCGCCGTTCTGCCGCGCAGCATCGCGGCTGTAATTTTGCGGAACCAGAACGGCGAGCCCGTAAGGATCGAGGAGCAGTTTGCGGTCATCAAAGCGCATCCCGCTCGATGGATCGAATGTTCCTGAAACCCGGTAGCCGTAGATCTGTCCGGCTTTTACGCCAGGCACGAAGACGTGCCAGTAGTGATAGCTGCGGTTCATCGCCGGATCAATGCGAATGACGCTCGAGGGGCGAGCGTCGTCGGCGCGATCGAACAAGAGCAGCTCGATTCCGGTTGCGTGCTTCGAGTAGACGCTGAAGTTGGTTCCTTCCCGAGAAACGGTCGCACCTAAGGGAGAACTCCGGCCTTTTGTGGTGGGTTCCGGCATTTTGCTCAAACTCGGCTTTGAAATTCCCGGGGATCCTGCGCTAGCGGCGCAGGTCGTGAGAAAAATCCGTCCACCACATCAGCCCCCTTTAACGAAGCGGTTTGTCTTTCTCGTCAACTCGCATAACGATTCGAACTCGCGTCCCGACAACATCTCCTGCGTACACCGCCACGTCCAGTTCCCGTCCGCCCGGCCGGGCACGTTCATCCGCGCCGCCGCTCCGAGATTGAGCAAATCTTGTAATGGAGCGATGGCGATCGCAGCTACCGACGACCACGCGACGCGCAACAATTCCCACGCGACTCCCGAGCTTTGAAGTTGCGGCGACTTCAAATAACGCCACAAATTTTCTCGTTCGAGTGCGGGCAGCGCTTCGTACCACTCCCGGCTTGTGGGGTTGTCGTGGGTGCCGGTGTAGACGACTGT
>DATBLC010000280.1:0-5441 GCA_036555515.1 Binatia bacterium
CGGCCACCACCCCGTCCTCTCCATAGGTGGAAATGCCCGCCGGCAGGGCCTGAAAACAACCTTTGCGCTCCTGTGCCCGCGCTCTCCAGGTCTCACCCCTCGGTCGCTGTTTGGTTACTTAATTGTGGACTCCTTAATAAGATCGGACCCCACTCACCCCGAGGTTTCCCGGCGGTACCAGGGGAGGCTGAGTTTCTCAGCTAAAATAACCATGGCGTAAAGGGCTAGTGACATCAGTACCAGGTACAGCAGCGCGGTGAAGGCCATAGGTGTGTTGAAATAGTTGTTGGCCGACAGCACCAGATAACCCAACCCTGACCTTCCAGAGATAAACTCTCCGACAATCGCGCCAATGACGGCCAGCGGGATTGCGATCTTGCATCCGGCAAAAAGGTAGGGGAGGGAGTGGGGGAGGCGAATTTTCCAGAATAAGACCCAGCGACTCCTGGACATGGAGCGAACGAGTTCGAGCAATTCCGGGTCCATGTCGGTAAGCCCCAGGATTGAATTAAGCACGATGGGAAAGAGCGCGGTGAGAAAGGCATTGGCGATCTTCGATTCGATGCCGACGCCGATCCACACGACGAAGAGGGGAGCGATAGCGATCTTCGGGAAAGAGTTAAACATGATCAGCGTCGGGTAAAGGGTGTCGCGCAGCAGCGGGAAGTGGACGATCCCGATGGCGCAAACGATACCGACACCCAGAGCGAGAACAAACCCCAACAGCGTTTCCTCGAGCGTCACCAGTGTGTGAAAAAGCATGACCGAATTTTTGTCGGCGATTACTTCGAAGATCTGCGAGGGCGCGGGAACAAGCCATACCGGTACATGGAACAACCTGACCAGACCTTCCCAGATGAGGAATACGGCGGCGTAGAAGGCCGTAATGAGCAGCACTCTTTGAGTCTGCAGCGCTTCAGGCATCCGGGGCTTCCTCCCACAGGCAGCGCCGGATGCGGCTGCTAAAATGGATGAACTCGGAAGTGTCTTTGGCGAAAATTTGACGAGGCCGCGTCAGATCAACTGTAAACGCGCCCAGGATCGTGCCCGGACGGGAAGACATCACCAGCACTTTGTCGGAAAGCATCACGGCTTCGTCGACGTCGTGGGTGACAAACAACACCGTGCTTTTCCACTCTCCCCAGAGTCGGAGCAGTTCAAAGCCCATTTTTTGTCGGGTGAGGGTATCGAGGGCGCCGAAAGGCTCATCCATCAGGAGGAGCGAAGGCTCCGCCACGAGCGCTCGGCACAGGGCGACCCGTTGTTGCATGCCGCCGGAAAGCTCAAACGGATACTTTTCAAGGAAATCCGCCAGACCAGCGGTGCCCAGCAATCTGCGCGCTTTCCCTTCGTATTCTTTACGATCGAGCCGATAAATCTCGACTGGCAACAAGACGTTGTCGAGCACCCGGCGCCATTCCAAGAGCAGCGGTTTTTGGAACATGATGCCGATGTCCCTGCGGGGCCCGTCAAGCTGCTGATTTTCGATAAAGATAGTCCCGCTCGTCTTGGCCAGTAGGCCCGCGAGAATTTTGAGCATCGTGGATTTGCCGCAGCCGCTTTGGCCGACGATCGAAACAAATTCTCCGCGACCTACGGTAAAGGAGACGTCGCGAAGCGCCTCGACTTCCGTCCCATCCCTCGACCGATACACCTTGCAAAGCCGCTCGACGCGTATCGACTCCGGCATGCTAGGGTAACTTGGCCAGTTCCGCCGCAAGCGCGGGAGGCACTGTGAGTGATTTTTTGTGTATGAACTGGTTGGTGTACACATCCTTTGGCGGACGGAATTTCATCAATTCAGACATGAGTTTGATCTGGAAGGCCATGCGGTCGTCTTCCATGTAGCCCAAACCTCTATCCTTGGAAACTTTCGTCATCACGGCGTCGATTGCGAAAAGTAGCGACAGGCGAGCGGATTCCCGGTCCAGTTCAGGATTGGCCTTGAGAGTGATATCCAGGGCCTCGTCGGGGTGTTCAATAGCGTAAGCATACCCGTCCATAGTGGCGCCGACAAAACTAGCGACCGTTTTGGGGTCTCGCTTAAGCAGATCCTGGTGCGTGACGAGACCGTTGCCGTAGACCTTCCAGCCATAGTCTTCCCAGCGCACGAAAGAAAGCTTTTTTCCTTCTTTTTGGGCGCGCAGTATTATTGGTTCATCAAAGCCGGGACGAAAGCCCGGCACCCAGTCGACCTGGCCGCTGAAAAACACGGCCGGCTTGGCGGCGGCCTCCACCGGAATATGGTTCGCTTTGTTGATATCAATTCCTGCCAGCTTGGCGAAGGCCGGCCAGGTAACCATAATGGCCGCTCCGGAGGCTTCTGCAAAGGTTTTCCCCTCCACGTCTTTGGGCTTGCGGATTCCTTTCTCGGCAAATGACAAGACGCTCTCCGGAGCCTTCGCAATGATTACCCCGATGATGGTTAAAGGGACATCTTTACCGCGCGAGATGATTGCCGTCGGCAGATTCACTTCACCGAATTGGGCGGTTCCAGTTGCGACCACTTTGGCGGTATCCCCGCTGCCGAAGCCGCGGTTGATAGTCACGTCCAGGCCCTTAGAAGCGTAGAACCCTTTTTCTTTGGCGACGAAAAAGCCCGCATGAAGCCCGCCCACGACCCAGGCGAGCTGAACCAAGACTTTTTTATTCTGGGCTTCAGAGCTAGATGGAAACCCCGCAGAGGCTGCGACAGTGCAAATCGCAGCCAGCATCGCACACAGGACTTTTTTCACGATGCCCTCCTATACGGCTGATTCTGCTCAACCTAGAAATAACCTAGTCGATGTGTGCAGTTGGCGTCAAGGAAATTCAAGATGTGCACGGCCGGCGGATGATCGACTGATTGCGACGCAAGCGCGGCTCGAGCTCTCCGACGTTTACACGCGTGTACCAGCGACAAAATACTTGACCGCGATTTCGTTGTTCGGTAGGAGAACAGGACATGAACACCATGAAGCACCGCTACAGCGCGGAGATCCAGCGCACCAGGGGACTGCTGGAGCTGGCCGCCGGCCTCTATGATACCTCGCTCTCCTTTCAAACCACCCGCGCCGCCGAACAGGCGGTGCAAACGGAATCGCGCGTCGGTTATTCGCTCACCCTCGCGCTGACGGCCACGCGCGAGAAAGGAATCTCCCTCTCCTTTGCGGCGGATGGATTTCGCGAGCTCCAAGCGGTCGTCGGCGGCAAGCTTTCGCTCGCCTGGGTCAATCCTTCAGTGGCCGCAACCATGGCTTTCAGAGGCAAAGGATTATTTTCCAGGCGCCAGCCGATCCGCACCATCGCGGTATTTCCTTCCTACGACGTCATGGCCTTCGCAGTCCACGAGTCTACGGGGATCACTTCGCTGGAGCAGATCAGGAAGGAGCGCATTCCGCTCCGCCTCTCCACCGGCAGCGTTTCCAAAGCGTGGCTCGCCACCAGCCCGACTATGTTCACGGTGAGCGCTGTCATGAAAGCCGCGGGATTTACCTTTGCGGACCTGCGACGATGGGGCGGGAAGGTTCAGTCGGTTACGCGGCCGAGCCACCCGGACCGGCGTGCGGCCCTAGAGAAGGGGTCGATCAATGCGGTCTTCGATGAGGGCATCAAGAGTTGGGGGCAGAGTGCCATCGATGCCGGTTTCCGCTATCTTCCCGTCGAAGGGGAGATTTTAAAGAAGTTGGCGGCGATCGGTTATCGTTCGTCGGTTTTGCCCAGGTCCCGGTTTCCCGCGCTGCTCGCGGATGTCCCGACGCTGGATTTCAGCGGTTGGCCTATGGTGGTCCATGCCGTCATGCCGGAGGAGGTCGCCTACGCGCTTTGCGAAGCCATCGACTCGCGCAAGGCGCTCATGCCGACGGACAACTTCAAGCCGCTGGATATGTCGCAGCTATGCGCCAACGACGACGAGGCGCCGTATGACGTGCCGCTGCATCCGGGAGCGAAGCGGTTCTACCAGGACAGGGGCTTTCTAAAATCAGGCGGATAAAAGACGCCCATCGTTATCGGACGCTCTGAAGAAAACATCGTCTCGTCACACTGTCGGCTAAACAGTCTTGTCATCGAAGTCCAACCCCGTAAATCGCTCTTTATCGACTCGAACGGTTTGCACGGCTTGAACCATGGTAATTTCTATTAAGGTCGAATCTTATATCTTCGTTCGATTTCCTCCACGTACCCACTGTCAACTACCTTTTTGAGGATGCGCTGATCGAGTAGATCCTCAACGTTAAATTTCGCTATTTTGGGATCACGCAGGGCGATAATCTCCTGGACGGTTTTCAACCCTTTCACGGTAACAAAAGTATAGGGCGTTAGATCCGCGAGAAGATTCTTGTAGCCAATCTCAGCGAGCGGCCTATCTGCCTTGATATGCTTCTGCAGAACGGCGATGCCCCTTTCTTTCTGAGCGCGCATGATCGCGCTGGACTCTATCAATGCCTTGACGAAGTTCTCTACGACCTGAGGATTCTTTTGAATAAACGGCTCCGCGCTTATGAAAGGGCTGGAAGTGAAAGGGACCCGGCTCAAGTCCAGTAACACTTTTATTCCCAGCCCCTGAAGCCTCACGGACTGCAATTTGTCGAGCGGCGCCGCGTCAATAATTCCTGTTGCTAGAGACTGGGCAATCACCGTGCTGTCGCCGATGACCTGAATATTGATGTTATCCCTTTGCGGGTCCAATCCCAGCTCTCTGAGCGACAACATGGTTAGGGTCCAGAGCAAACCGCTAAAGTCTTGAACCCCGATTTTTTTGCCTCTTAAATCGCGCGGCTGGGTAATCGACGGGGCGACCAGAAAATCGTAGGACGCCCTTTCAGCGAAAGGCGTGAAGAGAATTTTGAGTTTCGCCCCTTGCACCGCGGCGGTTAGCATGCTGGAAACGCTTCCCCGGACAAACTGCACCTCATTAGCGACCAGGGCCGAAACCTGTAAGGGAGCGCTGCGCACCGTTACAAGTTCCGCATCTAGTCCATGCTTGGTAAAAATCCCATCGTCTTTGGCTAACCAGAGAGGAGTCCCTGATGCGCCGACACCGGAATAAGCAATTCTAATTTTCTCCGCCCTTGCCGGCACGACAAACAGCGCCATCGCCAAAATTATCCAGAGGTTTCTTGCGAACATGGTAGTTATCCTCCCGACCCGCATTTTGGCCAGAGAGTATCCGATTACCAGTTATTATCGCAACCTCACATCGGTTTGGAAGCGGACGTGCCTTGCGGCAGCGACAGGAGAGAAGTTCGTCGACTTCCCCATTGGCTCGCCTAAGGATTGCTTTCAGCTCCGCAACGTTTGACACGGCTGGAATCGGCAGCCTAATTATTAAGGAGTCCACAACTAAGTAACCAAACAGCGACCGAGGGGTGAGACCTGGAGAGCGCGGGCACAGGAGCGCAAAGGTTGTTTTCAGGCCCTGCCGGCGGGCATTTCCACCTATGGAGAGGACGGGGTGGTGG
>DATBLC010000281.1:0-6128 GCA_036555515.1 Binatia bacterium
GTGCTTCGACGGAACGTCAGACTGTGTGAAAACTCTTCAGGAGCCCTTCGACGGAGCTCAGGGCGAACGGCTAAATGCTTGATTTGTAATCTCTGACATCCGTTCGTGGTGAGCCAGTCGAACCATGAACGGAGTTTTCACACAGTCTGACATTAAAGCTCGTAACAACGAAGTGCGAAAGCGCAAAATGATTTTGAAATTTTACAGTTGGACGCCTCGCTATTCCAGGGATCCACCTCGCTTGCCGTCTCATTCAGTCTAACTGCGGAATCCGGGGTGAAGCCCAAGCGTTGCTTCATACTATTCGAACAACTTGGACGGTTTGGACGTATTGAAGTTTCGCGGCGGATTAGATTATACCGTTCGAGGGGCGCCGGCATTCGAGCCTAAGATCTCGAATCGTGGCGGAACTGAAATAGAAGGAGATCTTTCCCATGTCTGATCGATTGCTGGTGAACGTTTTTAACATCGACGCGGCATTGGCAGTGGGACGCGCGCGGGGCATGTTTGTCGCCCGGGGTCTCGATGTCGAGGTGATGGTTACGCCGAATTCCACGGACCAGATGCGCGGCCTCGGCAAGAACTCTTGGCAAATCGTTTCCACGGCGTTCGACAACGTGCTCGGTTGGTCAGGGCGCGAAGGCTCTGAGTTCGTTGCCGTCGCCCAAGTCGCGCAGGGTATTACTCTGCCGGTCTATGTTCGATCCGAAATCAATAGTTGGGAAGACCTGCGCGGTAAGCCGCTCGCCGTCGATGCCGTTGACACAGCCTACGCGCTTGTCCTGAGACGTGTATTGTTGGCGCATGGATTAGAAATGGAGCGGGGCGACTATACGTTGATCCCGAAGGGCACCACCGGCTTTCGCCTGGATTCCATGACACAGGGCGAAGCCTTCGCCGCAATTGTCAACCCACCCTGGGATAAAAAAGCGGAAGCAGCGGGACATAAACGGTTTGCCGACCACCGCCAGGTTTTGCCCGACTATCCCGGCGGTGTGTTTGCGGTTTCGCGCCATTGGGCTGCCGGTGGTCGCGAACTCTTGAGCAAATTTCTCGGCGTGTGGCACGACGCGCTGCGTTGGGCGCACGACCAGAAGAATCGCGACGAGGTGATTGCGGTCCTTGCGGAAGCCGAGAAGATCGACGCTAGCGCCGCGGCGAACAGGCTCCGGCAATTACCTGCGAGCGGAGAACTGAATTTACCAGGGCTGCAAACCGTGCTCGATCTGCGCGTTCAGTTTGGTCTTACGCCGCCAATGGGCAACGAGTTAGAGAGCTATTACGACAGCAGTTATTGTCGTCGAGCCGTGCACAAATAGTTCTGCTCTGCAGCGGGTTTGACATAAGGATGCAGTAATGATGAATGATATTGGACAATGCGCATCGCAGGGAATCGTCGTTTCGTGGATAGTAAGGAGGGATATTATGAAAAATTTTAAGGTCATATCCGTCGGTCTGGTGGCGGTCGTTATAACCCTGGGCTGGGCCGGCTTCGCCCATACAGGTCCGCTGGATGATCTTATTGGCGCGGCCAAAAAGGAAGGCGTGATTGAATTCTACGGACCGTCCACTTTAACCCCTCAAGGCGCTGAGGCTCTCGGCACAGCCTTTAACAAGAAGTACGGCCTAGACATCAAGCTCAAATATAGCCCTTCGGGGAACATGACCAAAGACACAGCCAAGGTCGTTACCCACGCGGCGGCGGGCGTGGCTCCCGAGTGGGACCTGATGGTGGTCACCGACGCGCACCACGCTACACTGTGGCTTAGGAAGCTACACGCGACCTTCGACTACAAAAAACTCGGCATCGATCCCAAAGTAATCCATTACGATAATGGAGCGATCTCATTTGCCAATCAAACCGCGCTTCCCGCCTACAATACAAAGCTTGTCGCCGCCAAAGATGTGCCAAAGAAATGGGACGATCTCCTCGATCCGAAATGGAAGGGGGGGAAGCTGGGGGTTATACACTCCACTCACCTTTGGGCGCGACTGGCGGCCGGCCCTTGGGGCGAAGAAAAAACCACCGCTTTCGTTAAAAAACTCGCCGCGCAGCAGCCGACCATAGGGCAACCCGGAGATATGTATAGTCGTTTGCAACTGGGAGAGGTCCTTGTAGCCGCGGCAATTCAGGATAGCCAAATCCACAGGGCCAAAAAGGCAGGGGCGCCCATCGATCATGCTCATGGGGTCCAGCCGGTAATATCGCCGGCATATCACGCGGGTGTGCCCAAGAACGCTCCTCATCCCAACGTCGGTCATCTGTTCGCTTTTTTCCTTATGAGTGATGAGGCGCAGGAGCTCTGGGAAAAGTACGGAGGCCAGAGCTCCGCTTTTGTCCCGGGTACGCCGACCTACAAGTACCTCCAAGGCAAAGAAGTGGTTTACATGACCCAAGACCATGCAAAAACAGTGGACCGGCTTGGCAGAGTGTACGGCAAGATACTCGGCTTCGGAAGGTAGTGAGAATATTCGGGGAAACATAAGGGGCAGGCTAAGGGACCAACACGTATAGATACTCCCAAGGCAAGCAGGTGCTCTTCATGGATTAGAACCAGTATGGAAAGATTCTCGGTTTCAATAGATAGTCGGGCGTTGAGATAGGTCCAAAGAGACGCGGAGAAAACGGCCTAGCAGTGAGATGAAGCCGCTCTCTCCGCCGTCATTGCAACCAAGATGAGCGAATCTTGGAGGAACTAACGTGAAAGCAGAAACCGCGCAAGCCTCAGGCCTGGGAGTTTTTTCCAGGACTTTCCCGCTTCAGCAGTACGGGGTTTCGCTCTTTACCGCAGCTTTACTCGCGCTGCTGATCGTGATTGTGGGCGTACCCATACTGATGGTGGTACTGATGAGCCTTCGGACCGGGTTTCCCGGTGAAGGCGGGCCACTCACTCTGCAAAACTTCGTCGATGTCTACGCCGACGTGGGCACCTATGAGGTCCTCGGCAACACCGTGCTTTTCGCCCTTGGTTCCGTGGCGGTGGCACTGGTTTTTGCCGTGCCTTTGTCGTGGCTTTTGATGCGCACGGATATCCCGTTCAAGAAGACTTTCTACGTGCTTCTCACGGTGGGGATCTTGATTCCGGTTTTCTTGCGCACCATTGCCTGGATCCTTTTGTTAAGTCCGCGGATCGGATTGCTGAATCAATGGCTCAAAAACATTTTCGCTCTGGAGGCCCCCCCGTTGAGCCTCTACAACATTCCGGGCATGGCGTTTATCCAGGGAGTTTCTTTTGTCCCGGGCGCGTTTTTTATGCTCTCGGCCGCCTACCGCGCTATGGATCCATCCCTCGAGGAGGCGGCCTACACCTCCGGGGTAAGTAAGCTCAGGACCTTTTTCAAGATTAACATCCCGATCACTCTGCCGGCCATCGCTGCCGTGATGGTTTACCTCTTCATGACGGCGCTTGCCGTTTTTGAAATTCCCGCCATCATCGGGCTCCCTGCGAGAATCTTGGTATTGAGCGCCCTCATCTATACGGCAACCTCCCCTCCGACAGGCTTACCCGATTACGGCATCGCGGGGGCTTATGGCGGTATCATGCTTGTGGCCGGGCTCGCTCTTGCCTACTTCTATGTGCGACTCGTCAAGCAGGGAAAAAAATTCACCGTGATTACCGGACGCGGTTACCGACCCCGCGAGATCGCCTTGGGTCGCTGGAAATGGGCCGCCGTGGGTTTTGTCCTGCTCTACCTCTCGATGGAAGTCTTCGTTCCGTTCCTGGTACTTCTATGGACCTCCTTCATGCCGCACCTTCAGCTTCCCTCCGTGGCGGCCTTGCAGTCCGCTACGCTCAAGCATTACTTATCGATTCCGGACTATGCAGGGGCCACGCCATTTATCAATACTTTTATTCTCATGATCGGCGTGCCAACGATTGCCATGGTTCTTAGCGTTTTGGTTTCTTGGGCGGTGGTCCGAACTCAGGTTCGCATTCGGGGCACCTTGGATACCGTGGCGTTCCTGCCACACGCGATTCCCAGCATATTGGTCGCGGTGGGCCTGGGGTATCTAGGCCTGGCCTATAGAGATTATTTTCCACTCTACGGAACCATCTTGATCATCATGTTGGCGCACGTCATCAACTGGATCGCTTATGGGACCAGAACGACAAATAGCGTCATGATTCAGGTGCATCGCGAGTTGGAAGAGGCGGGAAAAGTTGCCGGAGCATCGACGCCACGGGTGATCTGGAAGATCGTTTTGCCGCTGATTGCCGCCGGCGTTCTCAACAGTTGGATATGGATCGGGATGCTTTCCTACCGCGAGGTTACCATGGCTCTGACTCTCTACACCCGGAGCAGCGTAGTGATCTCTACGGTGGTATGGCAGTTTTGGGGCAGCGGTTGGATTCCCGAAGTCTCGGCCCTTGGGGTCGTGTTGATCCTTTTTGCGCTGATCGTAGTGGGGAGCTTGCGAGTCGCGCTCGCCAGGGTGGGCGAGATCGGCGGCGCATCGTGACGTGGAACGCGCCGTAATTGCAGCTTACCGGTTGCAGTTTTCGAAAGCGCCGGGCGCTGAATAGCCATATTAAACTTGAATTATTGAAACCGAGATTCCCAGAGTAGCGAGGACCAATGATCACCGTCAGGGGTCTACGAAAAACCTTTCGTGCGCGTCATGGCCAAGTCGATGCCCTGAAGGAAATTGATCTTGCAGTAAAGGACGGAGAGTTTTGCGTTCTGTTGGGGCCCAGCGGGTGCGGCAAGACGACCACGCTTAGATGTATCGCGGGGTTGGAGAGGCCGGACGGCGGTGAGATCGAGCTCGGTGGAAAACTGGTCAACGCATCGACGCCCGGCGTTTTTGTGCCGGCGGAGAAGCGCGATATCGGGATGGTATTCCAGTCCTACGCAATTTGGCCTCATATGAGCGTTTTCCAAAACGTCGCGTTCCCACTCACCCAGGGGCAGAAGCGTTATTCCAGGTCTGAAGTCGCGGACAAAGTGCGCAACGCGCTCAAGCGCGTTCAACTCGGCGGGCTTGAAGACCGGCCGGCGACGGATTTGAGCGGCGGGCAGCAGCAGCGGGTGGCGATGGCGCGAGCGATGGTAACCGAACCCAAAGTTCTCTTGATGGATGAGCCGCTGAGCAATTTAGACGCGCGCCTGCGCGAGCAGATGCGCGTCGAACTGAAAAAAATTACCAAGTCCATCGACGTGACGACGCTCTACGTGACCCACGACCAGGCGGAGGCCTTGAGCCTGGGTGATAAAGTCTGCGTGATGAACCAGGGTGAGATACTTCAGACCGCCAAGCCCAAGGATATTTATGACCGCCCGGTAAACCTGTTCGTGGCGCAGTTTGTGGGCGAGATGAACTTTGTCAAAGGTCATGTGACAGGCCCGGAACGCGTAGAATGTCCGTTCGGCAAGGTGCAAGTCCCGGTGCCCCAGGGCATCTCTGTCGGCGCCGGAGTCACGCTGGCCATTCGCCCGGAGCATGTCAATGTATTGGGGGCTCCTGATCAAGACGATGGCACTGCGCGCGGCAAGGTCACGAGCAAAAATTATCTCGGCGACGCGGCGCTGCTCGAAGTCGACGTTGATGGTGTGACGCTGCTCGCCAAGCTCGCGGGAGATACCGATCTTATTATCGGCCAGAAAGCAGTCGTGGATTTCCCTTCCCATCGCTGGCACGTGTTCTCGCAAACATAATTCGCGCTCCGGCTGCGGCCCGACACTTCAAACTGCGGCGCTGGTTTTTTTGAACCCGAATTCCGCAGTTAGACTGAAGGAGACGGCAAGCGAGGTGGACCCCTGGAATAGCGAGGCGTCCAACTGTAAAATTTCAAAATCATTTTGCGCTTTTGCACTTCGTTGTTACGAGCTTTAACACCAGACTGTGTGAAACTCCGTTCATGGTTCGACTGGCTCACCACGAACGGATGTCAGAGATTACAAATCAAGCATTTAGCCGTTCGCCCTGAGCTCCGTCGAGGGGCTCCTGAAGAGTTTTCACACAGTCTGACGTTCCGTCGAAGCACCGTTGCTCGATGTTTGCTCAGAGGCAAACGGCATCTCCGCCACAGGCGGATCAGCCTTCGGCTGAGACTTGGCTACGGAAGGGTTGCGCCTCGCACTTCCTGTCCAGCGCAACTGCGCAATCCGGGTCAATCCTCCTCAAG
>DATBLC010000282.1:0-15095 GCA_036555515.1 Binatia bacterium
TGCCTTCGCCTCAGGTTTTGTTTTCGTCGCCAGCCGATCGTTGACATCAGGATAGCGGGAGGATAACAGTTTTTCCGTGGTGTAGTCTTTTTCGGAGGCGGATCAGTTGAGAGTAAAACAAGCACAAGCAGGAGCCGGGGCTCTTTAAGGAAAACAGTATGCAATCCAAGATTGGTTTTATAGGTCTCGGCGCCATGGGAAAGCCCATGGCCGCAAACATCGCCAAAGCCGGGTTCGAGCTGACCGTTTACGATCTGCGCGAGGAGCCGTGCAAAGAGCTCGCTACGCTCGGCGCCAGGGTCGCCGCATCGCCCCGGGAAGTCGCTGAAAAGAGCGATATCATAGAAATCGCGGTCGTCGACGATGCCCAAGCGGAGTGGGTCGTTACCGGGGAGCACGGGGTGATTCATGGCGCGCGAACGGGCTCGCTCGTGGCGATTCACAGCACGATCCTTCCTGGGACGGTACGAAAAATTGCTGCGCAGTGTAGTGCCAATGGAGTCGAAGTGATCGACGTGCCCATGAGCGGCGGCCAAAAAGGCGCGGAGGAGCGCCGGCTTGCCTATATGGCCGGAGGTGAAGCCGGGGCTCTGGAAAAATGTCGCCCGGTTTTTGTCACCTCCGCCAGCCATATATTTCATCTGGGCGAGCTTGGCATGGGCGCCACCGCAAAGATGCTCATTCAAATCGTAGTTTGCTTGAACATGATTGCAGCCCATGAGAGCGAGCTGCTTTGTGACAAGACCGGGCTGGACTTCAAAAGCTTCCAGGAAGTCTTGCATGTTAGCTCCGGGCAGAGCAACGTGCTGGATAACTGGCAGCGGTTCAAACGGCCGGAAGAATCCGAAGCCGTTCGAAGGCAGCGCGTCGAGGTCTTCGTCAAGAGCTTGTCGCCCGCGCTGGAATTAGCGCGTGAGGTCGGGGTGTCCATCCCCGGCACTGCGCTCGCCCAGGGGCTCCTCAAACGCGTATTGGAGATTGATTAAAGAGCCGCGGCGGCCTGCACCTGCAATCATCTAGCCGACTCTCGAACTGCTCTGACGACCACCCTCTTCATTCACAGGCAGCAAACCGTAACCGACCGGGCACCTGGAATTCTCACACGATCTATATATAAGGATACGGGCTCACTACGAACGAGAGGTAGGCCGAGGGAAGTTTTAGGAACTCTTACGTCAACTGCTTGGAGTGGGACAGAAATCTAAGAAGCATGGCGTAGCGTCATCGGAACTCCGACCGCAGCGCGCCCGGCAGCCACAAGGCGTGAGGCAACAGGCAACAGCCAGCAGTAAAACGTTCCAATTGTTCCAAACGTTCCAATCATTCAACCGCTGCGCTCCGTTCGTCACTGGGATGAGATCGTTCAAAACGTTCAAGCCGTTCAATCGCGTTGCTCCGTTCAAGTCGTTGACTACAAGCACGTTCACACTAGGATGGCCGGCGCGGCGCCCGCTGCGCCATCGGCGAAACTCAATTTAGATGACAACAATCCGTTCTGGCAAGAGAGGGCCTGGGTGAGGTGACCGCCATTCCATCCCCTCCCGCCGACACTTCGACATTTTGACAATTCTCAAAACGTCAAAGCGACCTTCCCATCTGCCTATTATGTCGACGGCAATCGGCGCTCGGCCGGAACGAAATCAATCTCGACACGGCGGTTCAGGGCATGGCAATATGGTTGGGCTTTAGTGCCTGCACAAGTTATTGATTCAACGACATAAGATCGTAGAATAGGCCATTCAAATCCTTAGCGAGGCTTTTTATCATGGAATCACGCTCTGAGATTGAATCGATGCCGCGCGCCAACCGCCATTTTCTGCCCGGCCATGTCTGCCACCTCATTCACCGTTACCACATCGGCCACTACCTCTATTGCAGCACGGGGCAGTTTGTGGTCACGATCGGGAAAATCGGCAGAGACCAAGTCGCTTTCGATTTGACCAAGGCCTTCGCTTTTTGATCAGATAACAAAGTTCTATTGCCATTCAAACTAATCACGGAGCATTTATGTGTTTTAAACGATTCTAGAAACAAGGAGCCGCTCATGAAACATCCGTTTAAAATAAACACATTAACTCTGGCAGCTCTCGTCATGCTGCCATACGCGACGCCCGCATATGCAAAACCAAAGGATGTTCCAAGCCACGTCAGCGTCTCCCTTCCTGGCGGCGGCGGAATCGTCGACATCCAGATCGATAACTTCGAAAATCGTAGTAAAAACGCTGGAAACAAAACGCTTTTGGCTGTTCATGGACTCGCCCATACCGGCGCGACGTTTGAACCATTAGCGCATGAACTCTTCAAAAAGACTGGAAGCGACAAAATAGATCGTGTTCTTGCGCTTAACTTTCCCGGTCGAAATGGTAGCGGACTGCCGTCCAATAAGCAGTTTGGAGATTTAACTATTGAAGACTATACGGCAGTTCTTCTTGGTGTATTGGATCAACTCCCGAAACAAGTAAAAATCGAAAGTCTTGTCGGGCATAGTATGGGCGGACTCATTGTCCAAACGGCTCAAAATAGCCTAAGGTCTGCCGGCACTTCCCTCCAAAAAGAATATGGAATCAAAAATGTTTATTTGCTTGCTCCTTCCATCCCAAATCCACTTCGATGGTTATTTGCTGACTCAGGGGCAGCCTCCACAACTGCCGCAACTCTTGTAAGCTCTGATCCACGACTCGGCTCTTATCTTCAATTGCTGTCAAGGCGCCCGGCAATACAGGCCCGACTTCTGAGAATTTGGTTGAGCATTTTCTTTAGGAACAGTTTGGAAGAATTTGTTCCAGGCACGCCATTTACAACCGCGCTCGATTTAGATTACCTATCGAACGAAGCTCTCATCATGACTCTGCAATTATTGGGATCCAACGGATTTGTGCGCCCGTCGGTTAATCCGGGAATATTTAACAAGAGCGTGCAAAAATGTTTTCGTATCGTCACTTTTAGCGAAGACCTCGGGATTCCCAAGGACATTCTTTTGCAAGAATACCAAAATCTAGACACTTTCTTAACTGGCAATGCACAGTCTGCGAATGTCGTTTTCATTGACGCCCCCGATGCGGTTCACGATATGTTAATCGCAAATCCAGCGGAAGTGGCGAAAACCATTACTTCTTGCGACCGACCTAGGTCGGTGGTTAGGCCTTTTTGACTTGCGCTTTTGAGCCGCAACTTAACGTCTGCTTGCGAATTCGGTGCGGCGCTTAGTCTCGGGCGCCGAGCCGTAGATAATTTTCCTCGAAATCGAGGCACTCCCCGGCAATTCGCCTTTGAACGTCAGTCACGTTCCCCGCGTTGGTCCTTAACCTGAGGTCGATACTTCCACCTTTCGAGAATTCCCGAAACGTCGAAATGAGCGACTATTATTTTCCAGACACAGACGACGCCGCAGGTCGCCGGCGGTAACCGCGCCCTCTTTTTTTTGCCCGGGCGCCGGAGCGTTTGATGATCTTTAGAAATTTACGACCGCAGCGAAGGGCTTGTCCAGCCTGGGTCTTTTCTTGCATTTTCGGCGTATGCCGACAGCGGCCCTATGGCTTTTAAGCTCGACCATTATCATAGCTGATTCCTTCTCCCCCAATTCGAACTTGATCCCTTTTCCTAATACCGATCGCCAGGATTGTTACCGTTGGAAAGGATTTGTCGCTGACTTTCTAATACACTCTCACTCCGCCAATACGAAGTTCCCGCGGTGCTATCGGATTGGCGCAAGTCTCTCTCCGAGCGTCTGCAAGGCGCGGGCGATTTGGGCAACGCCGGCTCAGCTGCTGCAACCTTTGTGCTGGGCTTTCGCTCCTCTGCTGGCCCGCCGCCGCGATCTGCGCCTGCAGCGCCGCGCTGAGCGCGGTCCGCGTCTTGGACGCGCGGCTTTAGCATCGTGCGGTTGAAACTTTTCTCAACCCGTCCTTTTCGCTTGATCAGCGGGATTTAAGCCGCCCCACATTTTTTTTGCCTGTTAAGACTCCCTTAAGCTTTGCGTGTTAGTTCTAACGTCTGAGAAATATGGACGTAAGACTCTTATTTTTCCTGGTGCTTCTTGCCGGCAGCCGCGGCCTTCAGGCCTACGCCGCAACGCCCGCGGAACTTCTCAAGGCTTACAGTGCCGCGTCCGGCGGCGCCAGCCCCTCGGCGCAAAGAGGTGAACAGTTTTTCAACACCACCCACGGCGGGGACTGGTCATGCGCCACGTGCCATGGCAAGCCACCGACGCGTCCGGGTGCCCACGCCAGCACCGGCAAACCGATCACGCCGCTCGCGCCTGCGTTCAATCCGGAGCGCTTCACCAACGCAGGCGCGGTTGAAAAATGGTTCAAGCGCAACTGCAAGGACGTGCTGAAACGAGAGTGCTCCGCCGGCGAGAAGGCGGATGTCATGAGCTATTTGCTCCAACTCAAACGATAGGAGGCTTGGATGAATGCTTTGGTAACATCACGGCGGTGGTGGACGATCGCCGCGGCAGCCGTTGCTTTGATGTGCTCGGCCAGCGCGGCGCGGGCCGATCGTATTCGCATGCCGGGAACCTCGTTGAACGCGTACCGGCAGGAGTGCGCCAGTTGCCATATGGCTTACCCTCCAGGCCTGCTGCCGGCGGAATCGTGGCGTCGCATCATCAGCTCGCTCGACAAACATTACGGCACGGATGCGTCTCTGGATGCGCAAACCGCGCGCGAGATCGAACAGTGGCTGATCGCCAACGCAGCCATGTTCAAGCGCGTAAGAGAAGCGCCGGCCGAGAACCGGATTACCCGCTCGTCCTGGTTCGCGCGCGAGCATCGTGAAATACCGGCCCGCGTCTGGCAACGCGTATCGGTGCGCAGCCCGGCGAACTGCACTGCATGCCACGCCCGGGCCGAACAGGGACGGTTTAGCGAGCACGAAGTGAGTGTTCCGAGATGAGCGCCGATGCGCAATACATTTTGGAAAAGCAGCTAATATGGGACTGGCTGGTGCGCTTTTTTCATTGGCTGCTCGTCTTATGTTTTGCCGGCGCCTGGCTCAGCGCGGACAGCGAGCGCTGGCGGCTCGTTCACATCACCTTCGGCTATACGATGTTCGGCCTGGTCGTTTTCCGTCTGGCGTGGGGCGTTGTCGGCACGCGTCATGCGCGGTTCACATCTTTTGTGCGCGGCCCCGTTCTCGTTCTGCGCTACGCGCGGTCGCTTCTTACGCTGCGGCCGCAGCCTTACGCCGGCCATAACCCCCTGGGAGCTCTCGCCGTCATCGTCTTGCTGGGGCTGATTGTAGTCACGGCCGGCACGGGACATCTGACTTACAATGACGTGGCCGGTCCATGGGCGGAGGAGATGCACGAAGCGGCGGCCGGCGCCATGCTCGCGATGGTCATCTTGCACGTCATCGGGGTGACCGCGACCAGTTTCCTGCACCGGGAAAATCTTGTCGGCGCGATGATCACCGGACGCAAGGCCGCCGAGCCGGGCGCCGCGATCCGGTGGTCGTTCCTGTGGGTGGCGGCGGTGATGCTGGCCCTGGTGTTGGGCTTCTGGTGGACGCAATGGCAAAGTGCGGCGGAGATCAGGAACGCAGCCTCTCGGTTGGTAATCAAGGAGCCGTAGGGTTAAAAGAAGGATTAACCCTATGAGAATCCTTCTTGCCGAAGACGATCAACTCCTCGGCAGCGGCTTGCAGGCGGGTCTCCGCCAAGCCGGCTTTCAAGTGGACTGGGTCCGCGACGGTCAAGCTGCGCAAAAACAAATCGAAGATGAAGAATATGATGCCGTCGTCCTCGATCTCGGCCTGCCGCTCAAAGACGGGCTTGACGTCCTGCGCCAGTCGCGCAAGCGGGGGAAAACCCTGCCGGTATTGGTACTGACCGCGGGGGATGCCGTCGCGCAGCGAATCCAAGGGCTCGATTCCGGAGCCGATGATTACGTCATCAAACCGGTCGATCTGAGCGAGTTGAGCGCCCGCCTTCGCGCCCTTGTGCGCCGCGCCCATGGACAGCCGGTCCCAATCCTTCAGTTTGCCGGCGTCGAGCTGTGCCCTGCCGCCCGGACCGTGTGGTGCCACGGCGAACCGGTGGAGTTATCCGCACGCGAGTTTGATCTGCTACACGTTTTGATGCTCAATCCGAGCCGCGTCATGACCAGAGCGCAACTCGAAGGGCAACTGTATAGCTGGGGACGGGAGATCGAAAGCAATGCCATTGAAGTTCACATCCACCACCTGCGCCGCAAGCTCGGGGCCGGCTTCATACAAACCGTGCGCGGCGTTGGCTACGCCCTGGCTCGCCAGCCCGCCTCCACTCAAGCATGACAAATTTTCTGAGAGTTTTAACCGCAGGCTCGCTCCAGCGGCGGCTCTTGATTTGGGTACTCGCAGCGGTTCTCGCGATCTGGTCCACCGTCGCGGTCACCTCCTGGTTTGATGCGCGCCATGAGCTGAACGAGCTTCTGGATGCGCACCTCGCCGAGTCCGCGGCGTTGCTCTTCCTTCAGGAGGGCGACGATTTCGACGACGATGACTCTGAGTTGCCGGAGATCGCACGGCGCCGTCGCCCTGAGCAGCGGGTCGCATTTCAGATTTGGTCGCACAACCGGCTGGTGGTGAAATCATCGATGGCCCCGCGCTCGCCTCTGTCGGACCGCTCGAGCGGCTTCTCCACGGTCAACATCGGCGGCGTGCGCTGGCGCGTCTTCGCGGTTTCTCGCAGGCAATCAAACAGCCGCATCTTTATTGGTGAGCGGGTTGACGCGCGCGATGAGGTCCTCTGGGCCATGACGCGCAACCTTCTCTGGCCGCTGGCGGTGGCTCTGCCGGCTCTGGGGGTGTTGATTGTTCTCGCCGTTCGCACCGCGCTGCGGCCTCTAAATGACCTCAGCCGGACGGTGGCCGGCAGAGAAGCATCATCCTTGGAAAGCTTGCCCAGCACAAATATCCCACGCGAAGTGCAACCCTTGGTCGCCGAGCTGAACGCGCTCTTTGCGCGCGTCCGGGCCGTATTCGACAATGAGCGCCGTTTCACCGCCGATGCGGCGCACGAGCTCAGAACGCCGCTGGCTGCTATTCGCGCGCATGCTCAAGCAGCCATGGGCGCTGCAAACGACACCGAACGCGAACCCAGCCTGCAAGCGCTGCTCACGGGATGCGACCGGGTAACCCATTTGATCGAACAACTCCTGACCCTTGCCCGGTTCGAAAGCAGCGCAAGCGCCTCGTCCGAACCGATCGATCTCGACGATCTTGCCCGCGGCGTCACCGCTGAGCTGGCGCCGCAAGCGCTTGCGAAGACGCAGCGGATCGAGATGAACTCCGCCGGCCGCTGCCCGATCCAGAGCCAGTCGGCGATGTTAGGCGTGCTGCTTCGCAACTTGCTCGACAACGCGATCCGGTATAGCCCGAGCGGAGCTTTCATCCGATTAACCCTCGGAAAGAACGGAGCGCCCTCGCTCACCCTGGAGGATAGCGGTCCCGGTCTCTCCGCAGAGCAGCAGTCGAGACTGGGCGAGCGGTTTTTTCGCGTCCTCGGCTCGGACGAATCAGGCTGCGGGCTCGGCTGGTCGATCGTACGTCGGATCGCTCAAGCGCACGGCCTTGAGCTCATCACTGGCCGCTCGAAGGAGCTGGGTGGCTTTCAAGTAACGGTGAAATGGCCGCAAAGCAAGAGATCATAGGGTCGGGGGAGTCTTTTCATGAAGATCCGGGGGCAAATCTTTACATTTGCGCTTTTAGGCCGGAACTGCTGTCCAGTCAACGAAAGCCCGTCATCGCAGCCGGTGTCCTCACACGACATATATAAGGATACGGACTCACGACGCACGAGAGGTAGGCCGAGGGAAGTCTTAGGAGGGATTTCTTCGGAGCTGAAAAGCGAGGAACCGTTCATTTCCCAGCCTTTAGTTCCGCCAGCGCTTCACGCAGGAAACTAAAGTCCGCGAGCCGGGAAGAAGAAAATTCGCCGATTTTTCCTTTGGTCACGATCTCGAGCATAGTCCGCATGCCCTGATCGGTGGCAAAACCCTCGTGGCTGTAAGCGGGCAACGTCGCGTCGTAGCCGGCAGCGGCAAACTCCGGATCGAGCCTCATCCAATCGGTCGCAATGTCTACGGCCTCCTCTCTCTTTTGGTGTAAGAGCATCAGCCCCTTCAGTGTCGCTCTGACCATGCGCTTCACCTGATCGCGATTTCCGGCGATTTTATTTTGCGTCACGACCAGACCAGCCAAAGGCATCTCGATGATTTTTGCCGATTCGGCAAGCCGGCTGGCGCCGGCGCGTTCGGCGAGAATATTTTCAGGAGTTGAAAGAACCGTTGCATCCACCGCGCCTGTCTGCAAGGCAGCCAATCGCACAGATGCCTGCCCAAGCGCCAGAATGACGCTGTCTCTTGCGGAATTGAGACCATAATGCGCGAGAATTTTTCTCGTGATGAGGTCGCTGCTGGTGCCGAAGGAGCTGACGGCGATCTTTTTTCCTTTCAGCTCTCCCACCGAGCGGATCTGCGGCCGCGAGACCAGGACGAAAGTCGGTTTGTCGCAAAACACGATGACGCCTTTGGCATCGAAGCCCCGTGTGAAGCCGATCGCCGCGCTGGAAAAAGCCGTCGTGGCATCGACGTGGCCGCCGAACAGAGACGTGGTAGCCAACTGTCCCGCCATTTGAATATACTCGACTTCTAAACCCTCTTGCCGGTAATAGCCTTTAACCTCGGCGATGCGAATGGGCAATTGCGTAAACGATCTACCGGTGGCGGATATTCTGATGCGTTGCGTTTGCGGCCATGCTCGGTCCCCCAGACAGAGAAAAAAAACCGCGGCCAAAAGCCCAATGAGTCGGAATTGGGTGATCATAGTCGATGGCTCATTGGGTTTGTTCCGCCCCAAGGGCGCCAAAGCCGACGGCTGCGCGAACTAAGCTAAATCTCATCTTAGGGACTCTATGAGGGAACCGTAGCCGGGTCGGGGATCGTTGATGCCGACCATTTTCAAACATTTCCATATCTGCGCCAGGCTTGCCGGCACCACCGGTTTGCCGATCTCTTGTTCCAGCTTCGCCACCACGTCGATGATAGGATACTGCGGGCAGGCGAAGCACAGGCCGTCCGCCTGAGCGGCCTTGGCAAAGGCCTGCTTGGCAAACTGATAAACGTCTTCCAAATCGACAGCATACATCTTGGTGAAATCCATCCGCATGCTTTCCGAATGAGCAACCTCGAACGCTGCGCGCTGGAGATAAGCGATAAATTTTTCGTGCAGCGCATCAGGATAAGGGTCCACCACCACCGGGCGCTTTATGCCGAGAAATCTGAGCGCTTCCATCAAGGAAACGACGCTTGTGCTGGCGGGGACCTTGGCGATTTTTTCGATGCGCTTGACCAGCTCCGTCTCAAACCCATATCCGCGGGAGATCACCAGCGGCACGCCGCCGTGATGAATGCACTGCACTCCGCGGCGCGCCAGCTCTCTCACGCAGACGTCGACCTTGGCGAGCGCTTTCTCGTACTCGTCTTCCCTCCAATCCTGAACCATGCACGCCACACCGACTTGCAGAACCCGATCCGGAGCCACCTTGTAAAAATCGTGCGGCAAAGCCTCGAAGACTGAAGGGGATATCGAACCTATACGGGCTTTCCAATACATTTAACCTGCGCCTCCGATTGATCGATTCAATCTCATTAGCGCAGACGCTAGCGAATACGATGAGCTGCTGTCAACCCGAAAAAAAGTGTTGATCGTTACACGGTAACGGGTCTGTGGAGTTCTAGTTTTAGTGGGCTTTTCGTCGCGCGTGGCCGAAAGGTCCGTCTACTCAACCGACTCTACCGGCAATCAGTCCGGATTTGGCTCTGTTCTTTCCACGACAACACCACGCTTTTCCACAGCACAATGCCCGGTACTGTTCAAAACGTTGAGCGCGGCACTCCGTTCAAATCGTGCAGCCGGCCCGCGGCCGCGCCGCCGTGCCGGTTCAAAAGTTCAAGGTTCATTGGTTTAACGACCGCCGAACGGAAGGGGCAGGCATGATATCCGCCAAAGTCCTTGGGACCGCGTCACAGAAATTACTGAGTCGCATCGATCCAGATGCCTTTCCCGCTCTTGAGTGCGACAGCCTGCAATGGCTCGCATCACCTTATTATGGCGCGCTTGTAAAGATAGTACGTTGAAGTAATCTTCTAACTCAAACGTCATCGAGAGAACGGCTAGAAAAAGTAGTTACGAGCAGAAAGTGGTTTGACGCCGCGTCAATTTGGGTAATTCCAGAGTCGCTTTCCACTATAGACCCGCATTGCCACGAGCGCCGCCACTCATCAACGAAGCACAAGGGTTCCGACCCCCATGATGCAGTTCCTCATGAGCCATATCTTTACGATCCTGGCGACGCTGCTATTTCTCTATGCGCTAGTGACGGGCGTATTCCTGCTAATGGAAAACCGCAGGCCCCAGTCGACCTTGGCGTGGATGCTCGTTCTTTGGTTTGCTCCTGGAGTCGGGCTGCTGATCTATCTTTTCTTTGGCAGAGACAGCAAGGCTTTCAGCAAACGGCGCAAGCTCCTGATGCAAGATCTCGAGGCGAACTCCCGTCCGTTGCTGTCGCCCATTCTGTCGCGTCAGGATGCACAGCTGGCACAACTGGAAACCGAAAGCGTTAGCCGAAGAAAGCTGGCGAGCCTGGTGCAGCGGAACTCTTTTTCCGTGCTGACGATGCGCAACCGTGTCGAGATTCAGCAGGACGGAGCCAAGTTTTACCCCAGCCTCATCGAGGACATAAAGGCGGCGCAGCGCTCCATTCATCTTCAATACTTCATCTGGGCGGTGGACCCATTCACCAATCGCTTAAAGCAAATCTTGATCGAGAAGGCCGGGGCAGGGATCGAAGTGCGGCTGCTTTACGACCCAATAGGCTCCCAAGCCCATGTGGGCCGGCGCTATGTCAGGAACATGCTCGCGGCGGGGATCCGAATGGCACCCACAGCGCCGCCCTACCAACTGCATACGATCAGCTACCGCAATCATCGGAAGATCACTGTAATTGACGGCGCGATCGGCTACACGGGCGGAATGAATATCGGCCAGGAACAGCTCGACGGCGGGGAGGGATTTGACTACTGGCGCGATACACAGGTTCGGGTTGTCGGCGAAAGCGCGGCAGTTCTACAGGCCGTATTTATGGTCGACTGGTACAATGCCGTGCGGGAGAACCTGTTCTACGCCAAATACTTTCCCGACGACGCAACGGACCGTGCGGAAGGTGACGTTCCGGTGCAGATCCTGACGTCGGGTCCTGACTCCCAGTGGGCCGCGATTAGACAGCTCTACGCCTTCATGATCGTTTCCGCACAGCGACACGTCTATATACAATCACCGTTTTTCATCCCCGACGCGACCCTTGCCGAAGCACTGCGGACTGCGGCGCTCTCCGGTATCACCATCAAGGTGATGGTGAGCGCACGCCCCTCCGGCAACAGACTGCCCGATTGGGCAGGAAACACCTATATCGAGGAGATCGTGAGCGCCGGTGTTCGCGTGTTCCTCTACGAGAAAGGCTATTTGCACGCCAAGACGATCAGCATCGACTCCGAGATCTGCTCGATCGGCTCCGCGAATATCGATATCCGCAGCTTCAGCATCAATTACGAGCTCAACGCGGTATTCTACAGCGAGCGGATCGCCAAAGAACTCGAAAGCGATTTCGAGCGGGACCTTGAATACTGCAGCGAATTCGACCCGGCGGCATACCAGAAGCGCGGCATCGTGATTCGCTTTAGGGATTCGCTGGCGAGATTGCTCTCGCCCCTGCTGTGAGGCGCGTTTTCATCGGCTGGTGAGAAGTATTACGGAATCGGCAAGCGATCAAACCCGATCGAGCGAAGTATCCTCCCACGCCAGCGGATCACCGACCGGTTCTAGGTGGGTGAACACGGTCGCACCCGGAACCGCGGCTCTGATATCGCGTTCCACTTGTTCCAGCAGATCATGTCCACGTTGCACAGTCCAATCGCCCGGCACTAGCACGTGAAACGAAATAAAGGACCGGCTACCAGCGTGGCGTGTGCGCAATGCGTGATAGTGAATGCCATCGCCCTGGTATCGGTTAAGAACCTCTATGATCGCTTGATGCTCTGCAGGAGGGAGGGCGGTATCCAACAGGCCAAGCACCGAGCGGCGCAGCAACTTAGCTCCCGTCCAGAGAATATTGACGGCAACGACAATCGCGATGATCGGATCCAAGCGATTCAATCCAGTGAGAGCCACAACTAGGACTCCGGCCACGACTCCCGCCGAGGTCCAGACGTCGGTCATTAAATGACGGGCATCGGCTTCCAGCGTGATCGAGTGATATTTGCCGGCCGCGTCAAGCAAGCGCCGCGCCACCGCGTAATTGACAACCGCCGCGAGAATCGACACGGCAAGTCCGATGCCGACCTGCTCCAAAGGCCGAGGCGTAAACAACCGTGGGATAGCGGTCCAGACAATACTCGCGGCAGCGAGCAGAATGAGCGATCCCTCGAGCCCGCTCGAGAAATATTCGGCCTTGCTATAGCCGAACGCGTGCATTTCATCTGCGGGACGGGCCGCCACGGCGAGCATTGCGAGCGCCATCAATGCCGCGACCAAATTAACAATCGACTCCAGCGCATCGGACAATAGACCCACGGATCCGGTGATGTAGTACGCGCTCGCCTTCAAGACAATAGTGGCAAACGCTGCGGCGATCGAAAGCCATGCAAATTGGCTGAGACTGGCTCGCTCCATATTGTTAGAACAAAGATTGCTGAAATTACTCTCCGTCGCAAGACGAAGCGATGCGCGCTTTGGATTGAATCGCTCACAGCCTTTCACGACCTGAATGCCGCCGGCTCCTCTGTAGGTTACCCTTCTGCGCGAGGGCCAGTCTCAGTGAAAGAATAAACCAGCAGCTTGTTGTTGTGACCGGGGGCAGGTGCTAGTCATCAAGTATCAGCATTACATGGATCTTTTGCCCGCTGGATCCAGAGCCGATCGAGGAGGTGACCATGAATCTGACGGGACAGCAGACGCGACGAAGCAGCGACTCCGGACCAGCCGGCCGCGTCCGGCCGCCCAACACCGGACCTGGAGCACCCCAGGGTAAGCAGTGGACAATGCCGCCGGGGAGAACCTGGCTCTGGTTTGTGCTCGTCTTGCTCGTGAACTATTTGCTGATGAGGCTTATCTTGCCGAGCCCCGAGGCGCCGGTCACAGTGCCCTATACCTTTTTCAAGGAACAGGTCAGCAACGGCAACGTGGAGGCGATCTACAGCCGGGGCGAGACCATCACGGGCCGCTTCGAGCGTCCGGTTAGCTACTCTCCCACGAGCAAAGCCAGTGCGGCGGGCGGCGGCGAGTCTCAAACGCCCGGCGGAAAGGCCGCTCCGGCCGGCGGCGAGACCAAGGCGGTCAAGCCCAAAACGGTGAGTACCTTCACGACCACGCTGCCCTCCTTTGTAGGCCCGGACCTGGAAGCGTTTCTGATCGAGAATAAGGTCGAGATCAGCGCTGAACCGATCGAAGAAGGCGGCAGCCCGTTAATGACGTTCCTTTTCGGCTTTGGCCCGGCCCTGCTCCTCATACTTTTTTACGTCTGGCTGTTTCGGCGCGCCGCGCAGCAGGGCGGCGGCATGGGCATGGGCGGGCTAATGGGGATCGGTAAGAGCAAGGCGCGCCGCTATGATCAGGAGAAAGATACCAAGGTTACCTTCGATGATGTCGCCGGCATCGACGAAGCCGAAAACGAGTTGGTCGAGATCGTCGATTTTCTCAAGGATCCCAAGAAGTACACCCGCTTGGGCGGAACCGCTCCGAAGGGCGTGCTGCTGGTGGGCGCGCCGGGCACGGGGAAGACCTTGTTGGCGAAGGCGGTCGCCGGCGAGGCGGGGGTGCCGTTCTTCTCGATGAGCGCCGCGGAGTTCGTCGAAATGATCGTGGGCGTGGGTGCGGCCAGGGTGCGGGATCTTTTCAAACAGGCGCGCGAGCATGCGCCGGCAATCGTCTTCATCGACGAACTGGACGCCATTGGTCGCGCGCGCGGACAGGTCGCGATCGGTGGTTCGAGCGAGCAGGAGCAGACGCTGAACCAAATTCTAACCGAGATGGATGGCTTCTCCAGCCGCGAAGGCATCATCGTTCTAGCGGCAACCAATCAGCCCGACGTTCTAGACAAAGCGCTCTTGCGGCCTGGCCGTTTCGACCGTCGCGTGATGGTTAACCTGCCGGACAAGATCGGGCGCGTCGCCATCCTCAAAGTCCATACCCGCGGTGTGCCGCTCGCGAGCAATGCAAGCTTAGAGGAGGTTGCCGCCACGACGCCCGGATTCTCGGGGGCCGACCTAAAGAACCTCGTCAATGAGGCGGCTTTGCTGGCGGCCCGCCGCGAGCAGAACGAGGTCCGTCACAAGGACTTCCTGGACGCGCTGGAGAAGATCGTGCTTGGCCCCGAGCGCCCGCTGCTGTTGAGCCGTGCCGACCGGGAGCGCATCGCCTACCACGAGGGCGGACACGCTATCCTCGGTCTGGTGGTACCGGGCGCCGACCCGGTAAACCGGGTGACCATCGTTCCGCGCGGGCAGGCCCTTGGCGTCACCTATCAGCGGCCCGAGAGCGACCGCTACAATTATCCGGAAGCCTATCTACGCGCGCGCATCGTCGGCATGCTCGGAGGCCGCGCCGCCGAGGAGATCGTTTACGGCACCAAAACAACCGGGGCCGAAAACGATATCGAGCAAGCCACCGGCCTAGCTCGCCGGATGGTCACGCGCTGGGGCATGAGCGAGCGGCTCGGGCTGGTACAGCTCGCACCCCGCGAGAACCCCTACCTGAGCGACGCGAACGGTTACGCTGGCGCCAAGCCTTTCAGCGAGGCGACCGCAGCAGCCATTGATGCCGAGGTGCACAAGATCATCAGCGAGAGCCACGAAGAGGCCAGGCGTCTCCTGACCGCACACCGCCAGCAACTCGACGCGCTCGTCGACGCCTTGCTGGCGCGGGAGACCCTCAACGAGCAGGAGATCCTCGAGGTCACGGGGCTCCCGCCTGCGCCGGCCCTGGATACGCGGATGCTGTCGGTCACTGATGGGGACGGCAGAAGCGCTGCCCACGCTTCGTAAAGATCTCAGGGGTTTTTT
>DATBLC010000283.1:0-8381 GCA_036555515.1 Binatia bacterium
CGGCCACCACCCCGTCCTCTCCATAGGTGGAAATGCCCGCCGGCAGGGCCTGAAAACAACCTTTGCGCTCCTGTGCCCGCGCTCTCCAGGTCTCACCCCTCGGTCGCTGTTTGGTTACTCAATTGTGGACTCCTTAATATAATGCCATCTTCCACGAAAAGTTTAATTGGCCTGCTAAGATTTTTCGTGCCTCAAGCAAGATACTCAACTCATGAAGTCTGAACCCCGCGTATACTTCTGCGACGAGCCAGGTCCGGTTGGTTCGACCAAAAGGATGAAGCATTAATCAGACGGAGGCTTCTGAAGATGAGCATAGAGGCAGCGACAGTAGCCACGTTCACCACCAGTTGTAGTTGGCCCGTTGCGTCGCATGCCACACGGGTGATGGAGCAGACCGCGCTTCGCCCGTGGCCGCTCCCGCAAAAACCCTGGGTCCTCTCGATGCGCTGGCACGATCTCCTGTTCCTCCATTGGCCCGTCCGCTCGGAGGTTATCCGGCCGCTCATTCCACCCGCGCTGGAACTGGAAACCTTCGATGGATCGTGCTGGGTAGGTGTCGTGCCGTTTCGCATGAGCGGCGTGCGGCCGCGCTATGTGCCGATACCTTTGGCTTTTCCAGAGCTGAACGTGCGGACCTATGTGAGGACTCCGGACAGGAGCGGCGTCTGGTTTTTTAGCCTGGACGCGTCGAATCGGCTCGCGGTCAGAGTCGCTCGCTGTTTTGGACTGCCATACTACGACGCTCAAATGAAAGTAGTGGTAAAAGGCGAGGCGGTTGATTATGAAAGCAAGCGCGTTCATCGGAAAGCCGCGCCGGCAGAGTTGAAGGCGTCCTATAGAGCCACGGGACCGATTTATCAAGGAGTTCCGGGCACGCTCGATCACTGGCTCACCGATAGGTACTGCCTCTACGGCGCAGTAAAGCCGGACCGCGTCGTCTACGGTGAGATCCATCATCCGCCGTGGCCGCTCCAGCCCGCCGAGGTTGAACTGCATGCCAATACTATGGCGCAACCCTTAGGAATTGAACTACCCAATACGAAACCGCTCTGTCATTTTGCGCGTTATCAGGAGGTAGTCGCCTGGCCGATCGTACCCATCGAGCGAATGAAATGAATCGCATCACCAGGCTTTCTTGAATGTCCTGAGTGAGTTGTTTCTCGGTTTCGCTGGCCCTGCCATGCTCAGTGCTTGATGGAGAATCATCTGATGATCGAAACGTCATTTCACCACAGTGGGCCGGATAGTATGCTGACCTCCAGCCAACTTCCCGTGCACTCCCCTTCACCGTCCCTTCCCCTTGCACCTGGCCCCCGGGTGGGTTATTTGCATTTAATAATGGTTGTCAGCGATTTTTCAGGACGACAGCCAATTCGCGAGACTTTCACGATACAAAGGAGCCAGAACGATGGGCATTATTGAACGAACCTATGGGAAAGAAAGCAATGCCGTTATCAATGAAGTTTTGATCTCCTCGGACTCGCACGTCATTGAGCCGGCGGGTCTTTGGCAAAAAGAATTGCCAAAGGCTTTTCACGACCGCGCCCCGGATTATGGCGGGCAAAGGCCCAACGATGTCTCCGGCGGCGCTCAGGACAAGAACAAACGCGTCTCCGAAATGGCCGCCGATGCCGTCAGCGCCGAAGTGCTTTATCCGACCCATGGCTTGAAGTGCCTGAGCCTCGACGATCACGAGTTAGAGGCGGCCTGCTGCCGAGTTTATAACGATTGGCTCATCGACTACTGCAGCGCCGCGCCCGAACGGCTTATCGGTATCGCCATGCTCTCGATGTACGACATCGACGGTGCCGTCAATGAACTGGAACGCTGCCGCAGAGCCGGCATGCGCGGCTCGGTGATCTGGCAGGTGCCGCCGGCAGAGTTACCGTTTTCGTCATCGCATTATGACAAATTCTGGGCCACCTCTCAGGATCTGGAGATGCCGGTCAACTTGCATATTTTGAGCGGGCACGGCTATAGCCGGACCCGGTCCTTCGGCCTCGGAGATACCGCAACCGGCCTCACCCAGGAGGCGAACAGTGTTAACATGAAGCTGTTCCAGTCCGTCAACAGCCTGTACGAGCTCATCTATTCCGGCGTGCTCGAGCGTTTTCCCAAGCTAAAGGTTGTGCTGGTGGAGAATGAGCTTGGCTGGATCCCGTTTGTCCTGGAGCAGTGGGACTACTACTTCAAACGCCATGGCTCGAAGCGCGAAGGCCTGGCTATTAAAAAACTCCCCAGCGAATACTTCCACAACCAGATCTACACGACTTTCTTCAACGACGCCGTCGGCGGCCATATCCTGTCATGGTGGGGCACCGACAACTGCATGTGGTCCAACGACTTTCCGCATGGCAACACCACATGGCCCAATTCTCGCCAGGTTATCGCCCGGGATTTAGGCGACCTCCCGGCCAACTTGCGCGCCAAACTGGTGCGCGAAAACGTCGCGCGACTTTACAATATGCCCATTCCAACTCCTGTTTAACAACCGACGGTCCCCGACAATGTAGATGGGGTTGATTAATATCTGGAGTTTCAAAGACTCTCGATAGTGGTTCGTCCGGCTGGTCAACAGCGTCTCTTTCGCTCCCAGTCGCAAATTGCGGTCGTGGATGAATCGGTTCTTTCTTCCCGTGTTTTCGGTGGTAGACTGAAAAGTGGGAATTTCATCGGACTGCATGCCGAACGTCGAACCGGGAGACTCTTAAATGGGCGCACGGGCGGAGACAAAAGATAGCGCGTGGGAGGCGGGAACACCATCGCAGTCCACCGATAGGAAGCGAATTCTTTTTGCCAGATTTCTAGCCGATCTCCTGGACCAGAGGTTCACAATCCCGGGCACATCGATACGCGTCGGGCTGGATCCTATCCTCGGATTGATTCCAGGGATTGGCGATGCCATCGCGAATATCGCCGGCTCGGCAATTCTTCTGATCGCTGCCCAACTCAACGTGCCAAAAATCGTCCTGATTCGCATGGGGCTGAACGTCGCCGGTAATGCACTGATCGGCGCCGTTCCGATCTTTGGCGATATTTTTTCTATCTGGTTTCGCAGCAACGCCAGAAATGCCGATTTGCTTGAGCGCTATGCCGCAACCGGAACCCGGCGCGCGGGATTGAACGACTGGCTATTCGTGATTGGGATCATTGCGGCCGTCGTCTTGATCCTGATCGGAACTATCGCGGCGATCGTCTGGTTGATACGATCGCTCGGGTAGTCTTCGGCTAGGCGATCGAGTCGGTTTGGGGCGTTGCTCCCGGTGAACACATGCGCCGAGTACGTTCACTACGCTTCCACGTTTCGAGAATTCTCGAAACTCTCTCTAACGCCTGAGAACACGATCCCGTGACGGGGATATTTGCTGAAACTGCTGAGGCTTAACTATATCCGAGCGAGCTTAGCGAGTGCGGCTTTCGCCGAACACCGGTTGTCTCAATTTCCAAGTCAATGGGAAGGCAAGCGCGCAAAGCGCAGCCATGACCCAAAAACCTTGGGCCCCCAGACGCGCATAGAGCACGCCGGAGACAAGGGTGAGCAATGCGGTGGTCGCTCCGATACCGACCGTACCGTAGATCGCCTGCGCCGTTCCTTCGAGACCGTGCGGCACGATGCGGGCGAGCAGACGCATGCAGCCGAGATGAAGCAGCGCAAAGGTGATGCCGTGCAGCGGCTGCATCAGCGCTAGCGCAATCACATCGGTTGTCTGCGCCATCACCGTCCAGCGCAGCATGCCAGCCAGAGCCGCGATGGCCAGCGTACCGGCTGGCGTCAGGCGCGTCACCAGCGCTGGGCCGACGACGAAGAACACGACCACCTCTGCCGCGACGGACTCTGACCAGAGCAAGCTCGCGATAGCCGGGCTGATGCCTGCGGCACTCCAGCGGATCACCGCAAATGCGTCGTGCATTGCGTGGCTGCCGAGGATGAGTGCTGCCACGAGAACAAGATTCCGAAATAGGGGAAGCCGAAGCAGAATGAGAACGCCTCCCGCCGGAGCTCGTACGGCATCGGCTAGGCGAGCGTGAGTCAGTTCCGGCACCAGGATCGCGGCAAAAGCCGCCGCGCCGAGCAGCAAGGACTGCAGGCGGACGATCCAGTCGAGGCCGAACGAGGTCACGACCTGCCCGGACAGCAAAGTGCCGACGATAAAGGAAGCCGAGCCGGTGCCGCGCACCCATCCATACTCCAAGCCCCGGCGGCCGCTGCTCGGCGGCGGAGAGGCCGCTCCCAGCGCCAATGCGTCGGCCAAGACGGTAATCGGCGCCAACGACGCAGCATGCAGCAGGCTCACCCCAAGCAAAATCCAAAATCCTTGCGCTGTGAGGTAGCCCACGGTCACCGAGGCGGCCAGCGCGATGCAGACGATAAGCACGAGGCGGAGCGCCTGGATCAAATCGCCGATGCGGCCTGCGAGAGGGGACGTGAACAGTCGCACGGCCGTGCCGGCGCCAAGCACGAGCCCAAGCTGCTCGGGCGCCAACCCACGCGCGCTGAGAAAGGCAGGCAGGAATGGAGAAGCGACTCCGAATGCCCCATACATCGCGGCATAAAGCAGGATGAACCTTGTTAGGGTAGTCAACGGCATGGAGTCGAACATGGTTTTCCACAAGCTTAACAGATTCTTTGGATGCGCGAACTAATCTGACTTCCTGTCGGAGGCTAACGGAGTCGCCTAACTTCAGATTTACCGCAACGCTGTTGATCCGGTGCTGCGCGCTCTACGTAGGCCGGCGTTAACCGAAACGCCGGCACTTGTTCTTCGGACGAAAGAATCGGCCAGCTACCAGTGGAGCACAGCCGTCATATATATTCCGGAAGCGCGGGACCGCTCACCGTCGATACGACACTGGTTTTGGAACAATTAGTAGAGAACACGGCAGGCGAGGCTGCGAAGCTTACCGAAGGTTTTTCCGTGAGTTTATGTGTTGCGCGGGTATCCGTGCGGGAGTAAAGTCCTGCATAAAGCTCGATAGTCGGGCGACTTAATTAGGAGGATAAAACCATGGCTGAGAATACATCGCTGAACGAGCGTGCAGATGCCGTAGAGCAGAAGATGAGCGATGATCTCGATGTTATCCTTTCAAAATCGGCGCTGTTCAATCTGGCGGACGGCAAGCTCGGTGCGTCCGACACGGGTTCTGACCGCACGACTAAATACGGCAAATATTATCTGATGGACGACGATCCGCGGCTGCCGAAAATGCCGGCCAAGCCGATGCTCCTCGACTATTTCGAGTACCGCGCGAAGGGCACCAACCATCTGCTGCAAAGCGCGACCCATGCGCTCAAGGCGTCCATGCCCGAGAAAACAATTCTCGCCTGCCTTCTGCACGATATCGCCAATGCAATCTTCATCAAGAGCGATCACGGCTACTGGGGCGCGCAACTGATCGAGCCATACGTCGACGAGGAGGTAAGCTGGGCCGTGCGCGCCCACCAGGCGCTGCGTTTCTTCCCTGATGAGTCGGTCGGCTACTCGTATCCGGAAGCGTACGTCAAGCTTTTCGGGCCGGACTACGAGCCCGACGACTACATCAAGGAAGCGTACAAGCGCGCCCGGAATCACAAGTGGTACATGACTGCGCGCATGATTACCGTCCACGACATCTACTCCTTCGACCCCAATGCGGTGGTGAGCTGGGAGCCCTTCACCGACATCGTCGGGCGTAACTTCAGGCAGCCAGACGAGGGCTTGGGCTTCGACAATAGCCCGGTCTCGCACATGTGGCGCACGATCCGGCGTCCGACAAAATATCTGTGAGGCGAGAAACTGAGAGTCCTAGCTGCGGTACAAAGGTTTAAGGTTCAAAAGTTCAAAGTCAGATTCGAACGGACAACTTCGATATTTCGGGAATTCTCGAAAGTCGACGCTGGTTGGAAGCCCTTGCAGTTGGCAGTTTGCTTTCGCCGAAGATCAACAGCGAACCGATTGTTGAGAGGATCTATCGCCAAGCTTTTTTGATGGACCGCTTATTTCGCGTTTGAATCCAAACTCCACAATCGAAAATCCAAGATTGATTGAGTGAAGCTTACGAGAGCGAATTTGCCCAGGATTATGAGCCGCTAACACCGAAAAACAAGATCCCGTGGCAAATTGCTGAAACCGCTAACAAGCAAAAAGGGTTCGCGTTGGTTCGCGTCCCCTTTGTTATCCCGCAGTTGATCATTAGTTTTCAGGGTATCGCGGCTATTTTCTTCTCATTGCCTTTTTCCTTCGGCGTGACTTCTGCCTCAATTTTCACTGGAGCGACACCGGCCATAGTCATGCCCAATTCTTTAGCTGCACGTTTGGAAAGATCGATATCACGTCCTTTGGCGTACGGCCCGCGATCATTAATCTCAACATCGACAAAATTTCCAGTTTTCAGATTTGTTACGGTTGCCTGCGTCCCTAGAGGTAAGGTCGGATGAGCCGCAGTCAAATCATTTTGGTCAAATTTTTCACCCGTGGCAGTCTTCTTTCCATGAAAGCCTGGGCCGTAAAATGAGGCCTCGCCGACTTGTTCGACAATGGGTTGACCATTAGCGCGTGTTCTAACTGTAACCTTGTCTTTTATCAGATCCTGACGGCCCTCAGCTTTTTCGGAGCGTTCGGCTTTTCGTCTTACTTTTTCGGCAATTTTCTCAGCTTCTTGCGTTAAGCGCTTGTCTTCGCTACAGACGGAATCATTAAAAACAAGCGGTATTACGAAAGCTATCAGGATTTGCGCAGGAACAGTGCGATATTTGGTTGATTCCACTTTCACCTCCAGTAGAAAAACATAGAAATTATGTTTTGATAAATAGCGCAAAGCCCATGCCAATGGCGGGTAGTCTATAAACTGTTGAACATGCTGCATTTGTAAATCGCGGCTAGAGCTCGGTCTCGCATACTGTCCCAGATTTACAGACAGGAAATTCCTATACGCAAGAGCCAAATTTGGAGATTCGCGACTCATGGCATAGCGTTTTCCAGCATCCATTGACGAATAAATTTGAGACACGAATAAGGGCGATTTTCAGAAGACCTGGAAAGCAGCCTGCAAAGCGCCAAGCTCGATCAGATTCAGGTACTAACGTGGAAAAACACGATCCCGCAGCAGAAATTTGACGAATATGCTGAGAACATAGTCACTTCCGGTTTACCGTTAGCGCCGCGGGACTCCTCTCACCAAAATGAGAGTCACCCCATGGATCACGACAGCAATTCATCTGGACACACCATCTATACAAGGCTGATCCTGTTTACGGCCACAATCAATTCAGCCACCGAAAGTACCGTCATTCCGATGCAGCTGCTATGATCGCGAGTGCACCGTGCACGGAGGGAATTTCATGAACCAACCGATTATCGAAGAGCTCGTAACTGCTAGCCATATTCTCGCCAATGAAGGCGTGCTCGATGGGCTCGGCCACATTAGCGTGCGCCATCCGGACAACTCGCGATGTTACCTAATGTCGCGTTCGCTCGCACCGGCTCTGGTGAACCCTTCGGACATCATGGAATATGACCTCGATTCCAACCCCGTCGACGGGCAGGGCCGAGCGCTGTTTCTCGAACGTTTTATCCACGGCGAAACCTACAAAGCACGGTCCGACGTTATGGCAGTGATTCACAGCCATTCCCCGACGGTTATCCCATTCAGCATCAGCCAGACCCCATTGCAACCAGTATTCAACGGCGCCGCATTCCTGTCTCCCTCGGCTCCCGTGTTTGATATTCGGAAAGTCGCCGGCATGACCGACTTGCTCATCGGCAATGGCGACCTCGCCAAGGCGCTTACCGTGACCCTGGGCTGTGGTGCAGTGGCGCTCCTACGTGGCCACGGCAACGTCGTCGTTGGAGAAACCGTGCAGCAAGTTGTCTACCGAGCAATCCAAACCGAACTCAATGCCCGGCTGCAGCTTCAAGCGGTGATGTTAGATGGGCCGTTGATTTACTTGGCGCCGGAAGAAGCCGTCAAAGTGAATGCCCGTTCCGGACCCGATGCCACCCAGATAGGCCGTACCTGGGAACTCTGGAAGCAACGCACCCTGGGACAATGATACGCGGCTGGCAAACAGTTATTAAGGAGTCCACAATTGAGTAACCAAACAGCGACCGAGGGGTGAGACCTGGAGAGCGCGGGCACAGGAGCGCAAAGGTTGTTTTCAGGCCCTGCCGGCGGGCATTTCCACCTATGGAGAGGACGGGTTGGTGGCCAGCAAGGCAGAGAACCATTGACCGCGATCGGAAGGGCTCGCCTCTCGGTCGCACACTAGCGACATAGTCTCTAAATAACGAACTCATTAGTAATTATCTACAGTAATTATCTACCGGGCCAGCGGCAAGAGTCGAAGTGTTTCGCCAACGGTTTTTTATTTTTGAAGATCGCTTTGCGCTCATTTCAAGCAGCAG
>DATBLC010000284.1:0-8225 GCA_036555515.1 Binatia bacterium
GGTTTTCTTATCTCCGGTGGCGCTTCGACATTTTTATCCGGCGGCGGGCTTTCCAGCCTCGCCAGTTCGACCAAGTTAATGAGCAGAACTTCCTGGCGGTGTAAAACGCCATTATGGACGACGACGGAGGTTAGCGCGACCACCGCGAGGTGAATGAACAGAGAAGCAAGAAACGCAACACCGAATGAATTATCTCTCATGAAAGGGCTGTTCTTAACGGTGCTTTCGATGGCCTCATTCATTTTCGGACTCGTAGAGTTGCCGCTCAGCACACCAGGTTTGCCTACCAAATGTGAATGGTCATCCCGGCTTTCACAGTGAACGGGTCGCCGGGCGTGAAATGAGCGTCGAGTTGGCCCGGTAATCCTGCAGTTACTTCGCCAGGCGTGCGGGATTCGAAGACATGCTCCGCCGCGCGCCACTTTTTGTTCGTCAGGTTTTGGAACTGGACGAAGAATTCGTAGCGTTGCCAAACGTATTTCAAAAAGAGGTCGAAAATCGTCGAGGTCGGGGTTTCGAAACTGCCGTCTTCGATGCCGTAACGGCGCCCGATATGGCGCATCTGCAAGCGCGCTTGAAGGCCGGAGTCGTGGCGTGCCGTGATCCCTGAATAAGCCAGGAAGCGCGGCGCCATCGGCACTTTGTCGCCGTTAACGAACCTGGCCCAGGTGTATGAGAGATCGAGATCGTAGGACAGCCACGGCAAGATGTCGTAGCGAAATTCGCTCTCGATGCCGTGGCGCCGGCTGGCGCCGCTGGGCTCGAAGGTGCCTTCGTCGCCGACGAACACCAATTCGCTGGTCAGATAGGAGCGCCAATAGGAGAGCGTTACGTCGAGGCGATCGAAGAGACGAGCCCGGGCGCCCATTTCGCCGCTCCAATAGCGGGGAATCTCTTTTTCCGGATCTTGCACGAAGACGCGCGCGTCATTGCTGTGAAAACCGCCTCCGAAGTTGAGAAACAGATTCGTTGCTTTGGCGACGTTGGTGTCGTTGAACGGGGTGAAGATGAAATTCAATTTCGGGTTGACGATGGTTGCCGTGCCGTCGCCGGAAATCGGTTCGGCAATCTCGGCGGGATCGCCTTTTTGTTTCACTTCATACCAGAAGTTATCCATGCGCGCGCCTAGTTGGACGCGCAGCCAATCCGTCGGCTTGACCTCCTGTTGCGCGAACCATCCCAGGTCCGTCTGCTCGATATCGTTATTGCTCGTCGTGCTCGTGCGCCGGCGGTTCGTCTGGTTAAACAGCCCGACTCGGATGTGGTCGAAGCGGCTCTGAAAACCGATTAGGGTTTCCATGGGAAGGTCCCAGAGACGGTAGTTCCGCCGATAGTTGATGTTGTTGCCGATCAAGAAACGCTTGTCGTTCTGTTCAATGCCGTCGCCGTTGACCGGATCATTAAAAAAGAGTGAAAAGTTCGACCAGAGTTGCAGCCGATACCAACCGGCCCAGGTTTGAGCCGTGAACGATTGGTTCGCATCGGTGTAGTTATAGATCGTGCTTAAGTTCTGCCTTTCTGATTTGCCCCCTTCACTCGGATCGAAGCTGCCGAAGCGGCCGATTTCTTCGCCGCGAACGGAACGAGCGGGGATCTCTCCGGATGCGTCCCAGGCGGTTTTGAAAAAAGTCCCCAGGAAGTTCAGATTCGAGTTGGCGGTTGAAAAAAGATTGAACTTCGTGAGGAGGTTGTAGCGGATATAGTTATTCTCGCTCTTGAACGGCCCATCGTTGTGATAGATCTCCCCTGCCATATAGGGTCGAAGCAAGGTCCCATCAGGCGGCGAAAGAATGCCGACGTAGCGCTGTGTGTTATAGTTGCCCCCCGTCAAAGTGAATGTGCTCTCCTTATCCCGGCCCTTGGTGATGATGTTCATTGCGCCGGAGGTCGCGAAGTCGCCCAGATGAGCGAAGTATGAACCTTTGTAAATTTCGACCTTTTCGATGGTTTCAGGGATGAGCCAATGGAGATCGGCGTACCCTTGACCATGTGCGTGGCTCACCATATTGACGGGGATGCCGTCGATGAAGACCGCGAAGTCGGTGCCGTGATCGGAGTCAAAGCCACGAAAAAGAATCTGGTCGGCTTTACCTCCGCCATGGTGTTGGCCGATGATCAGGCCGGGTGTCAGGCGCATAACGTCGCTCGGAGTGTTCGATGGCCGCAACTCCAAATCCCGCTGCCATCTCGTCTGCTCGGTTGCCGCCGAAGTCGGCTGTTGTCCATAGATGTAAACCTCCACCGGTTCAGCGCTGGGCGCGTCGGGTTGGGCAGCTAAAATGCCGACCCCAGCGCCGAGCAGACTCCAAAGCAAGAATCGCAGCATTCGTTATTTCCGCCGAGGTGTTACGTAATTCAATTTCGTGTGATCATTACGGAAAAAAATTTTAGCCGTGCAGCACGACTTCGCTGGCGCGTCGTTCGACGCGGGAAACTTCGTGAAAGCGGCCGCACAGAACGCAAACGATCGCGGCGATGAAAGATACCGCCATAGCGCCAAAGGCCGCCTTCAGTCCCAACCATTCGCTGAGATAGCCAACGGCGGGCGACCAGATGGCGCCAGCGAGAAAAGTCGCCGTGTAAAACCATGCGAAGCCGGTGTCGCGCAATCGATCGGAGGTTGTTTGGGCGACCAAAGTTTGGAGTATGGGATTGGTGCCAAAGGCCGTAACGCCGAGCATCATTGCTGCCAGGGCGACGCCGATGAAATTCGCGCCGAACCAGGGCAGCAGCAGCGTGGTCGCGGCGGACAGCAGGTAGCTGGTCAACAAGATCCGCTGCGGCGGATAGCGATCCGCGAGCTTGCCGCACAGCATGGGGCCGGCGATGCTGCCGACATTCATCAGCGTGAAGATGATACCGACGGCGGTGGCTTCCATCCCCAGGTTGTGATTCAAGTACAGCGGCAAGAAGCTCGAGATAATTCCATGTCCGGACCCGCCCGCAGCGACCACCGCCGCGATCAGTATCCAGCGAAGATTGCGGTCGCTGATCGCCGCGCCGCTGTCCCGCAAAAACGACGAGGGCCGGGAATGCTCAGCGTTCTGTCCACGCGCTGGATCCTTGAGCCGGATGCACATCGCTACCCCGACCAGAATCGCCGGCACCGCAAATAAGATAACCGTGACGCGCCAGCCCCAAATCCCGATCAATATGGCCGCGCAAAGGGGGATCACGGCGGTGCCCAGGTTGCCGGCGGTAAAGTGCGTGGCCAGGGCCGTGCCGAGTTTTTTCTTCTGGAAATGATGAGATAACAGCGAGCTGCCGACCGGATGCTGCGCCGCGCCGCCGACCCGCGACATCACGGTCCAGGAAAAAAACTGCAGATAGCTCTGGGCCAGACCGACGAATACGAAACAGATACCCACCGACGCATTGCCGATGCCGAGGATTAGATGACGGGGAAAGACTCTGCCCAACGCTCCCGCGAAGAGCTGCAACACACCGCCCACGGCGGCGGCAACGCCGAGCATTATTCCCAACTCGCTGTAGCCGAAATTCAGCTCGCGCAGGACCAGTGGAAAGACCAACGGCTTAAGCGCCGACTGGGCATGATTGATACCGTGGGCCAAGCTGATTAGCGTAAGCGTCGCGCCGGAATGGTCACGTACGCCATTGGCTTCGTCGTGACCGTGTGCGTGGTCGGCATGTTTCATGAGCGGCGGCAATTTCGTTAAATCACTAGGCTCCGAGTCCGTCATTCCCGCCCAAGCGGGAATCCAGAAGGCTTCGCTTTTCCTGGATTGAATTTCTCACGAACTTCAAAAAAGTACTGGCATGAGAGATCAATAAATAGCATCAAATTATAGTTCGTGCTACCCTTTGGTAAAAAAAACTTTAGTGTTTCATTTCCTGCGTCGTCGTTACTAACTTGCCGTTTTGTACTCCTTTAGTGGCGATGAGCTTGCCGGCGATCTCGTGCACCTTGTCGCCGCGTCCGCGGATGACGATCACCTCTAAACAGTTGTGTTCGTCCAAGTGAATGTGCAGGCTGGCATTGACCGAAACTTCGGCTTTATGCTGCATATCCGCCAAGAGATCGGTTAAATGATGCACGCGGTGATCGTAGACCAGGGTCACGACTCCAATCACCTCGGTGTCCGCGAGGCCGATCTTCTTTTGAATCAGATGGTCACGAATAAGGTCGCGGATGGCTTCCGAACGGTTTTGATAGCCCTGGCCGCCGATGCTCCTGTCGAAGGCCTGCAGCAGATCGTCCTCGAGGGAAACGCCGAATCTCGATAGATGATGCATTGTTCCGCTTATAAAAATTGCGTAACACGAAATTTGAATGGGTGTCAATCCGCCTCAAATGTCAAAGCGCGGGCATTGCCGCAAGATCTCGCATTAGGATTGCGAAAGTTTTAGCGAGGGTTTTCCGACTTCACATAGCGCGACTCCTTGCCCTTTTCTCAGGCTTGACAGATCGGCTTGGTACATGATACCGGACATTATGACAAGTATTCTGTCAAATGGCGACATGGTTTCGGAGAGCCCTCAAGTCGAGATGGAAAACCGGTTGCGGGAAAAGCGGCAAGCGGTCGGGCTCTCGCAGAAAGAGCTGGCGGATCTCGCCGGGATCACACGACAAGCCGTCTCCGCTTTAGAGGCGAATCATTATTCACCGGCCACGTCGGTAGCGCTTCAACTGGCCCGGGCGCTGCGCTGCCGGGTCGAGGACCTCTTTAGTCTCAAGAGCGGCGGCGAAATTGTTGAAGGCGAGCTGGTCGGCGCTATGCCGCAAGGCAGCGGACCCTTTCGCGCGCAGGTGACGCAAATCGGCCACCGCGTGCTGGTGCGCCCGCTTGCGGGCCTTGGTGAACTGGCGAACCTGAGCGCCATGGCGGACGGTCTGATCATCCAATCGAAACCCGAAAAGTCATTTGTAAAAGTCAAGCTGCTCAAAGAACGCAACGCAGTGCAACATAAGATCGTTGTCGGCGGCTGCGACCCCGCCATGTTCTTGGCGGCGGAGTATATCGGTAAACACGACCAGCAAAACCTGGTCCCCTGCTTGATGGGCAGCAGTCTTGCTCTCGCCGCGCTTAAGCGCGGCGAGCTTCACGCAGCGGGCATTCACTTGGCCGAAGAGTCATCGGGCCGCTGGAAACTTCCAGATCTGAAACAGAGCGTCGGCGACATGGAATTTATCGTCGTCACCTTCGCTCATTGGGAGGAAGGTTTTATCGTGCGCCAGCGGAATCCGAAAAAGATACGCACCGTCGCCGATCTCGTGAAACCAACTGTCCGAATCGTCAATCGTGAGACCGGCTCCGGTGCGCGTCGGCTCCTTGACAAGCAACTGCGGGCCGGCGGCATTAACCCAAAACGCGTCAAAGGTTATGGCGACGAAGTCTTTTCTCACCTCGACGTGGCGTCGAAGATAAAAACCGGCCTGGCCGACGCCGGCATCGGCGTTCGATCCGCCGCGGCGATTTGTGGTCTGGACTTCGTGCCGCTGCAACGCGAGCGCTACGATTTGATCATTCCCAAGGCCTACTACGAAACGCTGAAGGGTCTTCGAGCGCTGCTCGACATTATTGTAAGCAAACCTTTCCGGGACGAGCTCGATGCTCTTGGCGGGTACGATACCCGGGACACCGGCAAACTCGTCGAGGCGGTCAGTAGTTGACGGAGCCCCGGCTTCGGAAACTGCGCGCATTCGGGAAAATGAGGATCGATAAAAGTGCGACTACTCAACCATAGAATATGCAAATCGCTTTTGGTGGCCGCGCTATTCTTTGTCTTGTCTTGGACCCAGGCCTCCGCATGGGCCGACGAAATCCTTGTATCGGCGGCGGCGAGTCTCACAGATGTCATGAAGGAAATAGGCAGCAGCTATCAATCAAAGTCCAAGCATACCGCAAAGTTCAATTTCGGTCCGTCAAGCGGCCTGGCGCGGCAAATTGACGAAGGGGCTCCCGCGGATGTCTTTTTTTCCGCCGATCTCAAACAGATGGACGGGCTTGACAAGAAAGGTCGGCTAGAACCGGGCACTCGAAAGAATCTGCTCTCGAACCAGCTGGTCATGATCGTACCGTCCGATTCCAAGCTCGCCCTGTCGTCGCCAAAGGATCTGTTGAAGGACTCCGTCAAAAGGATCGCTCTCGCCGAGCCGTCCTCCGTGCCGGTGGGTGTCTATAGCAAGAAATACCTCACGGAGAAAGGGTTGTGGAACAAGGTCGAAAGTAAGGTCGTACCCGTGCAGGACGTCCGCGCGACCTTGGCTTCGGTCGAGTCCGGCAACGTTGAAGCCGGTTTCGTTTACAAAACCGACGCCGCCGTTTCCAAGAAAGTGAAGATCGTCTACGAAGTGCCCATCGACAAAGGGCCCAAGATTATCTACCCGGTTGCCATCGTGAAAGAATCGAAGCGCAAAGACGCTGCCCGAGATTTTTTGCACTACGTTCAGAGCCCAGCTGCGCGGGAGACATTCAAGAAATTCGGCTTTGTCGTACTAGATTGATTCCGGGGAACTTGGTTATTCGTGATCCTCTCGTTTGAGACCTGGCAAATCACCTTCTTCTCGCTCTCAGTCGGGCTTGCTAGCACAATGCTGATCTTGCCGTTCGGTATCGCGCTGGCGTGGCTGTTCGCGCGCAAGGAATGGCCGCTCAAAAGCGTCATCGAGACCGTCGTTCTTCTACCGTTGGTCATGCCGCCGGTGTCGACGGGGCTCATTCTGTTAAAAATCTTCGGCCGGCGCAGTCCCCTCGGCCAGTGGCTCCACGAGCGCGGGGTCGAGATCGTTTTCAACTGGAAGGGCGTATTGATCGCCATGGCGGTAATGTCCTTTCCACTGTTGGTGCGATCGGTTCGGACTTCGTTTGCCGAGGTCAATCCGCGACTCGAACAAATTGCTGCGACGCTCGGAGCTTCGCCGCTCAAAATCTTTTTCTTCATTACGATTCCCCTGGCGTACAAAGGCATCGTCGCCGGCGCGCTGCTGGCGTTTTCCCGCGCACTCGGCGAATTCGGCGCAACCATACTGCTCGCGGGAAACATCCCAGGCCAGACTCAGACGCTTTCTTTGGCGATTTATAATTTCGTCCAGCTCGGCAAAGACCCTGAAGCATACGTCCTGCTGGGGATCACCGTCGCCTTGGCTTTTCTGTTCGTCTGGTGCTCGGAGTGGCTATTGCGGGCGCGGAGCAAAACCTGACATGCTGCTGTGCTGCCGCATACCGCTGGCGAATTTTACCCTGGACATCGACGCGTCTTTCGACGCGCGGGTGACGTCGATCTTCGGACCGTCGGGCTCGGGCAAAACCACGCTCCTCGACGCCATCGCCGGGCTGCGGTCGATTGCGGCTGGTGAGATTGAGGTAGATGGAAACGTTCTCTTCTCATCGAAAAGCGGCATTAATCAGCCCCCCCAACAGCGCGGCATTGGCTATGTTCCTCAAGAAGGGGCCCTCTTCCCTCATTTATCCGTGCGCGGGAACATTCATTTCGGCGCCCGGCGAAAACCGAGCGATGGAGGAACCAGCGCCATTACCTTCGACCATGTCGTCGAGGTTCTGGAAATCGGCGCGCTCCTGGATCGTCCGGTGACCACACTCTCCGGCGGCGAAATGCAGAGAGCGGCGCTGGCCCGCGCGATCTTGTCGCGCCCGCGGTTGCTCTTGCTGGACGAACCGCTGGCGGCCCTCGACATCGGCCTGAAGGAGCGAATCCTGCCGTACCTGCGCCGCGTGCGCGACGAGTTTGCAATTCCGATGTTGTACGTTACGCATGATGTCAGCGAAGTCTTTGCCGTGGCGGACTGGGTAATCATGATCCGAGCGGGAAAGGTCATCGAAAAGGGCGCGCCCAGGGCAATCTTGCCGTCACACTGGCTAACCGCAGATCCCGAACAAAGTCAGGTGGAAAACATCTTCGACGCAGTCTGGGTCGATGCCAACCCGACCGCTGGGAGGACCCGGGTTCGTCTTGAATGCGGTCGCGAGATATTCATCCCGTTTATGGCGCGACCCAAAGAATTATCGCTACAGGTGCGCATTCGCGGCGATGACATTCTGCTCGCGACCGAACGGCCGGCCGGCATATCCGCCGGCAATGTGTTTGACGGGGTGGTCCTGGATATTGAGATTGTCGAGGGGCAGGCTATCATTAAAGTCGACGCCGGTGACATCTTCACCGTCAGACTGACGATGGGCGCGGTGCAGGCGCTGGGCCTGGCGATTGGCCAGAGTGTTTTTCTGATCATTAAAACCAGGTCCTGC
>DATBLC010000285.1:0-56361 GCA_036555515.1 Binatia bacterium
TCGATTCCGCCAATGCGCTGATCTCCTGCGCCGCCCGCTGGCTCCGCTCCGCCAACTTGCTCACCTCGGTGGCCACCACCGCAAAGCCCTTGCCATGCTCCCCTGCCCGGGCCGCTTCGATGGCCGCATTGAGCGCGAGCAAATTAGTCTGGTAAGCGATCTCCTCGATGATCGTGATCTTCTCGGCGATTGTCTTCATCGCCTCCACTGACTCCGTCACCGCCCGGCCGCTTTGCTCGACGTCCTTAGCCCCCCTGAGCGCCATTTGCTCCATCTGCCGGCTATTCTCGGTGTTTAGGGTGATCGACGCATTCATTTGTTCCAAACTGGTGGTGGTCTCTTCCACCGATGCCGCTTGCTCGCTGGTTCCCTGTGACAGCGTCTGCGCAGAAGAGGAGACTTGCGCCGCTGCTGAGGCCAGCCCGCTGGCCGACTCCCGCACCTGACCGATGACCTGCGCGAGGTTTGCCATGAAGTTATTAAACAGCCGCGCCGCCTCGCCGATTTCGCCCCCAACGCCAGCGTCGAGCCGCTTGGTCAAATTCCCGTCACCCTGGGTGATCTCGTAAAGACGTTGTAAGAGCAGTTGCATTGGCTTCGATATGTGCCGAGCGATTAGCAGGCTCGCGACGGCGCCTAAGATCACGGCGACGACGACCAACATGATGATGAGAAAGATCATCCTGCCGGCGAACTGAGCGATTTCTTTCTCCCCAGCTTTCAGATTTCGGTGATAGGCCGCCGTCATGTCGGTAACTAACTTCTCAAGCGTGCGAATATCATCTTTATGCGGATCGAGAGCCGCGCTGGCCTCATGCGGGGTTCTGATCGCTCCGCTCCTAACGTTCTCCGCGACGCTCAGGAAGCCGGCTGCATAGCCCTCCAAATGCTTGCGCATAGCGGCGGTCGCTTCCTTGTCCCGGGGGCGCGTCTTAAATCGATCGATCGCGGCGATGCGGCGTTCTAAAAGACCCCGCTGCTCCGTCCACTTCGTGAAAATATCGTCAAGTTTCGATGGAATGCCGGCATAAAGAAAAAACTCGGTCTCATGGCGGCGCAGGGCGATATTATTGGCCAAGATGAGCGCGGCGTCCCGGGATAGTTCTGCGTCTTCCGCGATGATTCTCCCAAAGCGGCTCGTCATGGAATCGATAGCCCAGTAACTGATAACGCCGATAGTCGTTAACAGGGTCAGAAGCAAGCCGAAGCCTACGCCCAAGCGGTTGCCGATTCTTAAGCTCCTAAACATCTCTTTTAGTGTTCCTTTCCACTTGGCCACCCTTTTTCGCCGGTCAGATCGCCGGCTCAAAGAATTTTGCCGTGTCCGGTCCGTTGCCGAATTTCCCCGATACCCGAATCACGCCACGCAACAGACCCGGCACATCGAGGATCAAAGCCACGCGGCCATTGCCAAGAATGGCGGAACCGGCGATCCCGGGCAGATCCCGGAATTGTTTGCCCAAGGGTTTAATGACCGTCTGACGCGGCCCGTAGAGTACGTCCACAGCAAATCCGGCCTTCATCTGCTCTGACGCCACGACGACGATATTTTCACGCGCCGGACAAGGCCCGCTCAGTCCGAGCCACTGGCGCAGGCGGACATAAGGCAAAGGTTCTCCCCGCAGATTGATTACGCCCTGGCCAACCTCGCTCCCGCGCTCGTCGGCGGGTAACGTCAGACATTCACACACCGAATGAAGCGGCAGGATAAGCGTTTCCTCGCCGACACCCACGCCGAAGCCGTCGATGATGGCCAGCGTTAGCGGCAAGCGAATATTGAGCCTGGTACCCTTACCAGGCTCGCTATCGACAGTCACCGACCCCCGCAGCGCCTCTATGTTGCGCCGCACCACATCCATGCCGACGCCGCGACCGGAGAGATCCGTAATCGCCTGCGCGGTCGAGAAGCCCGGTTCGAAGATGAGGCGATATAGTAACTGGTCTGGAAGTTTCTCTGGTTCAGGTACTACGCCCTTCTCCTTCGCACACGTGATGATGCGCTGGAGGTTCAAACCGGCGCCGTCGTCGATCAACTGAATGACGATACTGCCGCCTTCGTGTAATGCTTTGAGCAGCAGGAGGCCGCAAGGATCTTTTCCCGCGCTGCGGCGTTTTTCCGGAGTCTCGATGCCGTGATCTATGGCGTTGCGAATCATGTGGGTCAGCGGATCCTTCAGGTGCTCCACCACGCTAAGATCGATCTCCGCCTCCTCACCTTCGATGACGAGCCGCGCCTCTTTTCCAGCCGCTAAGGCGATTTCGCGTACGGTCCGATTATAGTGACGAAATATCGGCCCCACCGGCACCATCCGAATCTTCATAACTTGTTCCTGCATATCCAAAGACAGGCGTTCCAAGTGGGCTTGTGCCTCCAGCGCGTCTTTGCCAACTCTGGTCTTGTCTTCGAGCACCTGGCGCAGCCGGCCCTGGGCGATGGTAATTTCTCCGGCAAGATTGAGCATGCGGTCGAGCTTCTGAATATCGACGCGAATCGTGCCGCTGCGCTCTGGCATCGCCGCGTCCTCGCTCCGACGTCCGGCGCCTTCGCCGTCCGCCATTCGGCCTGCCTTGCTTTCTGTCTGCAGCGCGCGGTGAAACTGAGGTTGGATTGCGTCGGCGACGCTGGTGGCCAATTGCTTGAGTAGTACGGCATGTTCCGCTTGGAGTTCCGCCGTGCCTGCGATAGCAGCCGGCAACATCTCGCGCAGCGCGTCGATGCACCGCAGTAACAGCGAGATCCCCTGGCGGGTTACGGCCAGGGCGCCGTTGCGGAAACGCTGCAGGAGATCCTCGAGGGCGTGGGTAAACTCGGCGACGCGGGCAAGTCCAAGACTGCCGGCATTGCCTTTTAACGTGTGAGCACCGCGGAAGATAATTTCGAGTAGTTTATCATCCTGCGGTTGCGACTCGAGGGCGACGGCGGCTTGCTCCATTTCGGAGATAATCTCGTCCGACTCCGCGGAAAACGTCCGCATGATCGCCGCGAAGTCTATATCGATGCCTAGAGTCATACCGAACCGTCTACAAGAATTTTACCCAGGACGTACCATCGTCCGTATTAAAGATAAGTTTGCGGCCTCTGCAGCCTGCCAGATCCTGCTCGATCACGGGTATACCCTGGATGCTCAGCATACTTTCCGCGAGCCGAGCGTTGACAATCCCAATGTGATCGTCCCTTTCCCGGAAAGCCTCAATGACACAGGCACCGCCGAAGAGTTTCGCCCGTAACCGACTCTTGCGCGCTCCCAGAGAAAGGACTTTTTCGATCAGAGCCTCGATCGCTACTGTTCCGAAGCGGGGCGATGCTATTGCGTCCCCCACCCAGAACGGCAACAGATAATGATTGATTCCGCCGATTTTCATCACCGGATCCCAAAGACAGAGCGAGACGCAAGAACCCAGAATGGTAGTGATGGCGCTGGGTTGGGCGGCAACAAAAAGCTGACCTGGGTGAAGATACACTTTGGCTCGCGCGCCGCTGTCTGGGGCTATGAGCTGTCTATCCTCGTTGACAACGTCGCGCACGGTCCAAGCCCCCAACACGGGCCGCGCAGGGCTTGAGTTTGCGCCGGTTTTAGACTTGGGCATCACACCGAGGCCTCCCAAGCCGCGGTCCGTTTGGCATTCAATTCGGCGCAGCGAAGCGCAACTCCTGCCAGGGTCGATAGCAAGTTAAAAAGTTGATAGTCGAGCTCCACTATGCAGTCCTTTTGTGGCAATAGGCGATAGATCACAATCACTCCCCACACCGCGCCATCCACTTTCAACGGAACACAGGCCGTTGGCATGTCCGCATCACTGGGCTCCTGCCCGACGCGGTTTGTGTCGTAAAAATAGCAATCGCCAGTCAACGCGACTCGTCCAACGGGGCCTTCACCAAGCCGGATAACCGGATCGGTCGCCGACGCATTACCGTAGCTATCGATCAACGACAACGTCGACGTCTCAGGATTATTCTCGAACAGCGCCATCTCCTCAGCTCCGATCAGGTTGGTGACAATTTCACGGATCGCCGCTAATAACTCCTGCCTTTTCAGCGTCGCTTGCAGCCTAGTGCTCGCGACATAGAGAGTGGCCAGTTCGCCGTGCTGTAGCTCCATGGCAACGAATTGCCAGGCCAACAGTCTTCCTCCGCCGGCTCCGCGGGCAACCGCTTCGCAAATCTCTCCCTGCATCCTTTCCAATGTTTTCTCCAATTCCACCACGCGGTGACGCAAATGCTGATTTTCGCTCTCGATGGAATCCACTCGTCGGCGCGCAGGAGTTAGAGCGTTTGGCGCACTCGGGATATCCCGGGCGGTTTCAGGCTGGCCTCTTGAGATAGAGGTCCTTCTTGGCGGCTTTGCCATAAGATTTCTTACCAGCGCGATTGAATGCCTTACTCACCAAGAAAATTTCGTATCTTGGTGACCAACTCCAGGCTGTCAATGGGCTTGGTGATATAGTCGTTACAACCGCTTTCGTAACCGCTTACCATGCTTTCTTCTTCGCCCTTCGTGGTTACAATCAAAATGGGCGTTGACCGGGTGTCGTCGTGCCGGCGTAACTCGCGTATCGCTTCGAATCCGTTCATTTTCGGCATGATCACGTCCATTAGAATCAAATCGGGTTTCAGCGCCAGCGCCTTGGCAACCCCTTCTCCACCGTCTTTCGCCGTGGCCAATTCATAGCTGCCCCCCTTAAGAATCATCAACTCCAACATGAGAACGGTTTCCGAGTCATCAACCAGCAGAATCCTTTTGTTGCCCCTATTTTCAGACATAGCTACACCGCCTTTCGTAGCCCTCGGCATAGTACTAGCGTCCGAGGGGTCACCCTCGGCTACACGGCCTGGAATCGAATTAAGGGATGCAACGCAATAAGCTTGCCATTGCGACAAAGCACTGGATTAACCGTACGAACTCGATAACCATACTGTCCTGCGCTCGGTGGAACGCGTAATTTGCGCCCCTGCAGAAGGGGATTACTGGGACAATCCGATCCGAAAAAGCAACTTGCGGGCGCGACTGTCATTTACTTGACGGCACCAACTGCGGCCGCCGCCGCGCAAACAGGCAAGCCGCGAGAGAACCTGACTGAGATTTCATCCGCTGACAGTTTTCCGTCTATCGCCGTCCAATTACGGCCGCTAAAATAGCGTCCAACGCCGCCGCGGATCTATTGATGCCTGGCCTTTCGTCAAACCAACAAGGTTTTCGCTCCTGGCACAAGTTTGGCTTGTCAACGACCGATGACTACTGTAGCTGGCGCATACTTCCGCCTAAATCATTCAAACTGAGGAGTCAATCAAGTGGGATTGTTTGACGAAAAAAGCGAGACTCCGTCCAACCGCGAGGGACGACGAATGGGCAACGGCAAAGACACATTGTTTGACTGGCTGGTACGAAAAGCGGAAGCCGATCTTGGGCTCGCTCAGACATTTGCCGCCGGTGAAACGGAGCGCGCCGAGCAGATCAAAAGTTTGGAAACCAAACTGGTCGATCAGATCGCCGAGCTGCAGCACCTGATCCTGGAAAACCGAGAGACGGAGCTCAACGATTTGAAATCCGAGATCTCCGTCTGCGCTGACCGCATGGCGCGGATTGAAGACGTAAAAGCTTCCAGTGACGCTACTAAGGAGTTTGTTCAGGACGAGCTGAGCGTCTTGCGGGCGCAATTGAGCGGGCGCCAGACTGAACTGGAAACCCGGTACTCAGGATTCGAACGGGTGGGAGAATCGCTCGGCGCCCAGATCCGTGCGTTGGAAGATCACCTACGCGAAGAGTCAAACTGCATCCGCGCCGCCCAGGGGGAATTGCGTCACTTCAAATCTGCGGCACAGTCGCTCACCGAGCGAGTGGGCCAAGCTGAGTCAGCGGCCTGGCAAACCGGGACTCTGGCGTCGCGCAGCGCCCAGCAATTCGAACAAGCCGCGGAAACCCTCAAGGGTGAGATCGCAGCACTAAAAGCCGCATTCGCCCAACTCAATGAGCAACAGTGCAACCTCCCCCGGCCCGATTCCCTGCTCAAAGAAATCGGCGAAAGCCTGGGCGCGAAGATCGAAAATATTCTGGGCCGGCTGGCGCAGGAACATCATGCTCAGCTTGGGCGCGACCAGCGGCTTGGACAGCTCGACTCTGGGCTGGCCGCGGTCGCCGAGCGCATGACGGAGACAGAGTTGCTGGCGCGTGAGACCCATGCGATGGCGCAAGCTGAATTGAGTTCGGCTTTAGACTTTCGCGAGAAAATCGCAAAGGAAATGACCACGCTGCACACCGACTTCAGCGAAGCTCAGTTGCGCTACTCGGCCATCCAAGAGCGTGAAGCATCGCTGCGCGCCAGGCTCGAAGAATGGCAACAGCAGGCAGCGCAACATTTCATGCTGCTGGAAAACCGCGACACCGAGCAAGTTAAGAGCGTCAGGGAAATCGGCGCAAGTCTCGGCGCCAAACTCGAGGCACAAGAAGAGCGTACCGGCCAAAAGATCCGCGCCCTCGCCAGCGGCCATGAAGAATTGCTCCGACTTAAACCGGAAGTTAAGACCCTGACGCAACGCATCGATCTCGTAGAGTCTGCGGCTCAGGGGGTGCAGAGCCAGACTGACGAGTTCACCAAGCGCGCCGGGCAATTGGAGGAGAGCTTCAAGGGGGCAATCAGCGCGCTCAAAGCTGAGGTCGCCGAACTTAACGAGCAACAACGCGCGTTCCCCCTACCTGACGAGCTGTTGCGCGAAATGGAGCGCAAGCAGGGAGCCAAAATTGACGAACTCCAGCGCCAACTGGCCGTCGAACGGGAGGGGTTCGACCACTGGGCGAACGGCCTCCGCGAGTCCTTCGGTTCCGAGCTAAGTGCCATGCAAGCACGTCTGAGCGAACGCCAGAGCCAGCTCGAATACCGTCACGCCCGTCTTGAACGGTTGGAAGCAACCGTCATGACAAGCATCGGCGCACTAGAATCACAGCTCAAAGAAAAGCTTCAGCCCGACGAGCGCGACCGCGAACAATGGGCCAAGCTCGGCTCAGAAGTCGGCGCACTCGGCGAGCGTACGAGCCGGTTGGAAGCTCAGGGACGCCAGACGGCGGATCGGATCGAGGCAAGCAGTACGCACGTCGAGCAGAGGCTCGCCGATCTCCGCGGCGAAATCAGTGTCTTCCAAGCATCATTCGATCAACGCCTGGCCCGGCTTCCCGAATCGATCGTTCGGAGCTTAGAAGAAACCCATCGCGCCAACGTGAGCCAACTCGAAGAACGGGCAACTCAAAAATTCAGCCTCTATGATCGCCGCGACAGCGAGCGCGCCCAGCTAACAGAGCAAGCGTTAGACTGCCTTAAAGCCGAGTTGGCTACTCTAAAAACGGCCTTCGAGCAGCAACAAAACGGTCTGCCGTATGCCGATAGCTTGCCGCAAACCATTCAGGAATTACTGGGAACCCAGATTGATGAACTCGATCAAAAGCTGGCGGAGCGATTCATATTCATCGACAGCCGCGAAGCCGAGCGCGCACGGCAATCCCATGAGACCGTTGACGCCCTGCAAAACGGGATCGCCGCGCTGTGGGGCGAAATTACCGCGCTCAAAGCAGGCGTCAACGAGCGCCCGGCAGCGGTGGCGGACTCCGGCATTCACGGCCTCGAAGAATTATTCGGCGCGAAGTTTCAAGACTGGCAACAACAGGTGGCACAGAAACTGATCCACCTCGACAGGCGCGAGGCGGAGCGCAGCCAGCAGGTCGAACAGATTATCGCCGGGTTAACGACCGAAATGGCCGCACTCAAAACGGACTTCCTCCGGCCCCCCACCGCCACGACGGCTTCCGATCCGGCGCTGCGCGGCGTGGAAGAAAGCTTGAACGCCAAGATTAATGAATTGAGCCATCAGGTGACGGAGAAATTCAAAGTCTTTGAAAGCCGCGACGCCGAGCTGAAGGAACTAAGGGATAGATCTCAATCCCTGATCCAACGGGTTGCGCAATTGAGCACCGCCGTTCAAGGGGTTAAAAGCATGGAACGTGTCGCCCTGCAGGCCGGATCGGCGTCGCCTGAGACGAGTGCGGTGCAAGCGCCGGAAGCGAACACCGAGGGCGACAAGCGATCGAAACTAACTCACACTCCGAGCGAAAAGGAACAACTCGGCAAACTTCAGGACAGGATGTCGTCGGAAATCGAGCGCGTGCGCGCGGTGCTTAAGGAGCGCAGCGGGCGCTGGAAAGTGCGCCAGGCCTCGTCCTGAGGCGCCATCGGTTCTCAAAAGGCGGAGAAGGATGTTAACCACAAAGCGCACATAGTTTGAAAAATTTGAATCGCGAAATTGTGCGTTGAGTAAAGAAGTAAACAGCGAAAAGCCACGAAAGTTTTCCACATGAACGAAAAACGCGTATCTACGGGCATACACGAACTGGACGCCTTGCTCGACGGCGGTTTTAGACGGGGCAAGACCTATTTAGTGTTAGGCGAGCCCGGCACCGGCAAGACCATTTTCGCGTTGCAATTTCTGCACCAGGCGTTGAAAGACGGCGAAAAAGCACTCTACGTCGCCATCGACGAAAAACCCGCTGATCTGGTGGAGCAGGCGGCGTCGCTGGGCTGGGACTTGACTCCGCATGTCGAGCAAAAGAATTTGCTGATCCTGGACGCTTCCGCGCTGATCACTGCGCGTGTGAGCGATATCAGCGCAAAAAACGACCTGCAAAAAATCATCGTCGAGCTTAACAATCACATCGCCAAAAGTGGCGCTACCCGGGTGGTAATCGATCCGGTTGGGCCATTGATTCATGCCGCTGATTCGCCGTCGAAAGCTCAAGACCAGGCGCGCATGCTCATCGCTTCGTTGCAGAGAAGTCCTGAAACCACCACACTTGTCACCTCCCAATCCCTGGGCCGCGGCACCCGCGGTATTGAAGAATATTTAGTCGCCGGCACCATCGTCCTGGAGCTCGAATTGGCCAACAGCCGCTTCGTGCGCACCATCACGATCGAAAAAATGCGTAGCACGGCTCTGGATCCCGCGCAGTATTTGTTCCGCATCGCCGCCGAAATTGGCATCACCATGGAGCCGAGCGAAGAGGTCCTGCCGTAGCTTGGCGCCCTACTTAGTGTCTGGTTTTCGTTTCTTCCAGTGCCCAGTTCTCGAAGGCGGCAATCACCTTCGCGATCTCAGCGTTCGAGTGCACCAGCGAAACAAAGGCGGCCTCAAATTGAGCAGGGGGTAAGTAGACGCCGCGCCGAAGCATGCCGTGAAAGTATCTCGCGAATTGGTCGCGGTCGCATTCCCTAGCGTCCTCTGCATTGCGAACATTCTCGACCCCGAAAAATAGCGTCAACATGGAACCGGCGCGATTGAGCGCGGCTCTTATGCCATATTGCTTTATGATTTCAGTGAAACCATCCTCGAGCTTTTTCCCCAGGGCTTCTAATACGCTGTAAGTGGCGCGATGAGACAAAAGCTTGAGAGTAGTCAGGCCCGCGCTGACGGCGAGTGGATTTCCAGCGAGGGTCCCGGCCTGGTATACCGGCCCTTCGGGGGCAAGTAATTTCATAATTCCCCGCCTTCCACCGAAAGCCGCCAGCGGAAGTCCGCCGCCAAGAATTTTGCCTAAACAAGTGATATCCGGCTTGATGCGGTATAGCGATTGCGCGCCGCCGAGAGCGACGCGAAATCCCGTGATGATCTCATCAAAGATAAGTAGTGCGCCGTGATGCCTCGTAAGCTTTCTTAATGAATCTAGGAATCCAGGGATGGGGGGTATCACACCCATGTTGCCACATATCGGCTCGACTATCACCGCCGCGATCATTTTCTCGTGCTGAGCAAACAACTTCTCGACGGAACCGATATCGTTAAACTTAGCCACCAGCGTTTCCCTGGCGAAGCCCGACGGCACTCCCGGACTGTCAGGAAGTCCGAGCGTAGCGACTCCCGAACCCGCTCGGACTAGTAAGCCATCCGAATGACCATGATAACAGCCGTCAAATTTGATAATTTTCGTGCGCTGCGTGTATGCGCGCGCCAATCTTAACGCACTCATCGTCGCTTCGGTGCCGGAGTTTACCAGCCGCAGCTTCTCGATCGACGGTATGCATTGCGATACCAACTCGGCCAGCTCGACTTCCGCTTCAGTTGGCGCGCCAAAAGTTGTACCGTTTGCAGCCCGAAGTCTTAGTGCCTGAAGAATTTTTGGATGCGCGTGTCCACAGATCAAAGGTCCCCACGATCCCACGAGGTCGATGTAGCGATTACCGTCGACATCGAAAATGTGGCTCCCCTGTCCCCGCGCAATAATCAATGGCGCGCCGCCGACAGAATTCCAGGCACGCACCGGACTGTTGACACCGCCGGGAATGTTTTTTTTTGCGCGCGCGAAAATTTGTTGCGAACGCTTTGCTGACATGAGTGAAAAGTCGTAGCATCGGTTCCCGGGAGTGTCAAGAAAGCCAAAAAGGCTATGTCAGCAATGGGGTTAAGAATGATTGGCGGTGACACAGGGTCGTCCGCCGTGCATCGTGAATGAAGTGAGAGCGTTCGATCGCTGGTGGCGCGCGTTAGCCAGCATCTTGGTCGGAGGCAAGTCTCTGCGGTCGCCTTGCTTCCCTTATTGTGAGCGCGCGCGGCGAGAGCTTGTCCTCGCCGAAAAGCGTCACATACCTTGGCTCGCCTCGGTAGGCGAAGTGCGCTTCGCCGAGGAGCACGTGGCACTGGGCCTTCAGCTTGATATCCTGACGTTGACCCAAATTCGGCAGCGACAGATCGCTGGGTCCGCTAAAAACCCTTTTATGCTGCCGGCGATGATATTGATCGGTGGCACATAGCGTCCTGGACATCTTTCGGTTTTTAATCCGCCTGAGTCGTCGCGAACATCGCAGTCGCCGCTGGTCTCGGCGCTGCAACGGGGCCAGTCGAGCGCCACCGCCAGCGGCCAGTCACCGTTGTTCTGGGCGGGCGGCTTTGGAATCCTCGGTCTTCGCCACGCTACCGATAGTGACCGCTAGGGTCACATAGTCGCGAGGACCCAGCAGGAGCGCATCAAGGGTCGTCGCGGCGCGGCGGCGGCGCAGATGACGCGACTTCAAGGACCAACATGGCCTGGTCGTCGCGTTGCGGCGCATCGGCCATGAACCGATCGATTTCACGAAATGCATATTCCACTAGTGTTGTGATTGGGACATTGGAGAAGCGGGCGCAGATTCCGGCCAAACGGTCCTCGCCTAAAAGCTCTTCTTGGCGGTTCGTCGCTTCAGTGACGCCGTCGGTGTAGCAAACTATCCTTTGGCCGGCACTGAGCTGAACTGACTCTTGCGGAAACTCACCGTCAGCCATCACCCCCACGATGCCCGGGCTCACACTCAGACGCTCCACCGTCAGGCCATCGGAGGTAAGCAGCATGGCCGGTGGGTGGCCGGCGCCGGCAAACGAAAACTTCTGGGTCTTTGCGTTCCACAATCCAAGAAAGATCGTGAGAAATTCACCGGTGGCGAGATACGAAGAAATCTGCCGGTTCAACCAGCGCAGCAGGAGTCCCGGTTCGACGCAGCGCTCCGCGCCAATGCGAAATAGAACTTTGGCGACACTGGTCAAGAGCGCCGCGGGCAGACCGTGGCCCGATACGTCGGCCATCATGATGGCAATCTTATCACTGTCCACCGCAACCACATCGAACATATCGCCGCCCACCATCTGACTGGGACGATAGCAGTGGGCAAACTGTAGTCCGCGACCGCGCGGAAAGAGGTTGGTGACAAACCGTTGCTGTACTGCGCGCGCTTGCTCGAGCTCGAACTCCCGCGCCGCTTCGCGGCGACGGTCTTCTTCCAGTTGGCGCGACTGCACTTCAACGACGCTGCGTAACGCGTTCAACGGACGGTAAGAACGGATGCGCGCGTGGATGCGCGCCACCAGTTCTGATGCGTTTACTGGCCAACTGATGAAATCTTCGCCGCCCAACTCCAGGCCTTCGACCCCATGCTGGTCGGGATCCAGGACCGAAACGAAAAGCACCGGAATCTCCGCCGTGCGCGGATCGGCTTTCATCCTACGGCAGACTTCGAAGCCGTCGAGTTCCGGCATCAATACGTCCAGGAGCACGACATCCGGCAACTCCGCGCCGATAGTGGTTAGCGCACTAGTTCCGTTATCAGCTTCAAGCACCGTAAAGTTCTTGTCGAGGATACTCCGGAGAAGGAAACGCTTGTCGTCGTTGTCATCGACCACTAGCACCCGTGGCGTGCCGGTGGTGGTGGCGCTATCCGCCTGCTGAGAAAGAGTCATCGGCGATTAACCGCCTCATTGGAACTGAAATACTGAAGTAGTGAAGTAATGGAGTGATGGGGTCAAGTGCCAATACTCCAACGCTCCGTTTATTCGAGATCCTAGCGGGTCACCTTGAAAAGTTGATCGAAGTGGCAAAGCCTGAGGACCTTTTCGACGTACTCCTGGGGCCGGTTGAGCACCACGGCGCCACCGGCTCTTTCGCAGCTTTCGCGCGCCAGGAGAAGCATCCCTAGAGCCGAACTATCGATAAAACTCACCTCCGACAAATCCAGGGTCAGCGCGGAATAGCCCGCGCGCAGCAGGCCCTCCACGGTTCTGCGAAATTCCATGTGCGCCTGAAAATCGAACCGCCCCCTGAGGGAGACAGTCGTATTACTGGATCCTTCCCTGACGCTGATATCCATAACTTCACTCCTTGTTAAGACACATGACGATGCGCCTGCCGTCGCCATGAATATCGACTGAATGCATAAATTGGCGGATCAGATGCAGTCCGCGGCCATGAGGATTACCCTTCGGCGGCGGGCTTGAGTACCTGCCTGCGTCATAGCCCCTGCCATCATCCTCGACGACCATTTCCACGTTATCCGGCGCTAGCGAGCAACCAACGCGAATCTCGCGTTTAGGGTCCGCCTCGTTACCGTGAAAATGGGCGTTGAGCATCGCCTCGTGCAAACACAGCTCGGCGCGGAAAATCCAATCTTGTTCAAACGCCATCCACTCCATCGTGGCTCGAACGATCTGCACAACCGCGCTTAACGCCGTCGGCATGGATGGTATGGCGAAGCGAAGTACCGCCGAGGCCCGGCGCGGAGTTTCGCCATCGCTACCTTCTTCGACTGCTACCAACCCGCTCATCTAAGCCCTCTCCGTCTACGGAAAACTCGATAAGAGATCCGGGCGCGCGACTGCGGCCGGCGAAATCGCGGCCCTAACGAGAGGGCTAGAGTCAACATAACGATTATGATGGCGATCCAAACCAAGGGTGATCCTCCGATTCTCGGGGAAAAATCTTGTTGAGATTTTCCTGCAGTGTCTGGGTATTGAAAGGTTTAACGATATAGTTGTTGACCCCTGCCTGCATGGCTTCAACGATGTTTTTCTGATTCCCTTCAGCGGTCACCATCAGTACCGGTGTGCTCTTGAGCGCCAGATCGGCACGAATAGCGCGCGGGAGATCGATGCCGGTCTTCAACGGCATGTCCAGGCCGACAAGACTGCCCTCTCTGGATCGAATATCTGAAATCTCCTTACTTCTTCGATTCACTTCCACAGCTACCAACAGGCCATTCTCCCAGATAGGTGGAACGATCTCGTTACAAGTTAAGCTATCGGAAAAGCGAAGCTAGCCTTTAGAAACTACCGGAGCGCTTTGAATAAAGACGACGCGCAATCAGATGAAGGGTTGGAAGTTTCGAACCATCGAAAGGACTTTCGTCCATCGGTCGATCATAGCGGGCAAGAACTGTAACCGTTCCCGCCCGCTATGATCTCGAGCCAATGATCAAGCCTGGTGAGACTACCGCTTCAAGTTCGACACTTCTTCCAAGAGCGTGTCGGTAACCGTAATCGTGCGCGACGAAGCCTGAAACGCGCGCTGCGTGGTAACCATCTTGACGAACTCCGTGGCCAAGTCCACGGTTGAAAGTTCGAGAGAGCCGGATAACACAGTGCCGAAGGCGCCACTGGCGGGCGCGCCGATTAGCACCGGCCCGGATTCCTGCGATTCGAGAAACAGCGAGTTGCCAGAATGGGTCAAGCCTTCAGGGCTCGCGAAGTCAGCTAGCGCGACCCTGAAAAGCGGCTGGGTTCCACCGGTGGTAAATTGACCGGTGATGATGCCGTCGGTACCGATGTTGATGCCGCGCAAAACACCTGATTGCGAACCATTCTGGTTTAGCACGCTGACCGTTGAAGCCTGGGCATATTGAGTGGTACCCAGAACATTGATATTCGCGGCCGTGATAGTCTGGGCGCTGGCGCCATTGGCCCAGGCAACGGCGCCAATATTGTTTATAGATGATGCACCCGAATTAAGCGATCCGTTTGGATTAAACGCGAGGGTGCCATTACCGACCTGTTGCAAGTCACCCGCCGTGCCACCGATGATCTCCACGCCATTGGCGACCACACGGTAATCCCACGTATTTGCACCGGTCTTACGGAAAAGATAGGTCAAATCATGTCCCTGGCCGAGTGAGTCGAAAACCGTTAAAACGGTAGAAAAGTTGGCACCGGCGAACCAGGCACCGGGTAGTGCCGAAGGACCCGCGGGGTACGCCGGTACGGGGGTCGTCGAACTCGCATCCAGGTTGGCCGAAAGTGTAATCGTGCTGGTGAGAGCCGGTGAGACCACCGTCTGATTGATGACAATGTCGGTTAGGCCGCTGGTGATATTGCCGGCACTGTCGAGCGCATAGCCTTGCACGAGCAGTCCCCCTGGATTGACGAGATTGCCCTGGTCGTCAAGGGTAAATTGTCCAGCGCGGCTGTAGAAACTCGCCCCTGCGGCGTCCCTCAGAATGAAAAGCCCGCGACCCTGGATCGCCATATCTGTTGGGCTGTTGGTGGTTTCGACGCCGCCTTGGACGAGCGGACGCTGCGCATCGGCCAGGCGCGATCCAAGACCAATCTTGGTGCCACCGACGTCGGCGCTCAAGAGATCGAAAAACACTGCCCGGCTCGATTTGTAACCCACGGTGTTCACGTTGGCGATATTATCGCCGATGATGTTCATCGCGTTACCGTTAGAGTTGATGCCGCTAACGCCCGCGAACAATGCTCCTGTAAGTGCCATTAATCCTCCTCATATTTTTTTGGATTTTAGATTTTGCATTTTAGATTGTCAGAGAATCGAACAATCACGCATGTCATGCTCTGTCTCAAGCCAAAATACAAAATCCGAAATCTAAAATGTTAATTCTCTTCCTACGCCTTCAATTCCGCCGCCACGCTGTACATCTGCTCCGCCGTGGTTATCACTCGCGAGTTCATCTGGAACGCGCGCTGCGACGCGAGCATGGTTACGAACTCCGCAGCCAGATCCACCGTGGATAGTTCCAATGTGCCGGAAACGATGTCGCCGCGCCCCCCCGATCCCGCCGGCCCCACTTGCGCCGCGCCGGAGTCCAGGGTTGGCAAGAAAAGCGTATCGCCGAACGGATCCAGGTCATCGGGGTTGGTGAAATGCGCCAACTGAATCGTATCAATGAGCTGTGTGTTGCCATTGGAATACAATCCCCGCACATTGCCCTGGGCATCGATATCGATAGCTCTCAGGTCGCCCTGTGGCGAGCCATTCTGCGCCAGGCTGGTGAGCGTGGACGTTCGGGCATACTGCGTCGAACCGGTCGGCGGCGTGGTCGGCGGTACTGGCGAGAACACTATATTCCCCGCTGCAATAGTCTGACTCGCCGCGCCGTTAACCCAGGTCATGCCGGTAATATCCGTGCTGCTGGTGGAATTGAAACCGCCGTCGGCATTGAACTCCACCGTGCCGGCGCCCAATTCGCGCAGGTCAGTGGAATTTGGCGCCAGCGCGTCCAGTTCACTGCGCTCGCCCACCACGCGATAATCCCAATTATTGGGCGCGGTCTTGCGGAACAAGAAAGTCAGGTCATGGGCCGCGCCTTGCGAGTCATAGATCGTGGTGATCATGGAAGCGTTACTAGCGCTCAACCAGGTGCTCGGGCTCGCGTCCCCCGTCGGGAACCCCAGCACGGGTGTCGTTGCGACCGCGTCCAGGTTGAATCTCATATCGAGGATCGTCGTCGCCTGCGCCGGTAGAGTTTGTCGCCCTGCCAGGGAGATATTTCCGGCCACGCCTTGCAGGAAGTAACCTTCGGGATTGATCAGGTTATAGTTTTCATCGAGATGGAACTGCCCGGCGCGCGTATAAAAGCTCCCCCCCGTGCTGTCGCGCACAATGAAAAACCCGTTGCCGCCAATGGCGAGGTCCGTAACGTTCGACGTCGATTCGAGGGCACCTTGAGTAAATTGGCGATCGGCACTGACCACATACACGCCGTTGCCCGCTTCAACCTCGCCATAGACCGTCGGCAAGACGTCGGCATAGTTAACTCGCGAAGCTTTGAAGCCAACGGTGTTCAGATTGGCGATATTGTGACCCACCACCGCCATCGAATTGCCGAAGGCACCCAGTGCAGTGCTCGCGGTATACATTGACCCGATAATCGACATGAATAAGCCCCAATCAGTAAATGCCGGTAATCGCGCGCAACGGAATTCTCAGTTGGCCGATTTCCAAAATCGGCTCCGGCCCTTCCAGGTTGACGCCGCTCACCACGCCCCGTACTTGTTTCGTGACCGGTAGTGATTTGCCGGCGCTATCGACGGCATCGACTTCGAAACTATAGACCCCCGCCGGCGCGTTCTGGCCCAGACTATTCTTGCCATCCCACATCGCGCTCTGCACGCCTGCTTTCTGGCTACCCACATCGATCTGGCGCACCAACGCGCCGGCGCTGTTAAATACTTTAACCGTTACTTTGGCGCCATTGGCTCCCAGGTCGTAATGCAAGTTTGCATTGCCAGTGGCGCCGAGGTTGATTTCATTGCCTTTGCCGGCCACCTGTTTGCCGATAAGCGCGGCGCCGTTGAACTGGCTAACCAGTCCCTGCTGACTCGCCAGGCTGTCGAGCTTTTCGTTCAAGCCGACGAGCTGCTCCAGACTGTTGAATTGCGCCAACTGCACAGCGAACTCCTGGTTGTCGAGTGGGCTCAGCGGATCCTGGTTTTGTAACTGCGCGATCAATAGCTTCATGAAATCGTCGCGAGTGACTTGCCCGCCAGCCTTCGCCTGCGCAGTTTGCGCCGCCGGGGCGGCGCCGTTGATACTTTGAATCGCCATGAGATTTTCTACCTTTGTGCTCTCTGCTGTTAAATCTTTTCTTTGTGTTCCTTGGCCTCTTGGTCAAATTCTCTTCTCATCTGTCTCTAGTTTACGCCCACATGCTCACTCGTCCCGGTTCACCTGCGCCCCTTTGGCGCCAAACAGCAACTTGCTCTTCGGAGGCGCTGCGCGCAGTACCGTCAAAATCATTTGCCGATCGACGTCCGCCGCTCGCTTCTTGCCGCGACCCTTGATCGCCATCGCCGTGCGCGCTACCCCAACTACCGCTCTCGACGCTCACCTCCACAAGCTCGACTCGGTTTTCGCCGAGGGTTTGGCGCAGTTCGGTCAAATGACTTTCGAGCAGCGTGCGTGACTCGTTCGTTTCGGCGAAGATGCGAGCTTCGAGTTTATCGCCATGCAGATGGAGATCGATACGTAACTTGCCCAGTTCCGGCGGATCGAGCTGAATGATCGCTTCCGTATTGCCGATGCGAATTCGGCCCTTGATCTCTCCAGCCAACTGCTCGACTACCGGGCCCCATTGGGCCGCTTCCGCGACACGCACCGCCGCGGGCCCGTTATCCGCCAAACGTGCGACGTGAAACAGAGCATCGCTATGTCGCACCGCTTCACTCGGAGCTTGAACCGGCTCACGGGATGTTTGGTCGCCCTGCTGAAAAAACGCTCCCTGCTCGCCCTGATCCGGTTGCGGTGGACGAGCTTCGCCGATGCCATGAATGGTCTCCGACAAGATACGGCCGCGCGGCTCGCTTCCGGTTTCAGTCTGCAGCCGGATTCCGAGCTTCAACCCTCCATTGTCGGGCGACACGCGTTCACGGGCGTCGGTCGATACTGCCTGGCCAGGAATGTCTTTGGCGTAGGTCGAATAGCCGAGGGAAATTGCGCGTTCCTGGCGCGGGTCGATTTGATCTATGATGTGGGCATTTGCCGATGGCGCGTCGGGGTTCGGAGTCGTTACCTGTGCATCCGTCGCGGCCACGCCAGCGTTCCTGCGAAACTCAATGGACGGTTGCGAAACGTTTGCGCTACTCTTAAACGCGTCTCTTGCGCTGTCAGCCGCTCCGGCTTGGCTCGATGCAGAAGGCTCCTCCGGCACGGCAGCCGTTATGCTTTCCGCTTCTATGACATTCCCTTCAAGGGATGTTGCTTCAGCCTCTAAATTTTTCGACAAGACCGAGTTTTGAGGAATTTGACTCAAGACGCCATTGCTGCCCTCGCCTTCGTGTTTCACCGCAAACGCCGCGACTTCAAGGCGTGCTGTTGCCATGGCTTGCGAAAGGTGCCCATCAATGGGAAACGCCGCGCTGCTTGATTCGCTTGGTAACGGAGTCGTCGGATCCTGCCTAAGCAACTTTGCCGCCGCTGAATACAAAACACCGCTGACATCGTCGACAGTCGTCGGCGCCGCGACTCCCTGCGCATTGGAAGTTTCGACCGGCGCAATCACCGTCACCGGCAGTTGCCCCATGGCACCCCTTAACGCGAGATTATCCGTGCCGGGATTTGCCAACGTTAAGGGAGCATCGATGAAGTGGCCTTTTGCATCATAGAGATCACCGTTTGAGCCGCTGTCGGAACCAACCGTTACGAGCGAACGCCCGACATCGCCTTGGACCTGCGAGCCTTGGGTCACAGGAGTAGCAAGGACCAGAAACAACAACGCGGAGAAATCACCGCCCTCCGCAGCACCTTGGCCAATAACCTCCTCGTTCATGCCGTCTTGGAGTGGGTTAACGTTGATGGGAAAAAAGCCGTTGATGATCATGCCGCCCGCAAAAGGAGCAAGGCCGATGCCAGACTCAAATCGGCTAATTATTGCATCGAGGCGGTTATGAAAACTTTAGCCGGCCGGGGGCGAATCGAAAGCCGTTGGCACTCTTGGCCACCTATGTGTCATATATGCACCGCTGGCTTACGTTCGAAAAAACGCTCCCGAAACCGTAAAGCGGGCAGGAGTTGCTGCTAATGGGGATTATTTTTCCGCCTTTCGGACCGTGCGAATTTCCGCTGAGCGATCTCATCGCCGAATCTCTGCTCCGCGGCATTTTGCCCGCGCCAGTGGCGCTCCTCATGACGTTTTCGCAGCTGCTCCAGGGACTTCACCCCCCGCATCGCATCCACCAGCTCAGCGCGTTTCTCGACGAGCTCTTCGTCGAATTTTGACAGCGTGACGCGCTTTTGATTGATGCGTTTGGCCAGCGACTGGCTATGCTCGGCGTGCAGCCGCAGTTCGATGGCGGTGAAGATTTGGCCTTCCGTGGAAACAGCGCTGCTCTCGGCTAGTTCCTCTTCGAGGGCGTCGATTTCGGCGACCATTTGCCGTCGGGTTTCGTGCAGAACGCGCAACTCCCAATGCTTCTGGTCTCTGATACGCTCGCGCAAGCGTAACACTGCGGCGAGGCGAAACTTGAACACGGCCATGGGCGGGTAAACTTACGCGAGCAGCTCAGCGAGCAGCTCCATGCTCTGCTCTAGCGTGGCGTCGTCATGTTGGTCCTGGCGCAGAAAATTGCGCAGCCGGGGCAGCAGCGCGATGGCTCGATCCACATCCGCATTGTTGCCCTTTGAGTAGGCGCCGATTTGAATCAGATCTTCGGCGTCGCGGTAGGCGGCCATGAGGCGCGTGATTTCGCCAACCATCGCTCGATGTTCTCTTCCGGTGACGCGGGAGCGCACCCGGCTCACCGACGAGAGCACGTCGATGGCGGGAAAGTGTCCCTGTTCCGCGAGGCGGCGCGATAGCTGAATATGGCCGTCGGTGAGCGATCGCACTGCATCGGTGATGGGCTCATGGGGATCGTCTCCTTCCATTAATACAGTATAGAGCCCAGTAATGCTCCCCTTCCCCTTCCACCTGCCCGCACGCTCGAGCAGGCGCGGCAGCATCGCGAACACCGACGGCGTATAGCCCTTGGTGGAGGGCGGTTCACCAGCCGCCAGCCCGGCTTCCCGCTGTGCCATGGCGAAGCGGCTGAGTGAATCCATCAATAACAGAACGTCCTGCCCGCAATCTCGAAAATATTCGGCGATGGTTGTGGCGATAAACGCGCCGCGCACGCGCACCAGCGCTGGCGCTTCGGAAGTCGCCGCCACGACAATCATGCGGTCGCGTTCTTCGGACGGCAAGGTCCTAGCGACAAATTCTTCCACTTCCCGGCCGCGTTCTCCGATGAGCGCGATGATCTTCACGTCGGCGCGGGTATTACGCGCGATCATGGCCAAGAGCGTGCTTTTGCCCACGCCGGCGCCGGCCATTATCGCGACCCGCTGTCCCTTGCCACAGGTAATCATGCCGTTAATAGAGCGAATACCAATGTCCAAGGGCTCACGAATCTCTTCGCGATCGAGTGGATTGGAAGTGGCTCGGTATACTGGATAGGAATGAGCAGCAATCACGCCTTTACCGTCGATAGGACGGCCTAAGCCGTTAATGACTCGTCCCAAAAGTTCCGGCCCGACTGGGTAATGGGCTTCCTTCGCCAATGCTACGACCTGGCTCCCCAGACTAACGCCGCGCAGGTCCGATAGCGGCATCAAGAGAGTTTGCTCGCCGCGAAAGCCGACTACCTCCGCCAACACGGGGGCGCCGCCGCCGACGGGTTCGAGATGACAGACGCCGCCGACGGGCAGCCAGGGCCCGTGGCTCGCGACCAAAAGTCCCGTCACTTCGCTGACCGTTCCGGAAACGCGATACGGTGAAACGCTTTTGAGCCGTTGGCGGTAGGGGGCAAGCAGCGTTTCGTTCATAGGTCGTGGTTCGTATTACTAGCTCGTTTAAAGTTCAACGATTTAACACTCGGACCAGAAATCTCGGGTTCATTTTCGAAATCTTGGACATCGAAGGTTGAACCTCGAACCCTAAAGTTCCCGGCTCACCGCCGCGCTGGCATTATCCGCGAGCACCGAAACGCGGCCGGGTTTTGGCGCATCCTCATCCAAAAGCTGGCGGCGAATCTCGTCTATTTGAGTTGGCACGGTGGCGTCCACGACTCCGTTTTCCGTTTCAAGGCGGCAGCCGCCGCGATTGAGCTCAGAGTCGGTCACGATCTCGATCACGCGTCCGTCCTCGTTTCCCAGCGTGAGCAGGTCGGGGCGAATCTCCGCGAGCAGCCCGTGATCAGCGGGATTAAGACGGATGCGAATACGGCGTGCGTCCACGACCTCCTGACGCGCTCGGTCCAGCACCGAGGCGACCAGCTCGGGTTCAGCGGCCACTGTCCGGTGCACGATTTTCTCTGCAATTTCCACTGCCAAGCGCACAAGCTCCGGCGCGTACCGCGCGATCATCTGTTCCTCGAAGACGATCAAAGCTTGGCCGGCGTTAGCGAAAGCCACGGCTGCTGGGAGCGCTTCCCGCTTTCCTTCCTCGCGTCCATCGGCAGCGCCTTCAGTCCGGGCCTGCTCGCGCAGCTTTTCAGCCCCTGCCCGAGCCTCATGGATGAGATCCTCCGCCCGTGCGCACGCCTCCAACAGTAACAAATAGGGCCCTAGCTTGAGCAGATCGAGAGACTCAAGCTCTATATCATGGCAACCCCCATAGGCCGCGCCTTCTCCCTCCAGAACCGGCGCCGGCTCTTGACCTTCCCGCGGATAGGGGAGCACATCGGCGGCCTGCAAACAGTCGCGCGCCAGCCGTCTAGACAAGGACATCCTCCTTGCTCTTACCGCCGCTCAGTATGACCTTGCCTTCGGATTCGAGTCGCCGGGCCAGATCGATAACTTCTCGCTGGGCTGCTTCGACATCGCGCAAGCGCACGGGTCCCATAGACTCCATTTCTTCCTTGAGCAGCGCTCCGGCGCGTTCGGACATGTTGGCAAAAATCTTCTTTTTCAAATTCGGGCTGGCGGTGCGCATGCTCATTACCCACTTGTCCTTTTCGACTTCCCGGATAAGCACCTGCATGCTTTGGTCGTCGATCTTGCCCAGGTCCTCGAAGGTAAACATCAATTGGCGAATGCGCTCCGAGAGTTCCGGCTCCAACTGGGTGAGACCCTCCATAACCCGCGCCTCGGTGGCGTTATTAACGAAGTTTAAGATTTCGGCGACGGGACGGACCCCTCCCACTTGTTTGCCTTGCACCTGGCGGATTTCGTTGCGCAACACTTTGCTCACTTCTTCAATGGCGCCCGGCGAGGTGCTGCCGAGACGGGTGATTCGAAAGGCCACTTCCGCTTGTTTGTCTTCCGGCAGCAGCGCGAAGACCTCGCCGGCATGAGCGGGATAGAGATGGGCGAGGATAAAAGCGACGGTTTGCGGGTGCTCATCTTGAAGAAACTGCGCCATGATTTTCGCGTCCATTTCATGCAACGCGTCGACACCATAGGCGTCGTCGCCGCTTTCTTCCTGAAAAATACGGCTTAGTACCGCAGCGGCTTTTTCCGGTCCCATGGCCTTGCTTAAAACCCGCTGCAGGTATTCGCTGCTGCCTTCGGCGAAGATGTTGGCTTTTTTTAAGTGCCGGCAGGCTTCTTCGAAAACCTCATCGACGTCCTCAGGCGTAATTTGTGCCATGCGGTGCACGCCCTGGCGCAGCATGATCAACTCTTTCTCCTGTAGTTCGCCGCAAAGCGAGGTCGCCAGCTCCTCTCCCACCAAGGCGATGAAAATCGCCGCTTTTTCCGGACCGCTAAGTGTCGCCACCGCCCGTTTTCTTGTTTCATCGGCCATGGAATCGCCTCCGGGCGACGACCTTACTTAGCGCTCGCCGCGTTCTGCGCGCGCGACTTGTTCGCGTCTTCCTGCAGCCACATACGAATGATCCGCGCGGTAGCGTCGTGATAGTCGCGGGCTATCTGCGTGAGTTGCTCCTTACGCGGATCTTCCGAAACCACTACTTTTTGCGCTACCATCGCGACCTCCTCCTGCACCTGTGCGCTGGTCGCCGTCGTGATGACCGGCTCCGCCGCCGGCTCCTGTTCGACTACAAGCCGCCTCGATTTGCGTTTCATCAGCAGGAAAATCACCGTGCCCAAAATCAGCGCCGCGCCGGCAGCCACGCCGATACCAATAGGGGTCTGGACCATATCCTTGAGGTTTGGCGCGCCAACAGGCTGGGACGGCACCGCCGGCTGAATCTTGAACGGCACGTTGGCAACTTCAATCTCGTCGCCGCGGTCAGCGTCGAAGCCGACAGCGCGTTTGACCATGCCTTTGATGACTTCAATCTCTTCCTTGCTGCGCGGAATGTACTTATCTTTTTGATAAATACCGTCGACCAGAACCGCGACGGAAAGCTTTTGCACCTGCCCGCGCGGCTCCATAATGCGGCTCGTGGTACGGCCCACTTCGTACGTCACCATCTCGCTGCTCCGCCGTGAGCCCGCTTCCGCCGCGGTTCTGCCGGCCTCGCCGCCAGGAATGTTCGACTGCACTCCCGGCACTCCGCCGCCTTTTAACCCCGCGTCATCGACGGCCTGGCGCTGGCTGCGCACGACCCGGTTCTGCGGATCGAATTGCTCCTTGGTCATTTGAGTTTCTTGCGGATTGATCTGCACGTTGGCGCGCACCACGACCTTTCCCGTCCCTAACACCGGGTCGAGCATAGTTTCGATGCGCCGTTCGATTTCCTGCTCGTGCTTGATTTTGAGCTGATTGAGCTTTTCCGCCTCGGTGCTCGCCGACACCGGGACGATTTCCTTGAGAGGGCGCCCGGAGCTGTCGATAACCGTGACTTTGTCGGCGCTCAATTTCGGCACCGAGCTGGCAACCAGATTGACGATTCCTTGCACCTGGTCGGGACTCAGATGGTAACCGGGCTTGAGATCGACGACCACGGACGCCGACGGCTTTTCCTCCTGACCGAGAAAATTCGAGCGCGCCGGCAACGCCAAATGAATACGGCTCGACTGCACCGCCGACAGAGCGTTGATGGTTCGCGAAAGCTCCCCTTGCAGCGCCCGTAGATAATTTACTTGCTGGGTGAATTCGCTGACGCCGAAGGGAGTTTTTTCAAAAATCTCGAATCCAACCCCGCCGCCCGCGGGTATACTCTTGCCGGCGAGCTTCAAGCGGGTGGAATAAATAGCCCCGCGGGGCACTTCTACCACCGTCCCGCCGCCGGAAATCGTGTAAGGTATCTTCGCGGCTTCCAGCTCCTTGACGATGGCGGCGCCGTCTTGCGGCGACAGATTCGCATAAAGCGGTCCGTAATTAATCCGGTCGTAGGTATGGTAGGCCGTGTACGCGATGGCCAGGATCAGCGGCAGGCCGATGAACAGCAGCCGCTTTTGCCGTGGCGAAAGAAAGTCAAAGAGACGCGCGAGCATCTCCTTCACGTCGGTTAAAAAATTGACCAGTTGTTCAGGCACGATTCAATTTTCAATGGGCATGGGTTAGAGTCGTCGGTCAAGAAATGACGCGTTTTCGCTGGATCTATACCTGCATCCGCATGATCTCCTGATAGGCCTCCAATACTTTGTTGCGAATCTGCATCATCAGACGAAACGAGACATCGGCCTTTTCCAGCGCCACCATCGTTTCTTGCAGATCGCCTTGCCCTTCGCCCACCAACTGTTGAATTGCTTGGTCGGCCTTTTGTTGCAGCTCATTGACTTCCCCGAGGGCCTTATTGAGATGAACCCCAAAGTCTCCCTTGCCCTTTTCCTGCGGCGGCTGCGTTTCCGCCAGCGGGGTTTTCGCATTGAGCAAATCGGCGCCTTTAATCGTATTCATATTTATGGGTTCTCCCTCAGCGTAAAACTTGCGTTACGCGTTGCGGCCGATTTCCAACAGTCTCCTGACCAGCCCCTTAGTGGTGCTGTACGCGGTTAAATTGGCTTCATAACTGCGCACCGCCGACATCAAATCGACCATTTCCTCGATGACGTTGATATCCGGCAGGAAGACGTAGCCCTCGACGTTGGCATCCGGGTGCTTGGGATCGAAGAGCTGCCGCGGCGGACGGCCCGATTGGCGAATGCCCGCTACTTCCACCGATAATAGCCCCTGGGGGCGGTCGAAGAAATTTTCGGACAAAAGATTGGCGAACTCACCATTGGCCGGCACCGCCTGAAAAATAATATCGCGGCGGCGATAAGGCCCGCCCTCCGGCGTGCGCGTGGTTTCGGTGTTGGCGAGGTTGCCGGTGATCACGCTCATGCGGTCGCGCTGCGCCGCCATGCCGGCGCCGCTGATGGCGAACATTTTAAATAGATTCATGACCTTTTAACTCCTTCCGTCGCTGATAACGTAGCGCAGCTTGGCAAGCGTGCGCGAAAATAGAGTCAAGTTGGCTTCGTAAGACAGCGCGTTTTCGTTGAGCAGCGCGATCTGGCGATCCAGGCTCACCCGGTTGCCGTCGATACGCTCTTCGCCGTGGCTTTGACCGCCGCTCGACGGTTCATAGACCGCCGCCGCAAAGCCCAACGACGCCGAAAGTAGTTCGTCCATCTGTCGCTCTCGTGAGACCGGACGATCATCGAGTTCCATAGCGGTCCGAATAACCGATTCGAAATCGAGGTCCTTCGGGCGAAAACCAGGCGTGTCCGCGTTGGCGATATTGGCGCTCAACACCTCGTGGCGCGCGCCGCGCACGCGCATCGACAGCTCGAGCAACTGGTGCGTGAAATCAAAAAGCCTGAAGCCAGCCATTCATAACTCCCTTTGATATTCGTTTTGGCGGTACTGCTTGAGCTTATTGCGCAGCGTGCGCACGCTGATACCTAGCATCCTGGCCGCCTGCGTGCGGTTGTCATTGACTTTCTTAAGGGTCTTGAAGATCAGTTGCTCTTCCATTTCACGCATCGACACGGAGGCATCTGGTATCGTGATGGGTGGCATTACATCGTGCGCCTCTGCAGTCACCGACGTGCGCTCGGGGCATAGGTGCTCTTCGATTCCCATAACTTCTTCGAGCCACAAATGGGCCGGCTCAATGACTCCCCCATCAGCGACGATGGCGGCGCGCTCCAGGACGTTGAACAGCTCGCGCACGTTGCCGCGCCAGGAATTGTTCTTGAGATGGACGATCGCCTCCGGCGTAAGCTGCGCCTGCGGATAGCCTTGCTTGACGAAGAACGAGTGTGCCAGCGGCTCGATATCATCGATGCGCTCGCGCAACGGAAAGAGCCTGACCGGCACAACGTTCAGGCGGTAAAACAGATCCTCTCGGAAAGTCCCGGCACGGATCATTTCGCGCAAATCTCGGTTGGTCGTTGAAAGAACCCGGATGTCGATGGGGAGTGGTTTCTTTCCGCCGACGCGGTCCACTTCCCGCTCCTGCAAAACGCGCAAGAGCTTGGCCTGAAGCGCCAGCGGCATCTCGCTGATTTCGTCCAACAGGATGGTACCGGTATGGGCCAACTCGAACTTGCCGGCTTTGTTGCCGATGGCGCCGGTGAAGGCGCCGCGCTCATGACCGAATAATTCTGATTCCAAGAGACCTTCAGGCAAGGCGGCGCAGTTGACCGCCACGAAGGGGCCGGAGCCGCGCCGGCTATGCGCATGAATGTAGCGCGCCAGAAGCTCTTTGCCCGTGCCGCTCTCGCCCTGTATCAAGATCGAGGCGTGGGACTTGGCGACCTGCCGGACGAAATCCAGCAGACCGAGCATGCGCGGGTGGGCGGTGACGATGTCGCCATTTTGCTCGGCCGTCGAATCCTCCCGGCTCGTCCGCGACAGCCCCGCTACTACCAGCGGAATCAGCTCGCGATAAGAAAACGGCTTGACGACGAAATCGTAGGCGCCAATCTTCATCGCCTCCACCGCCTCGGGCACAGTGGCGAAACCGCTAATCATGATGAAGGGAATATTAGAAAAACGCTTGAGCAGCTCCAGGCCGCCAAGCACCGGCATGCGCACATCGCTGATCACCAGATCAGCGCCGGACAGGCGCAAATAGCGCTCCGCTTCTTCCCCGTTGGGAAAGAGCGCCGCGTCAAAGCCGGCGCTGCGCATCGCTTCACCGAGAGCCGAGCGCATCGTCGGATCATCGTCAGCGATAACAATTCGATTGTGCATGGATTCAGATCTCCTCCGCCGCCGGCAAGAACACGGAGAACTGCGTTCCCCGACCGGGGCTGGATGTAATTTTTATCGAGCCGCGATGGGCGCTGATGATTTTGTGCGTGAAGGCCAGACCGAGGCCCGTGCCTTGCGCTTTGGTCGTAAAAAAAGGATCGAAAATGCGTTCGCGATTTTCCGGCGAAATGCCGGCGCCTTGGTCGCTGACGGTGATCTCAATGGCCTTGTGGATATGGCCGTTCATCGCCGAGAACGGCGACAGTCGCGCGCGCACATCGACCGCGCCGCCCTCCGGCATCGCTTCCTTGGCGTTGACGATCAAATTGAGCAGCGCCTGGGCGAGCAGGCCACGGTCACCCCAGAGCGGCGCACGCGCGGACTCGCACTCAAAAATAACCGACCAGCGCGAATCATTGAAATGCGGGCGGCAATCTTCTTGCAGGTCTTTCACCAGAAATTCAACCGGCAAGACGTCTCCGCTCATGGTGGGTTCGGCCGCGAAGGACAAGAGGTGGGAAAGGGTAGTGTAAAGGCGTTGCACCGCGCTGAGGATTTCAGCTGCTAATCGCTGGGGATCCCCGGTGGACTTTTCCTTGAGAAGCGAGGCATATAACTCGATGCCCCCGAGCGGGCTACGTACCTGGTGCGCGATCTCGGATGCCATGATGCCGAGGGAAGCCAAACGACGCGTGCGCGCCGCTTCCGCCTCCAGCCGTTTGAGCGTCGTGATATCTTGAAATACCAACACGTATTCGCTGGACCGTTGTCCGGTGGCGACTTCCGAAAGCACGAAGTGCACCGGCGTCATCCCGCCGCCGGGCCCTTGCGCCACTTTCTCACATTCCAACGGCAAAAAGCTTTTGTCGCCGCGCCGCAGAGTAGCGGCAAGTTTTTCGCCCAGCAATTGCAGGGCGCGATCGCGGTCGACATGGCCAAGTAATTCGGTGACGCGACGGTTGACGAAGGTCGGTTGCAGATGGCGGTCAAGGACCAAGACACCGGCCTTGAGACTTTCCAGTACCGAGAGCAAATAGGCGCGCGCTTCCTCGCGTTCGCGCAGACTCGCCTCCAACTCTCGATGTTTGACCTCGAGCTGGCCTTTGAGGTAGGCCGCGCGTTCGTCGAGGCGGCGGTATTCCTCGATCAACTCGACGCTGCTCTGATTGAACCAGCCGATGAGGCCACTAAGAGCTTGGACGTTCTCTTGCGGCTGGCTGAACGGAACCGGCATTTTTTGCCTCCTCGATGTCCTGACTGAAATTTATCAGGACGAGGAGCAGCAATGGACGTGCCAGCCAGCTGCGAACTCGGCTAGACCGTCACGGTTTCGTAATTGCCGGCGCGCGGGAGTGAAAATCCGTTCGAACTCCAAAAACCGGGGTCGGTTTCAGTTCCTCGATAGCGGCCTTCCGTCACATTGACGACGCCACCGTTCGGGTTTTGGCGGGCGGAAGTCAGCAAACCTTTTTTGCGCAGACGTTCGATGAACGTGGTCCGGTTTAGATTGAGCATTCCGGCTGCGAGGGTCTTGTTGCCGCGCGCCCGTTCCAGCGCCTGGCAAATGAAACCATTCTCGATCTTCTCGAGATAACGGTCCAGGTCCATGCCGCTTGCGGGCAATGCCGCGCCGGCGGATTGATCGGATGAACCGTTTTGAATGACGTAGTCGGGAAGCTCATTGATGCGAATGACGCCGTCTTCGTTAAGTACGATCAGCCGTTCCACGAGATTTTCCACCTCGCGAACGTTGCCGGGCCAGCGGTACTTCTCGAGCACCACCATAGCTTCGGGCTCCACGCGCGCCGCTCGTTTAGCTTTGCGCAGGCCGTGTAGGGTTAAGAAGTGTTTAACAAGCAGCGGGACATCCCCCTCGCGCTCGCGCAGCGAAGGCAGATGCACGGGTAAGACATTCAAACGATAGAAGAGATCTTCGCGAAACTTGCCTTCGCGCACCGCGACGTGTAAATCACGGTTGGTGGCGGCCACAACGCGCACGTCCACCTGTACCGCGCGGTCGGCGCCCACCGGTTCGAACTGGCGCTCCTGCAAGACGCGCAGCAGCTTGACCTGCAACTTCGGGCTCATCTCGCCGATCTCATCGAGAAATAAGGTGCCGCCGTTGGCGAGTTGAAAGCGCCCCTGACGCGAGTTCACCGCGCCGGTGAAAGCGCCGCGTACATGGCCGAAAAGCTCGCTCTCCAATAACTCCTCCGGAATTGCGCCGCAATTGACCGGCACGAAGGGCTGCTCGCGGCGTGGACTCAACTCGTGAATCGCGCGCGCTGCCAACTCCTTACCCGTGCCGCTTTCGCCAGTAATGAGAATCGTCGAAACGCTGTCGGCGACCTTATTAATTAGTGAGTGGACTTGGCGCATCTTGGGGCTGTTTCCTACAAGTGGATTCATCGCCAATGATCCTTCGGCGGATTCTTCCGTGAGGCATGGTGAGGCTTCTAACTCCATAGGGTCTCCTTTGCTGATTTTCGATTCCTAAAGGTTGCGCGTTTGTCGTCTTTAGCACACCCCATGCCAGTCTTTTCCCCTGCCATCAAATCGCCCTTAACATACCAGCAAATAAGGCATTTCTTGGCAGGAACTTAGTCGGCGGAAATTCTTTCCCAGTGGCAAACAATTAACGCCGGTGACTCGGCCGTTAAAAGATTGCCGCCCCTACGAAGCTCGCGAACAATCTATGTAAGAATGAAGCGATGGAAACATGGATAACAGAGCGATGAACCTGGATTCCGCAGTAAGACTGAGGAGACGCCAAGCGAGGTGGAACCCTGGAGCAAAGGCGTCCAACTCTAAAGTTTCAAAGTCATCTTGTGCTTTCGCACTTCGTTGTTACGAGCTTTAGGATTCCGTGGAAGCACTGTTGCTCGATGTCTGCCCAGAGGCAGACGGCATCTCCGCCACAGGCGGATCAGCGCTGAGACTTTGCTACGGAAGGGTTGCGCCTCGCGCTTCCTGTCGAGCGCAACTTCGCGATCCGGGATGAATGCGCCAACGCAGCCAACTGGGAGTGGTTCAAAAAATTCAATCCGTTCAAGTCATTCCAAATGTTTCCGGAACGATTCGATGGCTTACATCATTGAAACTGAGTTGTGCAGTTTTATTCGCCGATCTGATTTTGATCGCCAACGACGACGGTAATGAGTTTTTCGGGCTGGAGATAGCGCCCGGCAACCCTAAACACATCGTCGCGCGTCACCTTGCGGATGAAGTCGCCGTATCGCTCCGGATAATCCAGGCCGAGCTGAAAAAATTCCACCTGGGCGAGAAAATTAGCAACCTTGCGGTTGGTGTCCAGGCGTAGCGGGAAACTCCCGGTGAGGTAATCTTTGGCGTCGTTCAACTCCTGTTCGCTCACCGGCTCGCGGCGGATGCGTTCGATCTCTTCACGAGCGATGCGCATCGCCTCGCGCGCACTGTCGTTCTTTGTCTGCATCACGAACTGAAAAGTGCCGTGACTCTTGTCCGCGCTGAAATAGGTGTAGACGGAATACGCCAGGCCGCGCTCATTGCGAATCGAGTCCACGACCCGCGACGTGAATCCGCCGCCGCCAAGAATATTATTCATGACCTGGATCGCATAGTAATCCGGGTTGCCGCGGGTTACGCCCTCATGCCCCATGATGATATTGGCCTGGGTCAATTCCTTGTTGACGCGAATCGACGTCGGAGCCCCGGTTGTCGAGGGCACCAGCGGCTGGCCGGTGGGCTCGCCCTTGTTCCATGATCGAAACGCTTGGTCTAACGCCTCGGCTATTTCGTCGGCGCTGACGTCGCCCACCACCGCCACGATGGTCCGGTTGGGCCGATAATAATGTGCGAAAAATTCGCGCAGGCTCTTTTGCGAAATGGCTCTGACCGAGGACTCGATGCCTTCGACGGGACGACCATAGGGGCTATTGGGAAACAGCGCCGCGGCAAATCTGCGCTCGGCTATGTCACCCGGTTCCTCTTCGCGCGCTTTGAGAGACGCGATGATCGACTGCTTTTGCCGCTCGATCTCTTCTTGCGGGAACGTCGACTGCGTCAACACTTCGGCCAGAAGCGCGAGGCCGGTCGGTAGATCCTTCTTGAGAATCGTCATGCTGACACTGGTGAGATTTTCGCTGCAGCCGGTCGACAGGCTGGCGCCGATGAAATCAAGAGCGTCACTGATCTGCAACGCCGAGCGCCGCTTTGTGCCGTAGGTCAAGAGTCGCGCCGCAAGGTTGGCGAGACCCTCCTGTCCGGTGCCGTCGAAGCGCGCCCCCGCTTCGATCAAGAGTTCGATGGAAACCATCGGCAAGGCCCGCTGTTCCGAAGTCAGCAAGACGATGCCATTATTGAGCACGGTGCGTTTTGGCGTAATCCCCGCCGCCGCCGACGACGCCATCATCAATAGGATGGGAGCAAGCAACAATCGCGCTAGAGTCGTTCTCATGGAACCTTTTCTTTAGTCGGAATTAGAGTTCCCACCGTTCTGCGGTCGCGGTCCAGGTACTGTCTCGCCACCCGGCGAATATCTTCGCGGCTAACGGTTCGAATGCCATCGAGATAATCGTTCATGCGTTGCCAGCCGCCGGTGGCTTCATAGTAGCCAATCTTCATCGCCTGCCCGAAGATGGAATCCTGGGCGAAAACAAAGCTCGCTTCAATTTGATTCTTGGCCTTTTCTAGTTCTCGCTCGGTGATCAAATCCGTTTTGACCTTGTCCAGTAATCCGTCGATCTCGCGCTCGACCTCCGCCGGTTCCTTGCCCGGCATCAGCTGCGCGCTGATGCTCAAGCCCGAAGGATCGATGGACACGCTGCTATAGTCGGCATCGACACCGCGGGTCAGGCGTTTCTGATACACCAGGTCGTGGTACAGCCGCGAGCTGCGCCCGCCGGCGAGCGCCACGGTCAAAACATCGAGGGCGAAATTGTCAGGGTCGTTGAGATTGGGTGCGTGGTAGAACATGAACAAAAAGGGCAGTTCCGCGTCTTTCTTGAGGATCACCCGCCGCTCCCCTTTCTGCGCCGGTTCCTGGACTCGCAGCTTGGGCGGCACGGGGCCTCTCGGAATCTTACCGTAGGCCGCTCTAATCGTCGGCACAATTTCTTCGGTGGAAAAATCGCCGGTCACGACGATGAAAGCGTTGTTGGGCGAGTAATAGGTCCGGTAATAGTCCAGCAAGTCTTGGCGCGTGAGATTCTGGATATCTTCCATCCAGCCGATCACCGGGCGGCGATAAGGGTGCACGGTGTAGGCCACCGCATTGGCAACTTCTGCCAGTGCTGACACCGGATTATCCTCGGTGCGCAGGCGGCGTTCCTCTTGAATCACTTTCTTTTCCGGCTCGAAATAGGTCTCGCCGAGAAACGCCTGGGTCATGCGTTCCGCTTCCAGCTCCAACTGGATGCCGATCTTGTCGCGGCTCATGGTGGCGAAATAAACCGTCACATCGGTTGTCGTAAACGCATTAGATCGCCCACCGTTCTTGGCGATGATGCGCGAATATTCTTCCGGTTTGGTCTTCGGCGTCCCCTTAAACAGCATGTGTTCGAGAAAATGAGACAGGCCGCTCTTGCCGTCTTTCTCGTTGCGCGAACCGACCCGGTACCAGACCTGGAAGGTCACAGCCGGGCTTTTGTGGTCTTCGAGCAGCAGGACTTTTAAGCCGTTATCGAGCACGATCTCGCGCACGTAGGTTGCATGACCTGGTGCGGCGGTAAACGTTAGCGAGATCAAGACACAAACCGATGCGAGTAAGAATCGGCGCATGATCAATTTAAGGTAAAGCAAGCGCGAGTAAAGTCAAGGGAAGTTCGGCGAGCGCTAAGACTGGATTAACTTAGCAAGATTGGAGAATGAGGCGTCGAGAATCGAAGATGGAAGAGGAGGATAGGCGATCGCAAGGCGAAAGGGAGGTTCAGATCGGAGCATTAAACATTGAACTCGACTGGACGCAGCACAGACTGCGGTTGGCGGGCGAAAAAAATCAGCGCCGCGGCGACGCAGTAACAGGCGAGAAAAGCCGAAAAAATCACCGTGTAGCTATGAGTCTGATCGAACGCTATGCCGGCCAAGAGCGGTCCCAGGCCCAGGCCTCCTTTATGAAAGGGATCGAGGACGCTACTGATGGCGCCAAAAGAGCGTCGACCGAAATAGCGCGACAAGAGAACTTGAATCAAAATCGCCGAACCGCGGGCGCTTAGGCCAAATAGAAGGCCGAACGCATAAGCCATGAGTGGGCTTTGCGCCGACATCAATAACGCCACCGCCAGCGCCGCGAGCAGCATCGTCGCGATGCTCAGCCGGCGCGGCTGGATGCGCTCCGCCAGCGTGCCCCAGAGGCCGTTGCCGAACGCCCCGGACAGAGCCATCCAGCTGACGACACCGGCCGCTACCACCGGGCGCATCTTTATGTCCGTCAAGTGGGCCGCCATGTGAAAGGCAATACCTCCGGTACTGATGGATGCGAGAAACGTACTCGCCACCACGAGCCAAAGCGCAGCAGTCCTCAGCGCGTCGCGTTTTTGCCAGCTAAACTCCGCCTCGCTTGCCGGTGTTTGGAGCTTCGGCCGCCGGTCGCGCTCTTGCGGGTTAGCGCCGTCCGGCTTCAAACCGAGATCCTCCGGCTGACGGCGCAAGATAATCAGCCCGGGAAACACCACGAGCAGCCAGACGCCAATTCCCAGAGTGAAAAATGCGCTGCGCCAGCCGTAGTTCGCCACCAGGTATTGGTAGACCAGCGACAACACCGAGCCCCCCAGCGGTACCGATAATGCCACGAGTCCCATCGCCCGCGGACGCTTCCGGTAAAACCAGTTGGCAACCGCCGTGAAGGGCACCACGCCGGTCATCAAAAATTCCGTCAACGCGCGGGCGGGTACGAAAGCGGCATAGAACTGCCACGGCTGAGTGCTGGCGCTTAACGCGATCGCCAATCCACCCATCAAAGCCGCTCCGCCCGGCAGCAATACACGCGGCCCGAACCGGTCCGCGATGGGACCGAAAAATGGCGCCAACCCACCGCCCAGCAGCGCGCCCGCGGTGAGCGCCGCCGCGGTGAGCGTGCGGCTCCAGCCAAGATCTTCGCTGATGGGCTTGAGCACTACCGCCATCGTAATATTGCTCACCCCGGACGCGAAAAAACCGGCGAGCATGCAGACGGCAACGATGAGCCAGCCGTAAAAGAAGGAAAATCTCACGTGTCCGTCATGGCATGAATCGATAAGCTAATCCACCGCCTGGCGCGCGGGGCTTTTGTTGACACCTCCGACCCATCCCCATAGTATGACACTCGAACAAGGAGGAGATGATGGCGGACGTAACCGACATGCGTGGATATGTGAAACTGCTCGACGAAATGGGTGAACTGCGCAAGCTCGACGGCGCGGATCTGAATCTCGAAGTCGGCGCGCTGACGGAGCGGGCGGCGGAAAAGCAAGGACCCGCGCTACTATTCGATAATTTCAAGAATTATCCCGCGGGCTTTCGCGTGATCTCTAACGTTTTTCGCACCTGCAAGCGCACCGGGCCGGCAATGGGCATTGATTCTGAGCTTGATGGCATAGACTATCTCCACGCCTGGCGCAAGAAACTTGCTGCATACAAACCAGTGCCCGTGCAACAGGTCGAAGGCGGCCCAGTGTTTGAGAACCAGATGGCGGACGACCAGGTGGATCTTTATAAATTCCCCGTGCCCAAGTGGCATGATCTCGATGGCGGACCCTACATTGGCACGGGCTGCGGCGTCATCACCAAAGATCCCGAAACCGGCAAGATCAATGTCGGCACTTATCGTGTGATGATCCAGAACAAAAACACCCTGTCGGTCAAGATGAACATGGGCAAACATGGCAGACTAGCATTTGAACGGTCCCGGGATACGGGCAAACCTCTGCCCATCGCGATTACGCTGTGCCAGGGGCCGGCGGTTTTTCTCGCCGCGCAGATGCCGCTACCACCGGATATCAACGAGTTTGAATTTGCCGGATACCTGCAGGGCTCGCCGGTGCCCGTTGCCCGCGGCGCCGTCACCGGGCTGCCGATTCCGGCCAACGCCGAAATCGTTATCGAAGGGGAACTGCCGCCGTTGAAAGATGAAGACATGCCCAAGGAAGGACCCTTCGGCGAATGGCCCGGATACTTCACCGAGGAGAACGTCGGCGAGACGCCGATCATGAACGTGAAACGCATATACTTTCGTAACGATCCGATCCTCCTCGGCGCTCCGCCGCTGAAGCCGCCGGCGAGCTATTTGCCGATTCCGCTCGGCGCGGCTACGCTCTGGGAGCAATTGGAGAAAGCGGGGATTCCGGAAGTGAAGGGAGTGTGGGGCTTTGTCTATGGCGGACAGCCTGGTCCCTTCACCGTCATCGCCATCAAGCAACGTTATGCCGGTCATTCGAAACAGGCCCTGTTGGTCGCCGCAGGCGCCCGCGCCGGGGCCTACGGCGGCAAATTTGTCGTGGTGGTGGACGACGACATCGATATCGCCAATCCCGCCGACGTGATTTGGGCCATCGCCACACGCTGCCACGTGCGCGAAGGACTCGATGTCGTGAAGGGCGTGTGGGCGTCGGTGTGCGAACCGGCGCTGCCGCCGGAGGAACGTTCGCCGCGGGGCTACACCTCGGATCGTGTACTGGTCGACGCTTGCCGGCCCTATAAATGGATGGACGAGTTCCCACCGGTAAACGCCTTCACAAAAGAATTCAAAGACAAGATTGAAGAAAAATGGAAGATCTAGCCAACCCTTCGATCAACGGCTTTCTTAACCAACTGGCGATTCAGCCTCAGCCGTCAAATGCGCAACAGATGTAAATTTCCAGCCCAATCGTAAACAGGAGGCTGCAAAAATGGGCACTATCGAAGCGTTGAGCCTCGCCATGGGAACCGCCTGGACTTCCGGCATTAATCTCTATGCCACCGTAGCGGCGCTGGGCATCGCGGGTCGGTCGGAAATGATTCAACTGCCGCCGGAATTGCAAGTGCTTACCCACCCCGCCGTCATCGTAATCGCCTGCATCATGTACGTCATTGAGTTTTTCGCCGACAAAGTGCCCTATGTCGATAGCGGCTGGGACGTTGTGCATACTTTCATTCGTGTGCCCGCTGGGGCGATCCTCGCGGCAAGATCTCTGGGCGATATGAACCCCGCGCTGGAGTTTGCAGCGCTGCTCGCCGGCGGCACGGTGGCGCTGGCGGCTCACGGCACGAAAGCCACCTTACGCCTGGCGATTAATACAAGCCCCGAGCCCTTCAGTAACTGGGCGGCCAGTTTCACCGAGGATGTGGCGGTCTTGGGCAGCATCTGGTTGGTCTTCAACCATCCGATACTGATGTTGATCCTCGTGGTAAGCTTCGTCGCTCTCGTGCTATGGTTGGTGCCAAAATTATTTCGCCTTGCCAAGCGCGGCTTTCAGGCCCTACGCGACCGGCTGCGCGGGGTAAAGCCGGACCACCCCGCGCCGACAGGCTCGCCGCAAATCACTTGACCGAAGCTCAAATCACGGCGCATACAAGACAATTTCTTTCTGAATCAATAACCACCGCCCTATGGAAACAGAAAAGAACAAACCGCCTGCGGACGTCCTGCCCGCCGTGCCCTTGACCCTCGACGGCTCCTATATTTTGCATCAGATGTTCCGCGTGCGCTGGGCGGCATGGCGCTCGTTGGCGGCGTCGGACCAGAAAAGAATTCTTGACCGCGCCGTGGCTAGATTCAGCGAGTGGGAACGCAACAAACAGGAGCGAAGCGCCCTGTTTTCACTCTTGAGCCACAAGGGCGATCTAATGATCGTGCATTTTCGTCGAACCCTCGACGATCTCAATCAGGTCGAGCTGCAGCTGGCCCACTCGAGGTTTAACGAGTTTCTCGAACCGGTGACATCTTATCTCTCGGTCGTCGAACTGGGGCTTTACGAGGCCTCGGTGAAGCTGTACGGCGAGCTGGTTGAAAAAGGTCTGCGCCCAGGCACCGGCGAGTGGAACCGAGAAGTGGCATTGGAACTCGCCAAGCAACGCGAGGCCGCGGCGTCGCGGCTCTGGCCGGAAATCCCCCAGCGCCGATATCTGTGCTTTTATCCGATGAACAAGTTGCGCGGCGAAATCAAGAACTGGTACAACGAGCCCATCAAGGAGCGCCAACGCATGATGCGCGAGCATGGCGTGATCGGCCGACACTACGCCGGGCGCGTGACCCAGATCATCTCCGGTTCAATCGGTTTCGACGACTGGGAATGGGGCGTCGATCTTTTCGCCGACGATCCGCTGGTATTCAAGAAACTCGTCTACGAGATGCGCTTTGACGAAGCCAGCGCGGTGTATGGGCTGTTCGGATCTTTCTTCGTCGGGCTGCGCTTCCCGTCGAGTCAGTTCGGTGCCCTGCTCGAAGGTAAAACCCCGGCCTTTGCCTAGACCAATGACCGCAGACAACCGACCGACGACCGCAGAACCGGCCGTCGCCCGTCAGCGGTCCGCCGTCGTTAATACCAATTCGGTACGACCAATTTACTGGAGGTTTCATGAGACTCAAGGACAAAGTTGCCATCATCACCGGCGCCGCCCATGGTATTGGCAGAGCCTACGCGCGGCGCTTTGCGGAAGAGGGGGCGCATGTGGTGATCGCCGACATCGATACGCCAGGCGGCGAAGCAACCGCCAAAGCGATCATCGATAGCGGTTTTTCCGCGTGGGCGCGTGGGACCGACGTAAGGGACTTTACAAACCTACAAGGTTTGATGCAAGACACCCTGACGAGATACGGCCGGATCGACGTCCTGCTCAACAATGCGGCGATCTACGTGACGCAGAATCTTTGGAAAGGCCCGGTGGAGGAATTAGAGATCGGCGAGTGGGACCGGGTCATTGAAGTCAATCTCAAGGGTGTCTTTCTCTGCTGCAAAGCGGCGATCCCGATTATGAAGCAGCAGAAAAGCGGCAAAATCATCAATATTGCCTCTGGAACGTTTTTTAGCGGCTCGGGCGATATGCCGCATTATACAACGGCCAAGGGCGGGGTCGTGGCGCTCACTCGGGTGATGGCGCGCCAACTCGGCCAATGGGGTATCAACGTGAACTGCATGACGCCGGGCTCGACCATGAGCGAAGAAAACGTTACGGCGGAGGTGCTCGCCCGGCGCCAAGGCGGCACCGACAAGCGCGCGTTCAAGCGCGTTGAAATACCGGCAGATATCGTTGGCACCGCCCTCTTTCTGGCGAGCTCGGACAGCGATTTCGTTACCGGTCAATTGCTAGTCGTCGAGGGTGGCGGGATCATGCACTGATAACGGTTCAAGATTCCGGGGTCAAAGTTCAATGTTCTTCGGCTCGAAACTCAAAAACATTGAACCTTGAACCCCTATTCAGCAGCCTGGCCGAAGATCAGACCGCCTTGTAAGGTAATCGTTTCATCTTCTGAGTATTCTTGCCCTCGATGCGGATCAGTCCGGTGGTGGCCGTCCGTTTCGGCGAGTGCACATCACCTTCGTTATAGATATGCGCCATTCCGGGCTTCAGTGCATAAACCCGCGCGCGGCGCACTTTCCCCGGTTGCTCTTCCCTTGGTGCCTCGAGCACCTCCCAGTCGCTCATTTCGGTTTCGCCGATCGCCTGCCCATAAATCGCCCATGAAGACCCATGATCATGAGGGTTGGCCTCCTTGGCGCCGTGGCTCATGTGAGCGCAGATACAGAATCCGAGCTCGGGGTCCTCGTAAACCACCTGGCGATCGGGCGTGCGCTCGTTGAGGTACTGGCCGGTAAACTTTTCATCCTTGAGCACATCTTCCACGAGCAGGCGCACTTTTTCACGTCCGGCGGGACTGGGGTCCGCCTTTATAAGACGCCGGCATTCCTCTGCAAAGGTTTCGATCGTGTATGTCATTCTGTTCCCCTTTCTACGATGAATATGATGCCTGTTTATCAGAGTCGCTTGATTCGCGTCAATTGATAAAATGCCGATTCCAACCGTGGGTGTAACCAACCAAAAGGCACACGGGAGACCACTTATTTGCGGGTTCGAATTGGAAAAAGGGGGGGGCAATTTCGCAGCAGCGGAAAAGATCAACGGTGCCCGGCCCGGCCATTGGCGGTGGAGTTCTGCTTTCGTTTCTGGACCATGAGCACGCACATGTCGAAAATCGCCGACCCCGGACTGTCATCGACGATATGTTCGCCTTCGCGCGTGACGTATTCCACTCGAAACATAGACTCCACAACCTGAACGGCATTATTCGTAATGTGGATCAGAGTAGAACCATACTTGTCGAGAAAATCCCCGATTGCCCGCAGCATCTGGGCTTGGTGCAAAAATTCTTTTTCGGCCTTCTCGCCGCGGCGGGATTCGCCGGAGCGGTCTAGAAACTCGATATCCGCCGGCGTATACCGGACAGTTTCCGTCGTAGCGGAGGGGGGGTCCTGATTGCGGCAGAGTGCAATAAAGTGACTCCCTTCTCGCTTGATATCGAAAGTTCTCAGCCCGCGCTGCACTAGATCTTGCCCGATGCAGCGCAAGGCAATGGAATATTTGACTTCCGACATAAGCTTCCTCCGTCCAAGCTGACCGGCTCTTGGGCGCGGTGATCAAGACTCCGGCAGTGGTTCGACTACGTAACAGCTACCGCCGCCGCGGCAAAGACTCAGCGTTGTAATGGTAGATATATCGGCGCGGCCAACAGAATGTTGAGTTAGCGGGTAGCGATTGCGGGATTAACCGGCCATTTCCAGCTATTTGGGAACTTCGGGAAGCGCGTCCATGACGCCAATCATGCTGTCGCGGGTCACCAGTTTTTCCAGCTCCGAGGCGCTCAAGTTCTCCGTCCCCTTCGGACGCAGGGGCAACACGAGATAGCGAATATCCGCGGTACTATCATGCACGCGCACTTCGACGTCATCGGGCAGCACGAGGCCGAACTCGCGCATCACCCCGCGCGGATCGTTCACAGAGCGTTGGCGATAGTTGAAGCTCTTGTACCAATCGGGCGGCCGTCCCAGAATCGGACGGGGATAACAGGAACACAAGGTGCAGACTACCATATGCCGGACCTTTTCCGTATTCTCCAGGACGACGAACTCATTGATGCTAGTGGCATCGATTCCCAATTCCAAACACGCCGCTTTGGGATCGGCGATGAGCCGCGCTTTGTAAGCGGGATCGACCCAGGCTCTGGCGACGATTTTCGCGCCGTTAGCCGGAGAACGGGCTTCCTGGTATTCAATCTGGCAACGAATATCGTGCTCGGTGAGAACGCCTTTTTCAAGCAATAATTCGCGAATGGCGTAAACCCGTCGGGCGATAGCGCTGAGCTCGTGCTTTGGATGCTCGTGAGCGCGCGCATCATTAGATTGATCAGCTGCATGATCAACGCTCATGGACTTATCCTCCTCAGTTTGCCGGATCCAACCAGTGTTCAAAAATGTCGACCAATAATTTGTCGCGCATGGCGTTGTACCGCTCCCAGACGTCGCCCTGCTGGAATGCCACCAAGTAGAGGATCCTCTTCGGCAATCCATCGCCGCCGTGTCCCAGGGACTCGGGATTTAAAAACTCGCCGTGGATCCGTTCGATCCAACCGGTCTTGCCCCGAATGTACCACGGCGTGCGTATATGGCCGGGACGATCTTCGAAACGAACTCGCACGCGATCGCCTGGCTTGAATTTAGCGCCGGTATTCATGGCTCGCCCCATTTTTTTTCAAACTCGGCGAGTTTGCGATCGATCTCATCTCTCGTCAGGATTTTCTTCTCGATCAAGATCGTTTCCATGCTCGCTATCCATCGTTCGTAATAACTCATGCTGCGGTAGGCATCCGACTCCATTTCCTCGCGCACGCGGCGTAACTCATCGGTGCGCCGAACCCCTTTGGCGCCCAATGCTTGATTGATCGCATCGGCGAGTATTTCCCAATCGGAAAGCTCGTGCTGTGATTGGTCTATCGGACCCGCGCCAGGGAGTCCGCCGATATCATGATGACCTCGCGCCACGTGACACCTCCGTGATCTCAACCCTTGAGACGGTTGGCGAGCGATCGATGCTCCTCCCTCATAGCCTCCGGTAAATGGTCGCCGAAGGTATCAAAGAAGTCGCTCTGGCTTTTGAGATTATTTCTCCACGCGTCGCGGTCGACGGCGAGGAGTCGATCGACATCGGACTTGGCTATGTCGAGGCCTGGGCCGTTCAAGATCGATGCCTTCGGTACGTAACCGATGGCGGTCTCATCCGCTTGGCCGCCGCCTTTAGCGCGCTCAATCACCCAGCGCAGCACGCGCAGGTTTTCGCCGAAGCCAGGCCAAAGAAACCGGCCGCGCTCGTTGCGCTGGAACCAGTTGACGCGAAAGATTTTAGGTGGATTGGTAACGCGCTTGGCCATCGCCAGCCAATGGCCCCAGTAATCGCCCATGTTGTAACCACAGAAGGGTAACATCGCCATCGGATCACGGCGCACGACACCCACCGCCCCGGTGGCCGCCGCGGTGGTCTCGGACGCCAACGTCGCCCCCAGGAAGGTGCCATGCTGCCAGTTGAAGGACTGAAAGACGAGCGGGATCATTTTTTGCCGGCGCGCCCCGAAAAGAATCGCGCTAATAGGCACGCCTTGGGGCTTTTCCCATTCTGGCGAATAAGTAGGAGTCTGTTTTACCGAGACCGTAAAACGGGAATTAGGATGCGCCGCCGGGTGGCCGCCTTCGGGGTCCCAGGGTTGGCCGCGCCAATCCAGAGCGTTGGCAGGCACAGGGTCGTCGTGACCTTCCCACCAGACGGTGCCGTCGTCGCGCAGCGCCACGTTAGTGAAGATCGTGTCCTTTTTCACAGTGCGCACGGCGTTGGGGTTGGTGTTCGAGCCGGTTCCGGGCGCCACGCCGAAGATCCCCGCTTCTGGATTGATCGCCCACAAGCGGCCATCGGCGCCGACGCGCAGCCACGAGATATCGTCGCCAATGGTGTGAATTTTCCAACCCGGCATGCTGGCCGGCGGCACCAACAATGCCATATTGGTCTTGCCGCAGGCGCTCGGAAAAGCGCCGCAGATATAAGTAATTTCACCGTCCGGGCTTTCGACACCGACGATGAGCATGTGCTCGGCAAGCCAGCCTTCCTTGTGGCCGAGCTTGCTTGCTATCCGCAAGGCCAGACACTTTTTCGCCAGCAACGCGTTACCACCGTAGCCTGAGCCTACGCTCCAAATGGTATTGTCCTGCGGATAGTGGCAGATGAAGCGCCGGTCGATATCAAGGTCGGCTTTGGCATGAAGACAACGCGTGAAATCATCGGAGTTGCCGAGTTCATCCAGCGCGATCTTGCCCATGCGTGTCATAATGCGCATGTTGAGCACGACATAAACACTGTCGGTGACTTGAATGCCGACTTTACTGAAGGGCGAACCCGGCGGGCCCATGAGAAAAGGGATCACGTACAGGGTGCGGCCACGCATGGCGCCGCGCAAGATCTTGCCGAGCTTGTCGTAAGACTCCGCCGGCGCCATCCAATTGTTGTTCGGTCCGGCATCGTCTTTTTCTTCAGTGCAAACAAAGGTGAGATTCTCCGTCCGCGCCACGTCATTGAGCGCGCTGCGATGCAGATAACAACCCGGCAGAGCTTGTTGATTCAACGGAATCAAATCACCGCACTGGACGGCGATCTGGGTCAGCCGCTCTTTTTCTTCTTCGGAGCCATCGCACCAAAACACCTCGTCGGGCTGGCACATGGCCGTCACTTCCTCGACCCACTTTTGAACCGCCGCATTCGAAGGCATAGTCCCCATCGCTTTACTCATTATTCGTCACCGTCTCCCGTTCTCTTCAAGCAGCAAAAAAACAAAACCTTCGCCTGGCGCATAGGTTTGCCAAAATCCCCGACACGATTATGCTGCTCTCCTCCTAGCCGGGCGCATAGTCGACGCCGAGGTTGAGTTTTAAAACTATCTGAATCGCTACGGCCGTGTCAATAAAGAGGCCCTTTACTCCCCTTTACTCGCGAAAAACCCGCGCCAGCCGCCAGCCAAACTCGTCAGTCCACTCGGCCAACGCCACTAGATTACCTTGGCGATCGAGAATAGGCGCCAGTTTTTCCTCGGCGCGCGGTTTGCCGAGCTGGCTCAAAACCTCTTGCTGTCCCAAGCGCAGCCGCGCAATCCAGCGGTTGTCCCAGGTCACCGCGGGGAGATGGCTGAGCGCCGCCGCAAGCGGCACGAGCGCCGGTGTGGATCTCGCCTGTTCCAACTGGTCTAACGTGATCGCCTGATCGACGCTCAAGCGGCCACAGGAGAGGCGTCGAAGACTCTTGAGATGCGCGCCGCAACTTAAAGCCGCGCCCATATCCGCCGCCAACGTGCGCACGTAGGTACCTCGCGAACAGGTCACGTCCAGTTCGATCTCCGTTGCACCGAGCTGAACGAGGCGGAGCATATCAACGCGCACCGCGCGCGGCGCCCGGGGTACTTCTCGCCCCTGGCGCGCCAGACGGTACAAGCGCACGCCGTCTTTTTTTAAAGCGGAGAACATCGGCGGAATTTGTTGCAGCTCGCCGGTAAACTGGGCTGCCAAACGCTTGAGACGCGCGGCGTCAAGCGCCGGCACGGGCCGCGTCTCAACCACGTTACCGGTGGCATCCTGAGAGTCGGTGGCTACCCCGAGAACCATGACGCCGCGATAGCGCTTGGCAGCGCTCAAAAAAACGTCCGCAATCTTGGTGCCTTCATTGATCCCCAACAGCAGTAAACCAGACGCGAATGGATCGAGCGTGCCGAGGTGGCCGGCCTTTTTGGCGCCGAGGATCACCTTGGCGCGGTGAACGACTTGCGCCGAGGAAGGACCCTCCGGTTTATCGATGAGCAGAATACCGTTGCGCGTCATAAACAATGAATTGCCTGTTAACGTTCAAAGTTCAATGTTCAACGTCCCAACCACTCAACCTCGAACGTGAACGCGGAACCTTGAACCGCGCCGGAGGCGCCACGTTGAACTATGAACCGCAAACGCAGTGTGTTTCTACCGATCAGAAGGGCTCGACGGCGTCCGGTTCTGCAACCAGACGAAACCCCGATACAGGTATTGTATACCCGATAGCACCGTGGCCGCCGCCGTGGCGGCGATCAGAGTATCCAGGGCAAGAGCTGGTAACAGCTTCGGATCATGGAGCGATATCAAAGCCGCCGCCAAAGTTGCCAGCTGTAGCATCGTGCTGCCTTTCCCGATCAGTGTTGGCTGGGCTTCAAACTTTTCTCCGATCTGATAAAAAATGATACCGCAACCAAGCAAAATAAATACATCGCGCGTCACCACTATAACCACCAGCCAAATTGGAATGGCTTCGATGAAACCGAGCATCACATAGGACGAGAACACCAATAATTTATCGGCCACTGGGTCGAGATACGAGCCCAGCCGCGTCTCCTGATGTAAGCAGCGCGCAGCGAGTCCGTCGAGACCATCGGTCACCGCGCCGACGACGAAAATTATCAATGCTTCCGAATAGCGGTGATAGGCCAAAAACACAAGAAAGAACGGAATCGTCAGAATACGAATCAGCGTTAAAAAATTGGGCAGATTAAGCACTGCAATTCCCGGCGCAAACGGAACGGAGTGTTGGAGTGACGGAGTAATGGAGTATTGGGATTCGAACCCATCACTCCACCACTCCAGTACTCCAATTTCTATAACGCGATCGGTCGCACCCTTCGACGGTGCTCAGGGAGATCGGCATAGGAATCTTCTTCACCAGCCTGCCAGTAGCTTGCGCAACTGCCCCGCTAGCTTCGGCGTCACCAGAGCAGTGACTTCAATGCGCTCTCCGTCATAATGCTCGCTGACGACGCGGCCGTGCTCGCGCAAAAGTGACACCAAGCCAGCCTGGGATGCGGGGAAACAGGCATGAAACGGCTGTTTACCCTTGTCCAAAGTCGCACCCACGAGTTGCAAGAGCGGCCCGAGGCCGGCTCCCGTGCGCGCTGAGATCGGGCACACGCCCACCGCCGCACCATCGTTGAGACGCCCGAGCGACGCCCAGGGCACCAGGTCGATTTTATTAGGCACGAGAATCGTCGGTATTCCGCCCGCGCCGATCTCAGCGAGCACACCCTCGATGATATGGATTTGCTCGCCGAATAATGGGTTTGCCAAGTCCACGAGATGAAGCAACAGATCGGCGCTGCGCACTTCTTCCAACGTGCTCTTGAACGCTTCGACCAGCGCGTGGGGTATCTTGTTGATGAATCCTACCGTATCCACCAACATGACTTTGTCGCCATTGATAAGCCGGAGTGCCCGCGTAGTCGGGTCCAACGTCGCGAACAACTTGTCTTCGACGAAAACCCCCGCCCGCGTGAGCGCATTCATCAGAGTCGACTTGCCGGCGTTGGTATAGCCCACCAGAGCGACCGTGGCGAACGGAACTTCCTCGCGCTCTTTACGCTGCAACGAACGGGTCCGCTCCACGGTCTTTAGGCGCCTTTTGAGATGGCTGATGCGCTCGCGGATGCGCCGACGGTCCACTTCGAGCTGGGTTTCGCCGGGACCGCGAGTGCCGATGCCTCCCCCCAGCCGGGATAGATGCGTCCACTGGCGCGTCAGGCGCGGCAGGAGATAATCCAATTGCGCCAGCTCGACCTGCAGTTTGCCTTCATTACTGCGCGCCCGTTGGGCGAAGATATCGAGTATGAGTTGGCTGCGGTCGATGACGCGGAGCTTAAACGCCGTTTCGAGATTGCGCTGCTGCGCGGGAGTTAGATCGCCATCGACGATCACCAAATCCGCGTTCAATTCGCCCAACGACGACCTGATCTCTTCGATCTTGCCGCGGCCCATGAGCGTTGCGGGAGTCACCTGCCGCAGCTGCTGGGTGAATTTCCGCGCTACCGTGGCGCCGGCAGTTTCCGCCAATCGTTGGAGCTCTTCCAAGCTGTCATCGAGGGCAACTCCGTCACGGTGCGTCGGCAGCTCGACGCCGACCAAAACGGCCCTTTCTTTCTTGTGCGAACGAATGGAGTTTACCGGATTCAATTGGCCAAAGTATGAAAGCTCAACCGCGCGCCGAAAAGTCTCTGCACCGATTCTTCCAGCTCAGCCGTGGCGGCCACACGCACTTGGCTAGGAAGCTCGATGATAGTTTCGCTTCGGCTCGCCGCATAGAGGTGGAGAAAAACCGTGCAGGGGCCGGGATATTCGAGCAGCGTTTCGCGCAGCTGCACCAACTCGTCGGCGGAGATTTCGCTTTCCCGCGCGTGCAGGTGGATCTTCTCATCGCCGTTCGGGTCACTGCCAAGGCCGTTGCCGTTGGCGCGCCCCTTAGCGGCGGCTTCGGTCAGCGAACTGATTTCATTGGCGATGACTTGAATCCGATCTTCGCCCGCTTCCAGCCGGCCCTTGACAAAAATCGGGTCGTCGGCGGCGAGCATGTCGGCACATTTTTTATACACGTCGGGCCACGCGATGATTTCAAGAAAACCGGTCTTGTCTTCGAGATTAAAAATGCCGTAACGGTCGCCTTTCTTGGTATTGCGCAATTTCAGCGCGGAGACCACGCCGCCGAGCTTGACCTCGCCGGGAGAGGCCTTTTCTTTCAGCGCGGCGACGGAGCCGGTGGTGATTTTCTTGATCACACGCTCGTATTTGTCGAGCGGATGGCCGGTGATGTAAAACCCCAGCGACTCCTTTTCAAAGGCCAGAGACTCCTGTGCCGACCATTCCGCCACCTGCGGATAGACGTCGCCGGACTTTTTGCTTCCCTTGGCGGTGGCGCCCAGAGCGGCAAAAATATCGATCTGGTTGCTTTCCCGGTCTCTCTGATGCGCCTGTCCTGCTCGCATCGCGTCGTCCAATGCCCCCATCATGCGCCCGCGCGAAACGCCGGTGGCCTCGAAGGCGCCGCACTTGATCAAGCTCTCGATCACCCGCTTGTTGACCGACGTGAGATCGACGCGCCGGCAAAAATCATATAGCGACTCGAAGGGACCGTCTTTGCGGCGACTATCGAGAATCACCTCCACTGCCTTGCCGCCAACGTTTTTCACCGCGGCCAGACCGAAACGAATCTTGTCGCCCACCGGGGTAAAATCCGCGCGGCTCTCGTTGACATCGGGAGCGAGCACTTCGATGCCCTTTTGGCGGCACTCGGCCAGATTCTTGATGACCTTATCGGTGTCATCCATTTCCGAGGTCATCAGCGCGGCCATGAACTCCACCGGATAGTGCGCTTTCAGGTAAGCAGTGTGATACGACACCAAAGCATACGCCGCGGAGTGAGACTTATTGAAGCCATAGCGCGCGAAGGTTTCCATCTGATCAAAAATTTCGGTCGCCTTCTCATGGCTGATCTTCTTCGCCCCGGCGCCCTCGACAAAGCGTTCCCGCTGCGCCGCCATCTCTTCAGGGTCCTTCTTGCCCATGGCGCGGCGCAAGATATCGGCGTCGCCCATGCTGTAGCCGGCGAGCACCTGAGCTATCTGCATCACCTGCTCCTGGTACACGATCACTCCATAGGTGTCCTTCAAAATCGGCTCCAGCAGCGGATGCAGATATATGATCTTCTCCTTGCCATGTTTGCGCTTGATGTACTCTTCAGCCATGCCGCTATCCAGCGGACCAGGCCGATAGAGTGCCAAAATCGCCACCAAGTCTTCGAAACAGTTGGGACGAATCTTTACCGTCATCTCGCGGATGCCCGCGCTTTCCAGTTGGAACACGCCGGTGGTATTGCCGTTGCAGAGGAGCCTATAGGTCTTTTTATCGTTGAGGGAAAGATGTGGGATATCGACTTTCACCCCCTGACTCTCGTCGATGAGCTTCAAGCAATCGTGAATCAACGTCAGCGTCTTGAGACCGAGAAAATCGAATTTGACCAAACCGATCTTCTCCACGCTGCCCATGTCGAACTGGGTGACGATACCGCCTTCCTTATCGACGAACAGCGGCAGGTGGTCCACTAAAGGCAGGTTCGAAAGCACCACTCCCGCCGCATGAGTGGAGGCATGGCGCACCAAGCCTTCGAGACGGAGCGCGTGGCCGATCAAAGTCCGCACCCGCGGATCGCCCTGGATCAATTCCTGAAGCCTCGGCTCCATTTTGATCGACTCTTGCAGGGGAAAGTCGAAGCCCTGTTTGGGCGCGGGAATGAGCTTGGCGATGGCGTCGGCTTCGGCAAATGAAAAACCCAGCGCGCGCCCGACGTCCTTGATCGCCGCTTTAGCCTTGAGCGTTCCGAACGTGGCGATCTGCGCCACCCGGTCGGCGCCATATTTGTCCTTGACATACTGAATGACCTGGGCCCGACCGCGGATGCAGAAATCGACGTCGATATCCGGCATGGAGCGGCGCTCGGGATTGAGGAAACGCTCGAAGAGCAACACATGGCGGATCGGGTCCAGGTCCGTGATCTTGAGCGCGTAGGCGACGAGACTTCCGGCCGAAGAGCCGCGCCCAGGACCGACGGGGATGCCGTTCCGTTTGGCGTAGTTGATGAAATCGGCGACGACTAAGAAATAGCCGGAAAACTGCATTCGCTTGATCACACCCAGTTCGTAATCGAGACGCTGCCGATAGGACTTGCGCTTCTCAGGGTCATCAACTCCTTCGAGTCTTTCGTCCAGACCACTGTGCGCCTGCTCATCGAGGTAATCATCGAGACTTATCTCTTTGGGTGGGGTAAAGGCCGGGAAATGATACTTGCCAAATTCGATCTCGACGTTGCACCGGTCGGCGATTTCCAGCGTGCGCTCCACCGCTCCAGGGCAGTAGGTGAAGCCGTGCTGCATCTCTTCCGCCGACTTGACATAGAGCTCGTCGGTCTCGAGCTTGAGTCGGTTGTCATCGTCGACCGTCTTGCCGGTTTGCACCGCGAGCAGCACGTCGTGCGCCTCGTAATCGTCGCGCTCGCCATAGTGGCAGTCGTTGGTCGCCACCACCGGCAGCGAAAGATCGCGGGCAAGCTCAACCAGCAGGTGGTTGACCTTCTCCTGCTCCGCGAGCTTGTTGTCCTGAATCTCGATGTAATAGCGGTCGCCGAATATCGACGCATAGCTCTCGGCGGCGGCACGCGCCTTTTCTATATTGCCATTGGACAGCGCTTGCGACACTTCCCCCTGAAGACAGGCGCTAAGAGCAATCAACCCGCCGTTGAACTCCCGGAGCAGCTCTTTGTCGACGCGCGGTTTGTAATAAAACCCTTCCATGTAACCGAGGGAGACCAGCTTGCACAGATTGCGGTATCCGTCCCGGTTCATCGCCAGGAGAATCAAATGGTTATTGTACTCTTTGGGTCCTTTATCGACGCCCTTTTTGTCGAAACGGCTGATCGGCGCAACGTAGATTTCGCAACCGATTATTGGTTTGATGCCTTTGCTTAACGCCTCACGATAAAACTCGATGGCGCCGAACATGTTGCCATGATCCGTCATGGCGACCGCCGGCTGCTTGAGCGCTTTGATGCGCTCGAAAAGCTTGTCGACCTTGTTGGCCCCGTCGAGCAGGCTGTATTCGGTGTGGCAATGTAAATGGACGAACCGGGAATGTTCCATGGGAACTATTTATGAATTAGCACAAACAAACTCTTGCGACAATTCTTTGCAGCGATTCCGCGTTAAAAGTTATCCACAGATTCCGGCCACAAACCGGCATCAATAAACGCATCGACGACCGCGCCGAGAATATTGGCAAACTTGACTTCTGTTCGCTCCGCCATCGCGATGCTCGCGAGTTTCTGACCTTCATAAAGAGTCAATTCCGCCGGTGATTTCTCAATCGTCGCCCAGTAGATGTGTTTGACGTTGGGATAGACATCGCCTTGCACACAGTCAAAGCGCCGAAACGCTTTCCAGTCCGTGAGCTCGATGCCGATCTCCTCCTTGATCTCGCGCACCAAGGCCTGTTCCGGCGTTTCGCCGTCTTCCAAATGACCGCCCAACAGGTCCCAATGATTTGGGAACGGAATTTCCGGGTTATCGTCGCGCAAATAAATCACGAGCCGCCGGTCGCGGTCGAAAAGCAGAACCTGCGCGATCTGTTTAAGGTTTGTAGTTTCGTCCATACATGCCCGAGCTTTGCGCTGGCCGCGCTGCTACGCGCGGGGCACCTCGCCGAGAATCCTACGCCGTTTTATGCGCGGACCATACGTCATACCAAACCGCCGCCTCGCCACATCGGTGATCGCGGCCACTGCTTCCTCGGGCGAATCGGTGACGAGGATGCGGTCGAGATCCCGGGAATCGATGGTATTTTCACGGACCAATCTATCGGCCATGAAGTCGAGCAGCGGACGCCAGAATTCACGCGCCATCAGCACCAGGGGAAAATTATGAATCTTCGCGGTCTGGATCAGAGTGGCCGTTTCAAATATTTCATCGAGCGTGCCGAATCCTCCCGGCAGAGCGATGAAAGCGTAGGAATATTTGACCAGCATCACCTTGCGGACAAAGAAATAACGAAAAGTGGTCCACTGATCGAGATAGGGATTGGGCCGCTGCTCCTTGGGCAGCTCGACATTGCAGCCGATGGAGCGCCCACCTATCTCTTTAGCGCCCCGGTTGGCGGCTTCCATGATTCCGGGCCCACCGCCCGTCATAACGGCGAATCCCGCGTTGGCCAGCTTGCCGCCCACTGCGCGCGCCAGCCGGTAGTATTGGTGGTTTTCGGTAAAACGCGCTGAGCCGAAAACGGTGACGCATGGCCCGACGAAGTGAAGCGCGCGAAAGCCCCGCACAAACTCGCAGAAAATTCGCGCTGCCCGCGCCAGCTCTTCAAGTCGCTTCTGGGGTCCCTGAAGAAAGCGCACAACGTCGGTCGTGCCCGGCGCCGCTCCCCAACCGGCAATATATTGAATCTCGTTGTTATCATACTCCACAGCAAAACTCGCTTTCACGCCGGCGATAAAACAAAAGCTTGCGTCCTCGAAGTTTGACACTCAATCCGAGTCCGGAACTGGAACTTTGAGCTTGAACCTTGAACCGAGCGGGCTACTCCCACTCGATGGTCGCCGGCGGTTTAGACGATATATCGTAGACCACGCGGTTGACGCCGCGCACTTCGTTCAATATGCGGTTGGAAATTTTCGCCAACAACTCCGCAGGCAGAGCTACCCAGTCGGCGGTCATGCCGTCCTGGCTATCAACTACTCGAAGCGCGACGACGTTCTCGTAACTGCGCTCGTCGCCCACGACCCCGACGGTTTTGATCGGCAGCAGGACGGCAAACGACTGCCAAACTTTTTCGTATAAACCCGCCGCCTTGATCTCGTCGAGAACGATCACGTCGGCATCGCGCAGAATATTCAGCCGCTCTTCCGTGACCTCGCCGAGCACGCGGATCGCCAGTCCGGGGCCCGGAAAGGGCTGGCGTTGAATGATCTCTTTCGGCAGGCCCAGTTCCTTGCCAAGGACTCTGACTTCGTCTTTGAATAATTCGCGCAGCGGCTCGACAAGCTTGAACTGCATTTTAGTGGGCAGACCGCCGACATTGTGATGCGACTTGATGGTGGCAGACGGCCCGAGCACCGAAACCGATTCAATCACGTCCGGATAAAGCGTCCCTTGGGCGAGATATTCGATCTCGCCGAGTTTCGCCGCTTCTTCCTCGAAGGTCTCAATAAACTTGTAACCAATGCGCTTGCGCTTGATCTCCGGATCCTCGACACCCTTGAGCGCCGCGAGAAACGGCTCGCTGGCATTGACATAGCGAAAACTGTTGCCGAAACGCTCGGCGAAAAGCGCGCAGACGCGCTCCGCTTCATGCTTGCGCAGCAGTCCGTTATTGACGAACACACAGATCAACCGGTCTTTGATGGCGCGATGGACCAGAGTTGCGGCAACGGCGGAATCGACGCCGCCGCTGAGCGCACATAGCACCCGGCCGTCGCCGACTTCGTCGCAAATCTTCTTGACCGACGAGCCGATGAAATGCTCCATCGTCCAGTTCGGCTGGCATTTACAGACGCGAAAAATGAAATTATCAAGAATCTCTCTGCCGCGCGGCGTGTGCGCCACTTCGGGGTGAAACTGCACGCCGAAGAAGCGCCGCGCGGGATCGGCGAATGCCGCTATGGGCGAGTTGCCGCTATGGGCGAGAATGGTCCAGCCCTTGGGCAGGGAGACCATTTTGTCGCCGTGGCTCATCCAGACCCGGGCCGGCGGCTGCTTGATGAAGCCGTGGAAGAGATCGGCGTCGTTATCGATGGACAATTCGGCGGGGCCATATTCGCGACGCTCGGCACGCGCGGCTTCGCCGCCGAAAGCGAGATTGATCACGCCCATCCCATAACAGATCCCGAGGAAAGGTACCGGCATCTGAAAAATCTCCGGGCTGACTTTGGGCGCATCTTTCTGATAAATGCTCGCCGGCCCGCCTGAGAGGATGACTCCATCAGGGCGAAGGCCCTTGAATTTTTCCGGCGTGATGTCGAACGGGTGGATTTCGCAGTAAACTTTGGACTCCCGGATCCGGCGCGCGATGAGTTGGGTGTACTGAGAACCGAAGTCAAGAACAAGAATCATTCGGTAATCCGTAAGTTAGCACGCAACCTATTAAGTCGTCGGGTCGTCGAGAAGGCGCTGGGTACGACACGGAGCGAGGGCTCGCACCGGAGCGTGCATCGGCCGTGCGTGAGGCTACGAGTACGAACTGACAACGAAGCAAGTACCCCTTATCGGCGCTCAGGATCATTCGACTCGGTAGTTGGGCGCTTCCTTGGTAATGAAGACATCGTGGACATGACCTTCGCGCAGGCCCGCCGCGGTAATCTGCATGAAGCGCGCCTTGGTTTGCAGCGCCGGCACATCGCGGCATCCGAGATAACCCATGCCCGCGCGCACCCCGCCGACCAGCTGTTGAATATTGTAAGAGAGCGATCCTTTATAGGGCACTCGGCCCTCGATTCCTTCCGGCACCAACTTACTCGCCTCCGCGACATCAGCCTGACCATAGCGGTCTCGGCTTCCCTGTCCCATGGCGCCGATGGAACCCATTCCACGGTAGGCCTTGTAGGTTCTTCCCTGATAAAGAATCGTCTCGCCCGGGCTTTCCTCCGTGCCCGCAAACAGACTCCCGATCATGACCGAATTTGCCCCGGCGGCTATCGCCTTGGTAATGTCACCGGAGTATTTGATGCCGCCGTCGGCGATGATCGGTACGTTGAACCGCGCCGCCGCTTTGGCGCAGCTGCCGACGGCGGTAATCTGCGGCACCCCTACGCCGGATACGATCCGGGTGGTGCAAATCGAACCGGGGCCGACGCCGACCTTGACGACATTGACACCGGCGTCGATCAACGCGCTGGCGCCTTCGGCGGTGGCGACGTTGCCACCGGCCAAATCAAGATCAGGATAACGCCGGCGAATTTGTCCAACCACGTCGAGGACATTTTTTGAATGGCCATGCGCAGTATCCACCGCGACCAGGTCCACCCCCGCCCGCACCAAAGCCTCCACCCGCTCTTCCCAATCCGCGCCTACCCCTACCGCGGCACCGACCCGCAATCGGCCCCGCGCGTCTTTGCAGGCGTTGGGATACTGGATCTTCTTTTGGATGTCTTTGACCGTGATTAGGCCTCTCAGCTCAAAATTGTCGTCCACGACGAGTAGTTTTTCAATACGATGCTGATGCAGCAACTCTTTCGCTTCATCGAGACTCACTCCGGGCTTGACCGTGATCAGTCGATCTTTAGTCATGACCTCGGACACCAGGCGATCGAGCCGTTTCTCAAAACGCAGGTCCCGATTGGTAAGAATTCCCACGAGCCGGCCGTTCTTAGTGACTGGCAGGCCGGAGATGCCGAATCGGTTCATGATTTCCTGAGCTTCGGAGATTTTTTGCTCCGGTGCCACCGTGATCGGGTCGGTAATCATTCCGCTCTCGAACTTCTTGACCTTCTCAACTTCTCCTGCCTGTGCCCAGACTGACAAGTTGCGATGGATGATACCGAGACCGCCTTCCTGGGCCATGCCGATGGCCGTTCTCGACTCCGTCACCGTATCCATGGCGGCGCTGACGAGCGGGATGTTGAGTGTGATCCGTTCGGTGAGCCGCGTTGAGACGTCGATATCACGCGGCAGCACCGACGAAGCGGCGGGAATCAACAATACATCGTCAAAAGTCAAACCTACCGGCAAGACTTCTTGCTCTAACACGCTTCACCTCCATGCCCAGTTAACAGAGTTCCGAAAAACTCTGGTATCAGGCTCCCTGTTAAAAAAAAACCCAGACCTGGGCCTGGGTTTCGAGATGATTGCGCTTGATGCAGTGCAAACATAAAATCTTATAGCAGGAAAACTTTCTTGAGACAAGTTTGCCCGCTCATTGAGGAGGTCAGATCGATGTGATAACTACAAACCCACTCTATGCCGCTTTACGAATACCAATGCGCCAAGGGACACCGCTTCGAGGCTATCCAAAAAGTCAACGACAGGCCGCTCAAGCGCTGCGAGATCTGTTCCGCCGCCGCCAAGCGGGCGATCTCACAACCGACGCTGCTCCATAATCGCGGTATCCATGTCTTTGACCGGGTGACCAAAGACGACGCTTTGCGCACCCGTCCATCCTCTCTTAAGTCGTTCAAAAAGGACAAATTCTGAGCGGCGCGTAGCGCCGCCGCGTTCAATGTTCAAGGTTCAAGGTGGGAGTGACGCTGAATCTTGAACGGGTTATTTGTAGATCCACTTGCCGGGATTGCGGGCATATTCCTCGTATGAGCCGGGACAGGTGATTCCGGGAATTTGCGGAATCCAGTCTTCGCGCAGTAGATCTTCCGGATCACCATACTTCTCGGCCAGTTTGCGTACCTCAGGGTCGTCCAGAGCGGTCAGCCGGCCCTCGCGAATTATCGTGTACTCTTTGCCGTTCTGGGTGGTGATGGTGAAGGTCGGGAAAAGCAAATGAATATGCAGGTGGCCGTAGAGAATGCCATTCTCGCCGGCCCACTTTTCTTCAGCCGAGCGCCACAGCGTGCCGAAACCCATATGAATTACGCCGGAACGGCGCCGCTCCCATTCGAAGCCACCGGAAGAGTGCTTTTCGATGCCGCTCGGCCGCATGATTTTTGGATTCGTTCCAATGGCGACTTCCCAGAGATAGAACAGTCCCGGACGCGGGAAGCATGGATATTGGGTGCGCTTACTTTCCTCCAGCAGCTCGCGCCATGCATCGCCATAGGGGCCGCCGCCGCCCACTTTGACGATCTGCCCGCCTTCCAGTTCGACTTTGACTTGCGGGAAGGCCCGGGAAAAATGGCTGGTCGTGCCGGCCACTACGCCGGCGGCGTCTTCCTTGCCAATGATCGGCGGCACTGGATGGCCGAACAGATGACCATTGCGCGGCGTCGCCGAAAAGCCATAGCGCGTGCCATCGTAGTACTCGTCCCAGTAAGTCCAGTTAAGATCGGTGCCTTCGGCGTCCGTCAGACGCACGCGCCCGCCGCGCCCATAATCCCATATCGGGTCCCAGGTTTTTTTATTGATCAGCAGATGGAGATCCAAAGGATAGGTCGTCGAGCGCTGAAGGAAATGCTCGGCGCGAAGCCAGGGAATCTGTTCGTAGCGAAATTCCGTTTTCGGGATCGGTCCGCCCTTGCCATGGATGAGCAGGTCGTAGCCGCGGCGCAGCGCGAAGTCTTCGATGTACGGCATCCCTTCCCAACGGCGCGGATTGCTGTCCCATGGCTCGCGCCGCATGATGACTTCGACTTCGTCTTGGTAATCGAACTCGCGGTCGGGGTTGCCCATATCGGCGATTAACATATCGACGTGGGCGCCCTTTTCGCGCAAGGCCGAGGCGACGGCATTGGGCACATCGAGCTCGTACTCGCGGTCGACGGCGATCAACACTTTGTCGCCCGATTTGGTTTTGTTGTAGCCGACAAAGCCGATATGGCTGTCGCGGTTTTCCCGCGCATTCGCCAGCGCCCGCGCGAAGGGCATCAACCGAGATAGATCCAACGAGCTCATTCCAGCGCGCCGTAGTTGCTCTTCCCGGGGAAGCGCGTTGCTTAACCCTACGCCATCATCCGCTGTGTCGCACATAAAAATCCCTCAGGTTTCTGGTTTCGAGTTCAACACGAGACTCTAGACTCCAGACCCGAACCCTAGACTCTCAACACCAAACTCTGGACACTTATTAAGGAGTCCACAATTGAGTAACCAAACAGCGACCGAGGGGTGAGACCTGGAGAGCGCGGGCACAGGAACGCAAAGGTTGTTTTCAGGCCCTGCTGGCGGGCATTTCCACCTGTGGAGAGGACGGGGTGGTGGCCGGCAAGGCAGAGAACCATTGACCGCGATCGGAAGGGCTCGCCTCTCGGTCGCACACTAGCGACATAGTCTCTAAA
>DATBLC010000286.1:0-11800 GCA_036555515.1 Binatia bacterium
CGGCCACCACCCCGTCCTCTCCATAGGTGGAAATGCCCGCCGGCAGGGCCTGAAAACAACCTTTGCGCTCCTGTGCCCGCGCTCTCCAGGTCTCACCCCTCGGTCGCTGTTTGGTTACTCAATTGTGGACTCCTTAATAATCTGTTTGAGAAAGGCGAGGTCATGAGCAGAACATCGATCGGAGTCGCCGTTATTATGTTCCTTTGTTATGCCAAGGGACCTGTCGCAGGTGCGGAAACCGTTCGGGCGGCCAGCGGCGGATTCACCACAGCTATCCATGCGGTGCTCTGGGCGGCCTATGAAGAAAAGATTTTCAAGAAATACGGTCTCGACGTCGAGTACTTGGCTCTCAACAGCGGAAGATTGGGCATGCAAATGCTCCTTTCCGACGAAGTCCGTATTCTGTTTTCCACTGGAGTTACAGTTGTAACCACTAATTTACAAAAGGGCGACCTGGCGATTTTCGCGGGAGGGCTGAATTTTTTCCCCACCAAGCTGATAGCTCGCCCGGAAATTAAGAAATCCGGCGATCTCAAGGGTAAGGTTTTGGGCGTGGGTGGCTTCGGCGCCGCCAATCACATGGCGCTGTTGGTGGCGCTGGAAAAATTGGGCGTCAACGCTAAGGAAGTCACCATCATTCAAGTGGCGGGAAGCTCAGCTCAGCTCACCGCTCTCGCCAAGGGTGCTATCTCCGGCTTGGTGTTCAACGAACCCTTAGCAACCATCGCGATAAAGAAGTTTGGCATGCAATCCCTGATCGACCTCATGGAAAGCAGGACCCCTTTCCCTCAGAACTGTTTCATCGTTAAAAGAAACTACCTTGAGTCCAATCGGGATAAAGTCACAAATTTCATGAAAGCGATTATTGAGGCGGTTTACTTGCTTAAAAAAGATCGGCCGCTGGCGATCCGGCTGATCAAAAAATATATCCGGGTCAACGACGAGGAGGCCGCCATCGGTTACGATTACTACATAGCCAACCACAGCGAGGGAATCTTGGACCTCCCCGATCGCCGGGGGCTTCAATTCGTCATCGAAGAGACCGCCAAAACCAATCCTAAAGCGATCGGCCAGACTCCCGAAACGCTCAGACTCCTGGAACCGTCTGTTCTCGACGAGATCAAAAAAGGCGGCTTTGTGGAAAGAGTGAAAAACTAAGGGCAAGCATCATGCTCTCATCATGCTCTAAGGTAGGGGACCCGAAAAGGGGACATCCGGATTTTTTCGAATTCCCGCGCTGAGCGGCGGAAGCCGATCTTGACATCTTCGGACGGTTGCGGAGCAATCCTAGAATCACCATGAAGACTTTCTGTTGATACCGCGTTACGAGCTCCTGAAAGGCGCTCATTCGGTTAGCTGAATAAACTACCGAAAACCTCGTCTAAAAGACAGGCCAATGTGGTCGAAGTAAGCGACTGGGAATTGGTCCAGCAGTGCCAAGCCAGGGACACTGAGATGCTAAATTCTCTATCAACACCGGCGGCTAAGAAGCGAGAGTTCAAGCCGTTCAATTAGTTTACACCGTTGAAAGCTTTGAGGCCTCAGAAAAATCAACGTCATCCCGGGGCTTCTTGCGCAAGGAATCGCCGTCCCTCGACCAACTTCGCTGGGACGACTTCTGCCAAGGTCACCGTCGGTTGTAAGATAAATGATCAAAAGATGCGCCTTCCTTTGTTCAACGGCCACCAATTAGAGCCATAAGAGCATGATTGCCATAGCCCCTTTGGCCACATTAGTTGCTCCGTAAGAAAAAATTCATACTATTGTGGAGGCAAATACCTGCACAGGAGTGTCGCCTTCTATGATTAGAGTTTTAATTCACTCAGAAAACCAGCGAAAATCCCAACGCATAAGCCTGGCATTAGAGTTGCGTCTCCCGAATCTGTCGCTGTGATCCACGGCGTAATCTCACGTCCATGATTCTCGAACATTTCAAGGATGGAAGCCGGCGTTGGTGTCCATGCCAACGGTTGGATCAGTCCATAGGTCGGCAGCCAAGGAGCGTTTCGGCATGAGCCTACCGATGCCATTTGTCGGTGAGGCTCCGCTGGCGCCGCTCACAGGCTCGTCGAAGGCCCGATCGCACGGAAAGTTTTTCTTCGTCGGCGAAAAAAAATTTTTCCTCAAGGGAGTGACCTATGGTCCTTTCGCTCCGTCACAATCAGGCGTCCCGTTTCCGGATGCGGCTACGGTGGAGCTTGATTTCGCATTGATGACGGAGCTGGGAATCAACAGCGTGCGCACTTTTACGCCGCCGCCACATTGGCTGCTCGATACAGCGGCCTCTTACGGGCTCAGAGTTATCTCAGGGATACCTTGGTCTCAACATATTTGTTTTCTTGATTCGGCGCGCACTCGGAAGGAGATCCAAAGGAACATCGAATGCACCGTTAAGGAGCGCAAAGGTCACCCTGCGATTCAGGCTTATCTAGTCGGAAATGAGATTTCGCCCGAAATGGTGCGATGGCACGGACCCCATCGAGTTCGTGGGTTTCTCCATGATTTGTTCGATACCGCAAAATCCGTCGACCCCGATACGTTTGTAAGTTACGCAAACTTTCCCTCCACCGAATATCTCGAAATTGATTTCACGGATTTCCTGGCTTTCAATGTCTACTTGCATCGAGAGCAAGACTTTCGCCGCTACCTCGCGCATCTGCAGAATTTGGCCGGCGATCGCCCTTTGGTCTTGACAGAAATCGGAATCGATTCAATCCGCGAAGGACGCAAAGCTCAGGCTAAAATTCTTTCCTGGCAGGTGCGCGCCAGCTTCGAAGGGGGTGTCGCAGGAGCGGTGATATTCTCCTGGACCGACGACTGGCACGCGTACTCCGGTCCCGAAGGCTTCCAGGTTGAAGATTGGGCCTTCGGATTGGTGGATCGACAGCGTCGGCGCAAGCCTGCTTTTTGGGCGGTGAAAAACCTCTATGATGACTCTCTGCCACCGACTCTCTCGTCATACCCCAAGGTGTCCGTCATCGTTTGCGCCTACAATGCTCGGCGTACGATGGACCAGTGTCTGGATTCCCTCGAGAAGCTCAACTATCCAAATCACGAGGTAATTGTCGTCAATGACGGATCCACGGATGCCACTCGGGAAATCTGCGAGCGATATAATTTTGTTCATCTAATCAACCAAGAAAATCAAGGTTTAAGCGCGGCGAGGAATGTCGGTCTCAACGCCGCCACAGGCGAGATTATCGCGTACACTGACTCCGACTGTATGGTCGACCCAGACTGGTTAACCTATCTGGTGACGTGTTTTCAGTCATCGGAGTTCGCTGCGGTCGGGGGCCCCAACCTGTCGCCGCGCGACGATTCCATGGTCGCGACCTGTGTCGCGGTCTCGCCCGGCGCACCGGCTCATGTATTGTTAGATGACGAAGTCGCTGAACACATACCGGGCTGCAACATGGCTTTTCGGCGTGAAGCGCTCGAAGCGATCGCTGGTTTCGATCCGATTTTTCGCGCTGCCGGAGACGACGTCGATGTTTGCTGGCGGCTCCAGAACAAGGGTTACAAGATCGGCTTTAGTCCGGCGGCAGTCGTCTGGCATTTCCGCCGCAACACTGTTCGGGACTATCTCAAGCAGCAACGCGGCTACGGCAAGGCCGAGACTCTGCTGTTTTTCAAACACCCGTCCCGCTTCAACGTGCTCGGCCAATCGCGTTGGTTCGGAAGAATCTACGGCGATCTGTCTTCTTTCTTGGCTAGCCGGCAGCCGCGCATTTACTCCGGCGTGTTCGGCCGCGGGCTGTTTCAGACGCTCTACCAGCCACCTCCGTCCGTAATCTCATGCCTGCCTTTGACGCTAGAGTGGAATTTGCTATCCTTATCGCTGCTAACTTGCGCGATTCTCTTCGGCGGCCTGTTCTGGCTGGCGATTGTACCCTTTGGCATTACCGTCGCGCGCTGCTTCACAAGCGCTCTCAGGGCTCGAGTAGTCTCGCCATTCCGAGGATGGCGCGCGACTCTGTTGATAACGTTTCTTATTTATGTGGGGCCGTTGGTTCGTACCTACGAGCGCTATCGCTGGCGGGCGCGTAGACTTCGCGAGGTAAAGCCGGTCGATCTTAATGGTCCCACCCAGGAACCACGCATCCAGTGGCGCGAACGGGCATTTTATCTTTCGTACTGGAACGAAGACGGACAAGAGAAGGAGCGCCTGCTTTATGGCATGGCGGACTTTCTTCTGCCGCGCAAATACCTCATCGCGATGGATCAAGGATGGAGCGAGTGGGATTTGGAAATTTGCCAGGGGCCGTGGGCTAAAGCTCAAGTGAAGACCGCGGTCGAAAACCACGGCGGCACGAAGCGTCTCTTGAGAGTGCGCTGCGCGTTGCGAATGTCAAGAGTCTCCATGGGCTGCCTCGCTGTTTACGCGGGGGCCTTTGCGATTGCGGCCACTCTTGGGATGCCACAATTGGCTTTGGCAACGGGCATGGTTGGTCTCGTTCATGGAGTCGCCATTCTGTACCAAAAAGTTCGTCTCGGGCACGTGCTCTACCACGTCATGGAATCTTTAGCCCATAAGCTAAAATTTGTGCCAGTCGAAAAATCATCGAAGAGGTGAAGTAATAAAATCAGTCTATGAAAAGCACAGTTCGCTCGTACCTGAGGCCCTATTGGGGATCTTTCATTTTCGCTCTCGGTCAGGTTTTTTTGATCAGCGCCTTTGAGTTGGTCAAGCCGTGGCCGCTCAAGATCATTATTGACAACATTCTGAGCGACAACCCGCTGCCATGGGAATTTGCGCGTCACTGGTCTTCAGAGACCCTGCTCATACTTGCTTGCGCGGGTTTGGTGCTCGTTTATCTCCTTCTAGGCGGTCTGCGCCTCCTGAGCGACTACACAACAGTACGCATAGGCCAGGGGATGGTTAACGATCTTCGGCGCGACCTGTACAGCCGGATTCAGCGCCTGTCCCTCTCTTTTCATACCCGCCAGCAGGTCGGCGATCTCATGTATCGGATAACCACCGACACCATGGGGATTCAGACGTTGACCATGAATGGATTTTTTGCCGTACTTTCGGCTTCCGTCCTTCTGGTCGGAATGTTTGTGGTTATGTTTTCGCTCGACCCCTATCTTACGTTGCTGGCTCTGATCGTGTGCCCGGCGCTCTTCGGTGCCATCGGGCTTCTGAATAAGAAGATGTCTTCTGCGGCTGCGCAGGCGCGCCACAAGGAAAGTTTAGTCTATTCACTGGTGCAGCGAACGCTGTCAGGAATACGCGTCATCCAGGCTTTTACCAAAGAACAGGATGAGGAACGACGCTTTGTCAATGCCAGCACCGAAAGTCTGGCGGCGGATCTGCGCCTCTACAATCTGCAGAATTTTTATTCTGCCGTGGTGAACGTGACGATTGCGGCTGGAACCGCCGCTGTTTTGTGGGTAGGTACCCGGCACGTTTTATCCGGAGAACTCTCGGTTGGCGACATGGTCGTCTTTACCTCCTATCTTGCCTCTCTTTACGCTCCACTCCATGGTATTTTCGAGACGTACGGGGTGGTTCAGAGCGCAAAAGTCGGGGTTCGCAGAGCCTTCGACATTCTGGACTCGGAACAGGTCGTGCCCGATGGGCATAGGGATCTGGGAAACCAAAGGGCGAAAGGTGAAATCTCCTTCGAACAGGTTTCGTTTGGCTATGATTCCTCCAAAGCTGTTCTAAAAAACATCAACTTGCGCATCGCACCAGGAAAGAAAATCGCCATTGTCGGCCCCACGGGGGCCGGAAAATCGACGTTAGTCAGTCTTCTGCCACGGTTCTATGATCCGCAGTCCGGCCGCATCGCGATCGGCGGTATCGATATCCGTGAGTTCCAACTGAAGTCCTTGCGTCGGAAAATCGCCATGGTCCTTCAACCACCGGTGCTGTTTCCTGTCACCATCCGTGAAAATATCGCATACGGCCGACCCGAGGCTTCTCTGGAGCAAGTCATCGCCGCCGCCAAAGTGGCACAGGTTCACGATTTCATCGAAGAGCTTCCGAAAAAATACGAAACTGTGATCAGCGAACAGGGCGCTACTTTGTCTGAGGGGCAGAAACTGCGCCTCACGATCGCGCGCGGGATCTTGCTCGATGCCCCCATGCTCATTCTGGACGAGCCGACGTCTTCCGTGGATTCGGAGACCGAGGCGCTCATCATGGATGGGCTGGAGCAGTTGATGGCCGGCAGGACGACCTTCATTATCGCTCACCGTCTCTCCACCGTACGGCAAGCCGATCTCATTTTGGTCCTGCGTTCAGGTGAAATTGTTGAGCAGGGCACGTTTGCCGAACTTTTGCGCCACCGCGGCGCGTTTGCATCACTGTACCGGACCCAATTTGGTCTCCGGGAAGACGAGCGCCATTTTCGCCTTGTGAAGTAGCGAAATGACCGCAAATCTTCCGCATGAGGCATTCTACCAAACGGAAATCCCATGAAACGCCGCCGTATCGTCGTCGTGGTGGGCACGCTTGCGTCCAATCCCTACGCCGGGATGGCGTGGATGCACATGCAAATTGTCGGCGGCCTGCAACGGCTCGGCCACGACGCATACTACTTTGAAACAACTTCGGCCTGGCCCTATGACCCAGTGCGAAATACCACCGTCGATGATTCCGACTACGCGTTGCCCTATTTGGAAAGAGTCGCTGAGAGTTTCGGTCTAGGCAATCGCTGGGCTTACCGGCGTAGCTATTCAGACAAGGCATGGTTCGGTCCTAGTCGGGCCAAGGCCGAGGAACTCCTCGCGCACGCCGACGCCGTGCTCAATGTCGCCGGCGCCACGCGCTTCGCGGAAGAGGGATTGAAAATCGGAAGGCTGGTTCACTTTGGCACCGACCCGGGCCATCACGAGATCGCCTTCGCCAAAGGACAGGCGGACGTGCGAACGCTTATCGAGGAGCACGCTGATTTCGTCACGTACGGCGAAAATATCGGGAATAACGATTGTCCTTTGCCGCCCTTGCCGCGCCTCCGGTCGAGGACGCGCCAGCCGGTACTGCTTCACCTCTGGCACGACGGAGCGCCGTTGAAGAAAGAATTTACGACGGTCGCCAACTGGCGGCAGACTGGCCGCGATATCGAATTTAATAGTCAAACTTATCGTTGGAGCAAACACCACGAGTTCCTGAAGTTTATCGACCTGCCTCGACGAACCCAACAGTCCGTCGAACTCGCCACGGGATTGGCCAATCTGAGTCCCAAAGAGCGTGATTTGCTCGAGTCGATGGGCTGGCGCTTGCGCGATGCCCACCCTTTCACCACCGACCCCTGGCGTTATCGGGATTATGTTCAATCGTCGCGCGGGGAATTCACGGTTGCCAAGGACCTGCACATTCGCCTGCGCAGCGGATGGTTCAGCGAAAGAAGCGCCTGTTATCTCGCCGCAGGACGTCCAGTGATTACCCAGGATACCGGATTTGCGAATTGCCTTCCTATCGGTGAAGGCCTGTTCGCATTCAACAGGACAGAGGAAATCATTGCCGCTTTCGAGGCCATTAACTCTGACTATGAAACGCACAGCCGCGCAGCGCGCGCCATCGCCGAGGAATACTTTCGGGCGGAGACCGTGCTTAAAAAAGTCATCGATGATTTGGGGCTTTGAGCTTCTGTTAAACATTAAGAAGGTGAGCGCCTGACGGAGGGCGCGCCATGAGTGAGCGGGAATCAATCAGCCAAAAAGCGCAGTCTTTCTTCGAAGAGTTGTGGAAGCGCGGCGACCCTTGGGACATTGAAACGTCCGATTTCGAGCAGCGCAGGTGCGCGCGTTTGCTCCAAATACTCTCCGCGCGCCGCTATGCCAAAGCACTCGAGGTCGGCTGCGCCACGGGCGTCTTCACCCGCTTCCTCGCCCGGGTGGCAGACCGGTCCGTGGCGCTCGACATCTCGCCGACGGCGATTGCGTGCGCAAGGAAAACATGGACGGGCCCGGATTCGACGGAGTTTCGAGTCGCGAATATCATTGAATACGACCCCCGGGCCGAGGGACCCTGGGACCTGGTCGTCATGAGCGACATGATTTATTTCCTCGGTTGGCTATACCCCTTTTTTGACGTTGCCTGGTTGGCGATGGAGTTGTTCGCGGCAACCACCGTCGGTGGGCAGCTTCTCCTCGCCAACTGTTATGGCGGTGCGGAGGATTATCTCATGCGGCCAAGCCTCATTCGCACTTACCGCGACCTGTTTGTCAACGTGGGCTATCACATAAAAACCGAGGAAACTTTTCGCGGCACCAAAAATGGCGTGGAGATCGAGGCGTTGATCACGCTTTTTGAAAAGCTAAACGAAAATACGATCGGAGTCCGCTAGGACTTATTAAGGAGTCCACAATTGAGTAACCAAACAGCGACCGAGGGGTGAGACCGGGAGAGCGCGGGCACAGGAGCGCAAAGGTTGTTTTCAGGCCCTGTCGGCGGGCATTTCCAACTATGGAGAGGACGGGGTGGTGGCCGGCAAGGCAGAGAACCATTGACCGCGATCGGAAGGGCTCGCCTCTCGGTCGCACACTAGCGACATAGTCTCTAAATAACGAACTCATTAGTAATGCCTGCTTTCGAGTGGTCGACTGGGCCGTAAAGCTATGGATCCCAAAAAATACCTAATCGTTACGGCTGACGATTTTGGCCAGAGCCCCGGGATAAATCGGGGAATTCTAGAAGCACACGAGCATGGCGTTGTAACCAGCGCAAGCCTGATGACTCGATGGTTGGCCGCTGGAGAAGCGGCCTTGTATGCGAAGGAATATCCGAAGCTCAGCGTTGGGCTACATCTCGATCTGGGTGAATGGATTTGCCGCAACGAAACCTGGACGCCGCTTTATACCGTAGTCTCGCTGGAAGATAAGTTGGCCGTAGAGCGTGAGGTATATCGCCAACTCGAAACCTTTCGTTACCTGATGGGGAAAGAGCCGAGTCACATTAATTCGCATCAGCATGTTCATCTACGCGAACCATTGCGCTCCATTGCTCTTGACCTCAGCGAGAGCCTGGGAGTGCCTCTAAGAAATTTATGCGCTGAGGTTTACTATTACATGGGGTTTTACGGGCAAACGAATGAAGGGCAACCCCTCCACTCGCATATCTGTCTGGACCGGCTCATCGAAATTCTATCGACGCTTCCCCAAGGCTTGAGCGTTCTTCCCTGCCATCCCGGCTATGCCGATGATCTCAAGACTACGTACCAGCAAGAGCGCGCTGAAGAGCTCAGAGTTTTATGCGATCCTCGGCTCCGGGCCGCCATTAAGAATTTGGGGATCGAGCTTTGCTCATTCGATGACTGGAACCATCTTAAGAATAACGCATAGCATCGACCTGCGCTGGTTACCGAGGCGCATGCCGAGCATTAGACAGCTGTTTTCGATACTTGTGGAGAATTGAGCTATGGAAAAGCTGTTGCCCGACCTATTGAAGGAATTATGGCAACGTGTCGAACGGAATGAGCTCGTGATGGAAGAGTTTAATCTCCAGCAAGAACGCGGGATAGCCCATTATCGGAAGATATGGAGCGACGCCTTGCTGTTGGAGGGATATCAAGAGTTGCAAAAGAGTCTCCTTGATGAACTTGGGCTTTACGTCGGTTGCCAGGACTCGGCGGAAATCCAACTCCGCTGTACGGGCGCCGTGGAAAACCTCGCCAGGGAGTGGCGTGAGAAAGTCGATCCCACGGATCGAAAGTCGGTCGAGGACTTTTATAATGAGACCGAGGCGGAAATCTACGAGTTAATGTGGTGGCATACTTTGTCGGAAGACCTTTCCCCTCTGTCTTATGTGACCGCGTTGCAGTTTGCGTTGCGGAAAGGCTGCCGCAGCTGTCTTGATTTTGGCGCGGGAGTAGGGTCGGGCAGTACCGTGTTTGCCCGTCATGGGCTTAAAGTCGGATTGGCGGACATCAGTTCACCGTTGCTGGCATTTAGCTGGTGGCGCTTTCATCTCAGAAGCCTGGAGGGGGAATTCTTCGACTTGAAGACCCGTGACGTACCAAGCGAGTCCTTCGATATGGTCACGGCGATGGATGTTTTTGAGCATCTCGCGGATCCGGTGGAAGCGGTTGAAAGGCTTTGGAGCGCGCTGAAACCGGGAGGGTTCCTCTTCGGCCGCTTCGGCGCCGAACCGAACGAGGATCGTCCGCTCCATGTCGTCCAGGATTTCGAACCAAGCTTCAGGCGATTGCGCGAAATAGGTTTTGTCCAGGTGTGGCAAGACGAGTGGCTGTGGGGACACCAGGTTTTCCAAAAACTCAACAATGGGTGAGGCGACTTGCGTGAAGAGAAAAGAGCATAACATTCCATCTCGTGAAATTCTTGTGCTTGCCGGCATACTTGGCCTGGCTTTAATCGTGCGGCTTATCAGAATATCGCAGCCTTACGTTGATCAATGGAGCTTTAAGCAGGGCACGATAGCGATGATCGCCGAGAACTTTTACCGCAACGGCTTCAATATTTTTTATCCGCAAATCAACTGGGCGGGAAATAGCGCGGGCTATATCGGCACCGAGTTTCCCCTGGTACCTTTTCTGGCGTCGTTACTCTATATCCCGTTCGGCGTGCACGAATGGATTGGCCGATCGGTGTCAGTGACGTTTTCGGTCGCGGCTCTGCCCTTTTTCTATTTATTGGTCAAGAAGATCTCGAATGAGCGGAGCGCGGTTTTCGCCGCCGTGATCTACGCCCTTGCGCCGCTCAGCATTTTTGCCAGCCGTTCATTCATGTCGGACATGACGTCGCTTGGTTTTTCGGTCATTGCCCTTTACCTTTTCAGCGAATGGCTCGACCGATCGAATAATCGGCCTCTCTTATGGGCCGCTGCCGCCGCCACCGCGCTGGCAATCCTCGTCAAGGCGCCTGCGGCAATCATCGGTTTGCCGCTTTCATACATGGCCTGGGAAAAGTATCGGTGGAATTTTATCCGGCAGCCCAAGGTTTGGCTTTTCGCCTGCCTCTCTGTGGTCTTTCCGGCCGCCTGGTATGCCCATGCCTATTTCATCACTCTGATCTATCCTCCTCATCAGTTCGCGGGCAGCGACGGTCTGAGCCTCGAGGACCTGCGCTTCTACACGTCGGTAGCGCGCCGGCTCGTTGGTTCCAGCCTGACTCCCGTCGTTGCAGTCGGGATGCTGGCCGGCCTTTTCTTGCCCCCGGCCACGAAATATGGGCGAATGTTCTATTGGTGGCTGGTTGCTATTTGCTTCTTTATATTCATCGCTGGTTTCGGAAACCGCCATCCCTGGTATCAACTTCCCGTCGTGCCTGTGGCGGCCGCCTTTGCCGGTCAGGCTTGCGATTTCGCGCTCCTCAGAATTCGCGGCATTACGCAATTGAGATCCGCCGAGCTTTTTGCGGCCGCCACGGTTGTTGTCGCTATCACTCTCGCATCCTATGTCTACGTCAAGCCGCTGTACGACCCTTGGGGAATGCCATTGTGGAAGGCGGGTCACGAACTCGACAGCATCGCCCCGTCCGACGCACACGTCATATTTGTCGCTGATGGAGATTCATCTAAAATCTACTACAGCAAACGTAAGGGGTGGCACGCGTTCGACGATAGCGACTGGGGCCCGCCCTTGGATAGTGAGCAGGCGATTATCGGCCTAGAAAAATTAAGGAACCGCGGGGCGACTCATTTGGTATTCACCCAGTACACACTCTGGTGGTTGGACTATTACAAGGAGTTCGGAGACTACATCGATTCCCACTATCGGCGGATACGCGACACTGCGGATTATTTGATTTTTGATTTGGCAGACCAACTAAATGAGGTATCCACTGATCTCTGGCCTGCCGGAGAGAGCACAGGATCTACAGAATTGTTTTAGCC
>DATBLC010000287.1:0-29922 GCA_036555515.1 Binatia bacterium
AGGATACGATAAAAACTCTGCCGGTGGTTTGCTGTCCGCGGGTGGAATCGGCGCGATTATCTCCCCGCCGGTGCTTGGCGCGGCGGCGTTTTTGATCGCGGAATTCCTAAAAATCTCCTATCTCGAAGTCATCGCCATGGCTGCGATGCCCACGCTTCTCTACTACTGGTCCATTTTCACCATGGTCGAACTCGACGCCAACAAATTCGGCGCGCGGCCGATCGCACTGGTAGGAGAAGGCGTTTGGAGCCTGACGCGAAAGTACGGTTACCATTTTGTGTCGCTCGTCGCCATCGTCGTATTTATGCTGTGGGGCTACACCGCCATCCTGTCCGTTGTTTACGCGATATTCCTCGCCATTGCGTTGAGTTTTATCCAGCGCGAGACGGCCCTCACGCCGGCCCGTCTCTGGAGGACCCTTCAAGATGGGAGCTGCGGCGTGCTCTCAGTGGCATCCACCTGCGCCACAGCGGGTATCATTGTCGGCGTTGTAACTCTTACGGGCCTCGGTCTCAAGTTTTCGATGATCATTCTCGATCTTGCCGGCGGGAATCTGTTTTTAACCGTGGTCTACACGGGCATTGCCGTTTGGATCCTCGGTCTCGCCATGCCGGTCACGGCCTCGTACATTATCGCTGCCGTGATCACGGCGCCCGCGATGATCAAGCTCGGCATTCCAGCTTACGCCGCGCATATGTTTATTTTTTACTATGCGGTGCTTTCCGAAGTGTCGCCGCCCACGGCCCTGTCTCCCTTCGCCGCCGCCGCGATCACCGGCGGCAATCCTTACCGCACCACCATGATGGCGTGGAAGTACACCTTACCTGCTTTTCTGGTGCCGTTTATTTTTACTTTGCACCCGGACGGCGTGGGACTCCTCCTCAAGGGGTATTGGGGCAATATCTTATGGACAACGCTGAGCGCCGGCGTGGGGCTCACCGCGCTGGCAGCGGGACTTACCGGCTGGCTTTTGATGAAAACCAGTTGGCTCGAGCGTGCGCTTCTGGTGGCCGCCGGGTTGTTGCTGCTTTATCCCGAACGAGTTTACGATCTAATCGGCTTAGGACTGTTTGGCTTTGTGATCGTTCTCGAAATTATTCGGCGCACAAAAACCATTCCGGCGACTCCCAAGGTTGGCTGACCCGGCAGTGATTTTCGTTCTTACGCTCGCGCGATGGTTGGATTTTTCGTCTCAGCATCGCGCGCCGCCAACAAGCCAATAACAAAAAGCCGTAAACGCTCTCGCTCCGCATGGTGCATCCGGAGAAACTCGATCTCGCTGTGGCTTGAAGCGGCGTTGCGAACCACGGCGGCCTGCACGACGATCGGGAGGTCGTCGTTGGGAATGTCCAATTCCAGTCGCAAGATAGACCCTTCGCCAAATGCTACGCCGCTGCTTATCCCGCAGCCCCTCATGGACAAATCCCGCAGCGTTCCTTCATCATGGTCTCCACTTTCCCCCCAAATCGACGCGTTCAAAGAGACCGGCATGCGCTCGAACTCCCGCCGATCATAGAACGTTTTGCGATACATCTCCCCCCACTGCAGCAATTTGAACCGGTGGCCGCACAGTTGGCACCGAAAAGGATAAATGTAGAATCTGCTGAGAATCCGCTCGAAGCCGGAGCGCCGGCTCACGCGCCTTATAAACTCTCCGGAGCATTTTGGGCATTTCGAGCGTATCATTTCTGAACTGGCGACTTTTTGGCCGAAACCGCCGGCGCGATTACTCACGCTTCGTTTACGAGCTTGCCGTCTTGGTAAGAAAATATCTCTCCGCTCTGGTCCAGCGGCAACTGAGCCGCGAGCACAAACCCCTGGCCCAATATCTCGGGCCCCGGCAGCCGGCTGAAAGCTTCTTGGGGCGCGCTTTCGGTAACAATGGGAACCCGGGGCGAAAATATCACTACGCAGACATTGGAGTCACGGACTTCCTCGGCAACATAACGTGTAAACGTGCGAATGGCGTCTTTAGTCGCCATATAGGCACAAGCGCCTGCCGGTTTGAGTCCGCCACCGCCGTAGAGATTGATAATATGGCCTGATCTTCTCTTTTCCATATGCGGCAGCGCATGTTTGGTACCGAGAAAAGTGCCGTAGAGGTTGGTCTGAATCACCCGGTCCCAAAACTCCATCGGCATCTCGGCGATGCGCGGCCAGCGCGGAACTCCCCAGGCGAAGTGCGGCACGATGGCGGCGTTGTTGACCATCACGTCGATCTGGCCGAAGCGGCTGATGACCCGATCGATCATCCCTTTGACGCTTTCCTCGTTACGAACATCGACGCGCACGGCCAAGGTCTCCGTGAGTCGCCCAAGCTCCGCGGCGGTTTTATTAGCCAATTCTTCATTAAAGTCCGCGACCACGACCTTGGCTTTTTGATCCGCAAAGGTTTTCGCGGCGTGTTTGCCGATGCCTTGCGCGCTGCCGGTGACAACTACGACCTTTTCTTCGAGCATAGACACTTCTCCTGGAAAATTGTTTTGTGATATTGTATCCAGCGAATACCGCAAAGCAGCGCACGAATCAAACCCGCTGGCTCGCTTGAGACCATTGAACCGAGAGGTAACCGATCTATGCAATCCGCCACTAACAACCGCCGCCGAGTTCTCCGTACCCGATCAAGGCGCAAGGCTCCGCGCCGCTTCGCGGTGCGCCGCTCGCCGATCCATGGCCGCGGTGTGTTCGCGCTCACGTATATTGCAAAAGGAACGCGGCTTATCGAATACACCGGTGAGCGCATCTCCCATGATGAAGCCGACCGCCGTCACGCCGCCGAACATGAATATTCGCCGCACACGATGCTCTTCACCGTCAATGACGATATCGTCATCGATGCCACGCGCCGAGGTAGCTCGGCGCGCTGGTTCAATCATTCGTGCTCGCCCAACTGCGAAGTCGAGGACGAAGACGACCGCATCTTCATTGAGACCCGCCGGGACATTCGCCCCGGCGAAGAATTGACCTACGACTATAATCTGCAACTTGGCGAGCCGCACACCGCGGCTGCCAAACGCGAGAACCCCTGTTTCTGTGGTTCGCGCCGCTGCCGCGGTACGCTATTGGGGCAGGAAGAATAGCCCATAATCCGTGTGTAAGCTCGTAACTCTTTGTTTAATCTGGCCGTCGAGAAGGCGGTGGGTGCGAGGCGGAGCGAGGGGTCGCACCGGAGCGTACATCGGCAGTACGTGAGGATGCGACCCCAAATTGACAGCGAAGCAAGCGCCCTTTAATCGACGGATCAGGGAATAGCCCGGGTGCCTTGACAAACATGTCCCGTTCTCTAATCTTCCTGGGACGGTTCGGACCACCGTCAATAGCTTTTATGAACAGCTAAAGGAGATCAATATGGGAAAAACCAACGGGTTTTACAGGCTGACACTAGTTTCCACACTGGCCTTTTTTGCCCCGTGGTCGCCGCTAGATAGCGCCGTGAGCCTGGCGCAAGCGCCTTTCTACCAGGGCAAGACGATCACCATCGTCCAGGGCCGCGGCCCCGGCGGCAGCGGCGACATGCGCGCGCGGGCAATCACGCAGTTTCTGCCAAAGTATATTCCCGGCAACCCAACCATCGTCCATGAGTTCATGGCGGGCGGCGGCGGCTTGAAAGCCGCGAACCATATCTACAGCGGCGTCAAGGCCGATGGCCTGACCATCGGCAGCGTCAGCTCCGGCTTGATCAGCAGCGCCGTCCTTGGCAACGTTGGCGTCAAGTACCAGATCGAAAAATTCCATTACCTCGGCGCCGCCGATGCCGGGGGACATTACGTTTTCTACACCAGAAAAGAGCTTGGCGTGACTAACCTCGAGAAACTGCGCACGACGTCGGGAATTCGCATCGGCGCGCAGTCGGTGGGCCATAGCAACTACAACATCGCCCGGCTTCTCGCCTACCTGATACCTTTGAAGGACCCTAAGTTCGTAACCGGTTATGCTAGCCCGGAAATCGACGTGGCCATTCTGCGCGGCGAGTTGGATTCCCGTTTTAACCAGAGTTTCAGCGTCGTGCAGAATAATCCTGAGTGGGTGGAACAGAAGCTCATGGACTTTCACGCTACTTTAGAAATAATCAAAGGTGATAAGAATCCGAAATTCGCCCATTTACCGGAGCTCGAAAGCTTCACGAAGACGCAGAAAGACAAACAGCTCCTCAACCTTCAGAGAAGTTTCAGGCTGACGGGCTCACCGCTTATATTTCCTCCGGCCACTCCGGCAGACCGGGTTGCGTTACTTCAACAAGCGATGACGAAGGTATTCAAGGATCCCGAATTCCCCAAATATTTTAAGAAGACGGTGGGCGACGATCCGGAAATCGTCCTGCCGGAGGTTATGGATAAGGCCGTTAAGCAATTGGAGCGACCGCCCGAAGTTGTCGAGTTGCTGAAAAAACTCGCCGGACCAGATCCTCTGCCGGCGCGATAATCATGGACGTTCAAAAAGTTCAAGTCGTTCAAGATGTCTAACGTACGGACGGAATAACTGACGTGTAGGTGCGCGGTTCAAACCCACCTTTTTTTCAGGCTCCTCAAAGAGCCTCAGAGACGCGGCGCGCGAAGATCGATGAGTAGAGGCGTACTCTTGTACGTTGACGCGAAATCGGTCGAGCGCAACGAAGTATATAAGACTCTTTCAGGAGCCTGGCTAGTAGCCGAACAGAAGTCCCGGTGGCCACCTCATCTCCAAGGTGTACTCGAACAGTCCCCATACAACCCCGTAGGTGCAGGCGGTCATCACGAGGGTGGGAACAAATTTCTCTCGTCCCTCCACGAGCATGTAGAGAAAGACTAACAGCGGCAGCGTGATGACGATGCCGAGAAGCCAGATGCCCGCGGCACCGCCGATGAACCATCCGAAATAAGTCAGCGTGCGCCGCAGCTCGGTTTTCTTGTCCAACTCCACCTTGGTGGTATCATCCATCTCGATGCCTTCGGCTTGTGCGGCGCGGCGTGCTTCCGAGCCGGATGCCTCGCGAATCAATTGTATGACGCCGAGCACAAGTCCGGGTAGCGCCGCTACGTAGACGGGCATGAGTTTGGCGATATAGGGCCACTCCCAACCCCACCAAATAGCGCCGAGAAAAATCGCAACCAAAAACAATGTAAAATTAACTGTCATGTTATTTCCTCGCTAACGCCGGGCCGCCGGGGGCCGCGGGTGCCGCCGCGCTCCTCATCCGCCCTCGCACCGCGAAGAAGAAAGATGTCGCGGCTAGAATCAAGAGCACCATCACAGCGGGACGCATGAGCCAGGTAAACCCGTAGCTCGCCATCGAGCGGTAAAGATATCTTTCCATCAAATTGCCTAAGACCAGCCCGAGTATCATCGCGGGACGCGGATAACCGAAGCGGCGCATGAGGTAGCCGAGTACACCGAAGCCGACGACCATCAACAGATCCACTGCGTCGCGCGTGACGCTGAAAGCGCCCATCAGCACAAAGAGAAATATGATCGGCACCATGATCGAGTAGCGCACCTGGGCCAGTTTGGCGAGTTGGCTGGCAAGCGCGAATCCGATCAGCGTGCCGATGATCCCCGAAATGCCCTGAATCCAGACGACGCTATAGATGACCTCCGGGCTTTTTTTGATCATCTCGGGCCCAGGGAGATAACCCCAGGCCAGTAGCGCAACGATGAAAAGCGCGGTTACCACGCCCTGGGGAAATCCCAAGAGCAGCGTCGTCACCAGATCGCCGCCGTCCTTGGCGTCGTTGGCGCTCTCCGGCGCGATTACGCCGCGCACATCTCCGGTACCGAATGTCGCCCCGCCACCCTTGCTGCTCTGCGCCGCGTGGCCGTAGGCGAGCCAGTCGACGACTTGCGAACCAATTCCCGGCACAATCCCGACCCACACGCCGATGAAACTGCAGCGCACCACCAGCCACCATTCCCGAATCGTGTCCTTGACCCCGTCGAACAGCTTGCCGGTTAAAGGTGCGGGTTGCTGTTCCACGCCCAGCTTCATCAGCGCTAAATCCAGAGCCGCTGGTATACCGAACAGCCCCAGGGCGATGATGCTGACGGACATGCCGTCTAATAAATAAGGCTGGTCGAATACATAGCGCATGATACCGCTCTGTTCTTGCTGGCCGACGGTGGCGAGCAACAATCCCAATGCGGCGGCAATCAGGCCTTTGAGCGGCCGGCGTCCCGCCAGCACCGCCACCATGCTGAGACCCCACAACACGACGACAAAGAGCTCTGGTGAGCCCATCAAATAGATTAGCGGTTTGGCGACGGGTATTGCGCATGCGAGAGTGAAAGTTCCGATTAAGGCGCCCATGCCGCCGGCCATGAAAGAAGCGCCCAAAGCACGCCTCGCCTCACCTCGCTTGCCCATCGGGTAGCCGTCGAGGATCGTTGCCTGCGAGCCGGAGCCGCCGGGAATGCCGAACAGCACGGGCAAGTAAGCGGCGCAGATGGCGCTAACGGAGCTTGCGCCGATCAGCAGCGCGATACCGGTCACCGGTTCCCATCTGATCACCACCGGGAGCATGATGGCGTAAACCAGCGGCATGCCTAGGCCCTGCGGCGCCACGGCGGTGAACGTACCGATGCTTACCCCGACGCACATCGCAAGGAATACCTTGAGGTGCAAAATATTGAGGAACCCTTTAATCGCGGCGTCAATCAGCGATATTTCCAATTTGGCTGCTCCTTGGTTGTTGAACTTTCTTAACGCGACCGAGAGAGGAGTCGCGGCTGCGCGCGTTGGTTCCCCAGCTACGCCATATTTGAATCGCCCTTACCGCTGCGTAAATCGCGAAATACCGATGCCACATCCCACGCTGGCGATCAAGATATCAAGACCCTTGCCTCATCACCGCCAGCACAAATGATTTAGTTCAAAGTTCACCGTCCCCGCGCCCCATCTTGAGCCTTAAACATTGAACTTGGAACCGCCGAAGGCGTTACCGTGGCGGCAGCGGTTCGGGCCCCGATAATTTTCTTAGCAGCCCTAACGTCTCCGCATCCCGCGGAATCTCCGCCACCACTTTCCGTAGTTCCGCCGGACCCAGCGGCGAAGCATCATCGGCAACCAATTTTTTGAAGAAGGGGGCAAATTCGGGATCTTTAAAAACCTTCATCATCCCCGTTTCGAGAGTCTGCACTCTTTCCTTCGGCGTCCCCGGCGGCAAGATGTAAGGCGAACCCACACCGCGGAAGGCGCGCCATACTCGGAGAAGATTTTTCTCTCGTTCGTTTTTCGCAAAGCCTCCTATCTCGGGAAGGTGGCCGAGGCGTGGATGCTTGTCGCCCAGGGGAGTCTCCATAATCGCGTGAAAATTCATCAGACCTTTGTCGAGCCAATCCGGATTACGGCGCAACACCGAGGTTGCGTTATTCGCCCGCGCATCAAGCTCGCCCTGCACCAGTGCCGCGTCCACTTCCGGCGCGCTGTAGCCAACGATGAATTTCGGATCTTTCATATCGAGAAAATAAGCAAACAATCGTCCCGCGGTATACGAGACATGACCGACGGTCTGCCCGCCGACGCGAATGCCGGACGCCTTCCGGAGCTTTGCCAGGGTGTCGAGCCCAAGCTCCCTTCTGGTGTAAATGACCGCGTGGTTTTCATGCTCCGGCGTGCCAAGGTAAATGAATTTATCCGGATCATAGGAAACGCCCTTCTCGCCCATTATGGCGAGTCCCACAATGGCGCCGCTGGCCGCGCCGACGGTAAGGCCATCCGGCTTGGCCGAGTTGAACAAATGATTGGCCCCTTTGCGGCCGCCGCCGCCGTCCATGTATTGAATCACCACCGTTGGGTTCCCCGGAATGTGTTTTTTTAGGAAGGGCACCATGGCTTTAACGCGCAGATCGCCGGTTCCCCCCGGCGCCGTGGTGGCGACCAGCGTTATTGTCTTGCCCGCGTAAAAATTCTCCTGAGAGTAAGAGATACTCGGAAGCAGACCGATCAATGCCCCGAATAGCAGCGCGGTTTGGATCCGCAATTTCATTCTGCATTCAATCATCATGACTGGCCTCCTTTTACGCGCCATCGAACAAAAGGATTGGATCGTTTTGAACGGCTGGAACGACTTCAACTCTGCTTTCATCGCGGCGGCAGGGGTCCCGCTCCAACCAGTTTTTTGAAGGTCTCAATGACCTCGGGTTCCCGGGGAATCTCGGCGATCGCCTTCTCGTGATTTTCCGGGAGTAGCGGCGTGGGTGCGTCGCCGGTCATTTTCTCATACTCCTTGAAAAATTCCGGATCCCGGAAGGTTTTGCGAAATGCTTCCTGCAAGATCTTCACGCGATCCTTGGGTGTTGCGGGGGGCAGCACAAAAGGCGATCCAGCCATTCGAAAAGAGCTCTGTAAAGCAATCACTTTGCGGTCCCTGTCCGATTTCGCTAGGCCATCGAGGGTGGGAAGTTTCTTAAACAGCGGATGCGGATGCTTTTCACCCTTGGGCGTTTCCATGATCGCGTGAATATGGATCATACCTTTGTCAAGCCACTCCTTATTTCGCGACAAAAGGGTGTCGGGACCCGTGGAACGCGCATCGATTTCGCCGCGCATCAGCGCCGGATCGAGCTCCGGCCCGTCAAAGCCCGTCACAAACCTGGGTTGCGGGATGCCGATGATGTAAGAGAATAGCCGCGCTTCATTGTACGTGGAGAAGCCCACGGATTGTCCTCCGACTCTAATTTCGGAAGAGGCCCGCAGCTTATCCAGACTGTCGAGACCGGCTTCCTTTCTGCTTATGAAGACCGCATGGTAGGTGCTGTAAGCCGATCCTAAATAGTGAAACTTGTCGATATCATACTGGATCCCTTTCTCACCGAGCACCGCCAAGGAAATCATCCCCGCGCTAAAGTTGCCGATCGTGAACCCGTCGGCGCGAGCCGAGTTAAATATGTGATTCGCCGCTTTGCGGCTTCCTCCCCCGGACATGTATTCCATCACGATGGTGGGACTGCCGGGAATGTACTTCCGCAGAAATGGTACCAACGCCCTGACCCTCAGATCTCCCGTGCCGCCCGGTCCGCGGCCTTGAATGATGGTGATCGTCTTACCCTTGAAGACTGACTCCTGTGCATTCGCGGCTGGTGAGAACAGCCACAAAAAAACCAGCGCAAATGGGGCCAGCGCTTTGATTATCGGATAACGCAAGAATCTTAAATCGGGTTTCACGGAGTTCTCCTTTCTCGTTGGGCCAGCGGGGGTGGGACAGATTATCGGCATAGCAACCTCCAGAGTGGCGCGCCGAATTTACTCACGAAGCGCATACGCTGTCAATGGTCAAATAATTCTGTAACCCTGATCGCTAACGGCGGTCCCAAGTCCTTTCTTGCCTGCTCCCAAAGAGCGATTTAATCGTTCCTGAAAATCTTCTTTCGGTTCTGTTGAAAAACCTTATGAATGCTTCGACCAGACTCAGCATGAACGAAAATCTCCAGCGATTTCACCTACTCCTCCGTTCGTCCGGGCTCTCGAAGGATGAATGGAGGGTTTTTCAGCAGACTCTTCCCTAACAATCAAAACGTTCTATTATGGATTTATCTTACACCTGGTGAAACTATGGTTTAGAGCCACAGTTTACGATCAAGAGCAGCGGAAGGCGCGACACAGAATTTGCGCATTAAGCAGGTGGGGCATAAGGTTATGGCACTAAAGATCGACACCAAGATTACCCTCAACGACGGTCGCGAAATCCCACAGCTCGGCTTGGGAGTGTGGCAGACCCGCGCGGGCGCGACTTGTGAAGCAGCCGTGCTTGCCGCGCTGGAAGCGGGCTACCGGCACATCGATACCGCGTCTATGTATGGCAACGAAGAGAGTGTCGGCGCCGCCATCAGGACGAGCGGCATTCCACGAGCGGAAATTTTCGTAACGACGAAATTGTGGAATAGTGATCATGGAAACCCCCAGCGAGCGCTGGACGCGAGCCTGCGCAAGCTCAAGTTCGACTATGTCGATCTATACCTGATCCATTACCCCGTACGGGAACGCCGGCAGAGTTGGCGCACCCTGGAGGCGTTGCGAGCCCAAGGCAAGGCGCTCTCGATCGGTGTGAGTAACTTTACTATCAGACATTTGACGGAGCTATTGGCCGAGACGGCAACAGTCCCGGCAATCAACCAGGTGGAGTTTCACCCCTATTTGTATCAGAGGGATTTATTGGATTTCTGCGCCAGCAAGGGGATAGTCATCGAAGCCTACAGTCCTTTGACTACGGGGGCGCGACTGAATGATCCGAAACTCGTCGAGATCGCCAAAAAATACTCAATTGCCGGGCCGCAGCCGCCGGCTCCTCGGTCGCGATTGCCTCTCATAGGAAAGTTTGCGCAGCGTCCTGACGGCAGATCAACGGCGCAAATCCTCATTCGCTGGGCATTGCAACATGGATTGGTGGTTATTCCCAAATCGGCTAATCGCCGACGCATCTTCGAAGATGCCGATGTGTTTGACTTTGAAATCACCCTCGGGGATATGCAACTCCTGGATCAGTTCAATGAAAACCTCCGTACTTGTTGGGATCCGACCAATGCGCCGTGAGCGGATGACCCTGGTTGTTATTTCTCCCGGAGCGCCCGATAAATTTTCTCCGGCGCCAAAGGCAGTTCGAACAAGCGTACACCCACCGCATCGGCGATGGCGTTGGCGATGGCCGCCGGCGGCGCGTTGTTGGCGAATTCCCCGATGGGTTTCGAGTCCAGCGGGCCGACGCCGCCCGTGGATTTTATCAGCACGGTCGTTAGCTTTGGAATATCGGCTACGGTGGGGAGTTTATAATCGCCTAAATTATTATTGGTGATGCGCCCGTTGTCGATGACCAGCTCTTCCATCACACCCTGCCCCATGCCCATGATGGTGGCGCCGTCGATTTGTCCCTGGTGCGCGATGGGATTGATGATCGTACCCACGTCGTGGGCCGTGACGATGCGCTTGACGCGCACCGCGCCGGTGGCCGGGTCGACTTCGACTTCGGCGACCTGCGCGCATATATAAGAGATATCGTCTGGGTATGGGTAATCTTCATAAACCAAAACCTGTAGGCGCTCCTTGGCTTGCGCCACCACGCGGCGCAACGCCAATTGCTGGCCCGGGTCTTGGCGCAGCGAGAATCGGCCATCGACAAATTCGATTTCTTCAGTGCGACACTCCAACAGCCGCGCCGCTTGCTCTAGCAATTGTTCGCGCAGCTTTTCACAGGCCTCGACCATTGCGTTGCCGGCGACGTACGTCATGCGGCTGGCCCGCATTCCGCTATCCCGCGGCGCGGTATCAGTGTCTCCCACTACAACTTTTACTTGCTCAATCGGCACCTTCATCTGATCCGCCACAAGCTGGCGCAAAATCGTGTGGGTGCCAGAGCCCTGATCGATACTCGGGCTGACTATGGTAAAGCTACCGTCAGATTCAGCCGCCAGAATAACGCCGGTATCGCCGCCGCTGATGTGGCGCCCCGATAGCGCAATGCCACGGCCGGTATTGCGCGGTTTGGCTTTGTTCCAGCCCGCCGCCGATAACGCGCCTTGCAACACTTCGCGGAAGCGCACGTTCTTTAGATGGTGACCCACTCCGTCTTCTTCGCCTTCGGCAAGAAAATTGCGCATGCGAAATTCTGCCGGGTCCATGCCTAATTCTTTGGCTATCAGGTCGGTATGCGAATCGACGGCGAACGCCACTGCCACGGCACCGGGGCTGCGATAATAGCCGCCAGGCACCGTGTTGGTGTAAATTTGCAGGAATTCATAAGACGCATGATCCATGCGGTACTGGCCGCCGGCATAGTGCCAGGTAGCGAGCGAACTGTTGGATTTGAGCGCGCCATAGCCGCCGCTGGCGTGCAGCGCGCGTGTGGAACGCGCCACGATCCGCCCGTCGCGTTTGACGCCGCTGCGAATGGTGATCACCGTCGGATGGGCCGGGTTGCTTGCGGTCAACTCTTCGGCGTAGGTGTTGACGATCTTGACCGGCTTGCCGCTCTTTTGCGCGAGAAAGTAGGCCACCGTAAGGTCGACGCCGTCGCCTTTGCCGCCGAACTCGCCGCCGACGTTGACGACATTCATGCGGATGCGCTCTTCGGGCAAACCCAGCGCCTTCGAAAGCTGGCTGCGCACGCCGAAAGGATTTTTCACCGAGGCCCACACCTGCACGCGGCCGTCGCTTTCGATAGCCACCGTGCCCGCGTGGGGCTCGAGGTAACCCTGATGCCGCGCCGGAATGCGAAAGGTATGTTCGAGCACCAGATCTGCTTCGCGGAATCCTTTTTCGAGATCACCCTTGCTAAACGCGAGGCGCGTCAGGCCGTTATGGAGATCCGCCGCGAGGATATTTTTCGGCGCGCCGTCGTAAGCCGAGACGTTTTCATGGAGCAGCGGCGCGCCAGGCCGCATCGCCTCCTCCGGGTCGAACACCGCTGGCAACGGCTCATAATCGACGTCGATCAAATGAATCGCCTCTTCCGCGGCGTCCGCAGAATCCGCGGCTACGGCGGCAACGCGGTCGCCGACGAAGCGCACCACATCCCAACACAGCACGGGCATGTCGCGTATCTGCTTGCCCACCAGACAGCCGCGCACGTCTACTCCGGTGATGACGGCGCGGACGCCGGGTACCTCAAGCGCCTTGGCCGTATCGACCCGGCGAATGCGCGCATGCGGATGCGGGCTGCGAAGTATTTTTCCCCAGAGCAGGCCGGAGAGCTTGACGTCCGCGGCGTACACCGTGCGCCCGCTGACCTTTTCCGTGCCCTCCGCCCGTGGAACCGAAGTGCCGACAATTTTAAATTCAGCCATAGTGCATTTGTAAATAGTCGAGGAACGCACGGTGCGTCAAGTGCAACGGAAAAAAATTGCTTGATCGCAGAAGGGCCATTGAGGTATGTAGATGGCGAGCGGTAAGGAAGACATGGGCGCGCTGCAAAAAATCTCTCTCAGGATCAACAGCGTTGAGCATAGCCGCGAAGTAGAGCCGCGCTTGCTGCTGGTTCACTTTCTTCGTGACCTTCTCGGCCTTACCGGCACGCATATCGGTTGCGATACCAGTAGTTGCGGCGCGTGCACGGTCATGCTTGACAACCTGGCCGTCAAGTCATGCACCGTGCTCGCGGTGCAAGCCGACGGCGCCGAGCTACTGACCATCGAAGGGTTGGCTCACGGGAATAAGCTCCATCCCCTCCAGGAAGGGTTTTGGGAATGTCACGGACTTCAATGCGGCTTTTGCACGCCCGGGATGATTCTTTCCGCGTATCAACTTCTGCTGCGCAACCCGAAGCCCAGCGAGCCGGAGATTCGCCACGCGATTGACGGCAACCTCTGTCGCTGCACCGGCTATGAGCATATCGTCGACTCCGTTCAGTACGCCGCCAAAAAGATGAAGGGCAAAGCTCTAAGAAGGCGTTAGGCGAGAGGCAACAGGCAATAGAACGCACCCAATCCAAAATCGAAAATCCAGTATGGTGAAGCAATGCCAGTAAGTAAATCGGTGGGTGCCAGGATCAAGCGCCGCGAAGATCCCAACCTGATCCGCGGGCTCGGTCAATATGTCGACGACATCAAGCTGCCCGACGCGCTCCATGTGGCCATTCTCCGAAGCCCTTACGCCCACGCACGGATCAAGAAACTTGACGCCGACCAAGCGCGCCAGCTCTCGGGTGTAGTCTCGGTGGCTACCGGGTCGGAGCTCAAAGATAAAATCGGCGCTTTGCCGACCACCGCCGACAACCCAACGCTGAGGATTCCGGCCCATCGGGTCCTCGCCATTGACAAAGTATGTTACATGGGCGAAGGAGTCGCAGCCGTTGTGGCTGAGGACCGGTACACGGCGCGGGATGCTCTGGATCTCATTGAAGTTGAATATGAACCTCTGCCGGTGGTCTCGGACCCGGAGAAGGCTCTGACCGCAAGTTCGCCGCTGATTCACCCTGAGTGGAATGAAAATCTGGCATTTAGCTGGAAGCAAGAGCAGGGTGATTTGACCGGGGCTTTCAAGCAAGCGCACAAGATCGTAAAGCAGCGCCTCGTCCATCAGCGCATGGCGCCCATCGCCATTGAGACGCGCGCCGTGCTGGCCCGCTACTTAGCGGAATCAAAAGAACTCACGGTCTGGTCGTCGACGCAGGTCCCGCATATCCTCAAAACCCATCTCGCTCAGCTGCTCAAGCTGCCGGAAAACGAAGTGCGCGTGATCGCGCCGGACGTGGGCGGCGGATTCGGCTGCAAGCTTAATGTTTACGCGGAGGAAGCGCTGGTGGGTTATCTCGCGCTCGAGCTCAACCGCCCGGTAAAGTGGGTCGAGGAGCGCAGGGAAAACATCCAGGCGACGATCCACGGCCGCGGACAAGTAGGTGAAGTCGAAGCGGCGGTAAAGAAGGATGGAACCCTGTTAGGTCTCAAATACAGGGTCATCGCCGACATCGGCGCCTATCATCAGCTTTTCACCCCCGCCATTCCGCCCTTTACCGGTCTCATGCTCTCCGGCTGCTACAAAATTCCCGCCATCGGTATTGAACTCAGGGCGGCATTCACTAACAAAATGTCCACCGACGCCTACCGCGGCGCGGGACGCCCCGAAGCGACCTATGTGATCGAGCGGCTCATGGACCGCGTCGCGCAAGAGCTAAAGCTCGATCCCGTCGCGGTACGGAAAAAGAATTTTCCAAAACCCACCGACTTTCCGTTCAAGACCGCCACGGGCCTCGCATACGACAGCGGCAACTACCCGCTCGCATTGAATAAGGCGCTTAAAATTGCCGGCTACGATAAGCTGCGTCGCGAGCAAAAGACTCTCAGAAGCCGGGGAAGATATTTGGGCATCGGGCTTTCGACCTATGTCGAGATTTGCGCCATGGGACCAGGCTTCTGGGAATATGGCAAAGTGCAGGTGGAACCCAATGGCAAAGTCATGGTCTTTTCGGGAGCATCGCCGCATGGCCAGGGGCAACAGACATCTTTCGCGCAGATCGTCGCCGATGAATTGGGCGTCGCAATGGACGACATCACGGTGGTCCACGGAGATACCGGTCAGGTGCCCAGGGGCATGGGCACCTTCGGCAGCCGGGCAACGGCGGTGGGCGGCATCGCCGTGTATCACGCGGCGGAGCAGGTTAGAGAAAATGCCCGGCAGATCGCCTCGCATCATTTCGAAGTGGATGCCGACGATCTGGTATTTTCCGAGGGCCGATTCAGCGTCAAAGGCGTGCCGAGAAAAGCGCTCACGATTCAACAAATCGCCAAGCAAGCTCACGAAACTACGGATCCGAAGGGCAAGACGTTGCCGGGCCTGGCCGCTGAATATCAATTCGAACCGTCCAATTTCACCTTTCCTTTCGGCACGCATATCTGCGTCGTCGAAATCGATCCGCAAACCGGCGCCGTCGCGATCAAGAAATACGTCGCCGTCGATGACTGCGGTAAAGTCATCAATCCGCTGCTAGTTGACGGTCAGGTTCAAGGAGGCATTGTGCAGGGGCTGGGGCAGGCGCTGTACGAGGGCGTGGTCTACGACGAGAACGGTCAACTGCTCACCGGCAGCTTGATGGACTATGGGTTGCCAAAGGCCGCAGGCCTGCCGCGTTTGCAGCTCTCTCGCACGGAAACACCGTCGCCGGTCAATCCGCTGGGCATCAAAGGCATCGGCGAAGCGGGAACCATCGGCTCAACGCCGGCTGTAGTAAACGCGGTGATCGACGCGCTGGCGCCCTTCGGGGTCACGCATATCGACATGCCGCTAACGCCGCAAAAAATCTGGCGTCTTTGCCAGGGCACAAGAGCCGCGGCGGCGGGAGGGCGTAGATGATCCCGGCGGCCTTCGATTACGTCGCGCCGAAGACTTTGGATGACGCCTTGCGCGAGTTAAGCGCGCGCGGCGAAGAGGCAAAAATTTTGGCAGGCGGCCACAGCCTATTGCCGTTGATGAAGCTCAGGCTCGCCGACCCCAAACTGCTGATCGACATCCGGAAAATTCCGGGACTCGCCGGCGTCAAGCAAGAGGGAAACAAGCTTGTCATCGGCGCACTGACGAGCCATTTCCAGATCGAAAGCTCTATGCTCGCGGCGAAAAAATGTCCGCTCCTTAGCGATACAGCTCGGCTGATTGGCGATGTTCAGGTGCGCAATCGCGGCACCATCGGCGGCAGCCTGACCCATGCGGATCCTGCCGCCGATTGGCCGGCGGCGATTCTGGCACTGGGCGGAGAGATGAACCTCGTCGGGCCGAAAGGCGAGCGCCGGCTCGGCGCCGAGGATTTTTTCCTGGGACCCATGACCACGGCGATTGCGGCAACGGAGATTTTAACGGAGATCCGCGTGCCGGTGTTCTCCTCTCGCTGTGGCAGCATGTATCAAAAAATGGCCCAGCAGGCCTCCGGCTTCGCGATTGTCGGCGCAGCGGTCTGGCTTAGACTCGGCCCCAAGGACATCTGCGAAGAAATCGGCATAGGAGTAACCGGCCTCAGTGAAAAACCCTTTCGCGCCACGGCGGTCGAACGGCGCTTGCGCGGCGACAAGTTGACTGCCACGTTGATTGAAGACGCGTCCTCGGTTGTCGTCGAAGGGAGCGAACCGCTGGAAGACCTTCATGCCTCCGCGGATTACCGCGCTCACCTGGCCCGCGTCTATACGCGGCGGGCCGTTCAAGAAGCGGCAAACAGAGCGTCCGGACGCAAGCGATAGTCGTTACTACGAATTTATGTTTCTAGTTCCAGGTTTCTGGTTATAAAAACAAAAAATTTCGAATTATTTCGGATTTTAAACTAGGAACCAGAAACTAGAAACAAGCTGTCTTTCGATTCTGAAGTTTGAGATTAAACCCTAGTCTTAGTCTAGACTCTGGACCCTGACCGTCCGCAACCCACTACGCCAGCTCTTCAAGCATCACTGCTTCCCCGCGCTTCTCTTCGCGAATGGCGAGCACTATCAAGTTGGCGACAAAGACCGTGGCGGCGAGAAAATAGAAGGCCGCGAGGATGCCCCAGCGGTCGGCGATGAAGCCGCAGATGACGGGCGATAGCGAGCTCAGCAAAGACTGTGATCCGGAAAAGAAGCTCACCGTGCTCCCACCCAATTCCTTGGGACTGAGATCCAGCACCCAGGCCCAAATTACCGGCCTGACGGCGTAGAGAAAAAATCCCAGGAACGCCAGACTGGTAATAAACAACCAGGTAAGCTGAAAGTAGGCGAGGATAACCAGGACGATGCTGGTCGAAAATAAGCCCGCCGTTAACACCCGTTTTCTGCCGTTTTGGTCGGAAATACTCCCGGCGATGGGCGTGCCGATCATACCGGCGGTTTGAGTTACGGAAAGGTAGAGGCCAGCGACAGCGCTCGAAAGTCCCAAGTCATGAGTTAAATAAATCGGCAAAAAAGTATGCAAACCCTGCTGCGTCATCGAACGCATGCCGGCCACGAACACCAGGGCCAGGATGCTCGGGTTCTGCGCCATCTTTTTCATCCCCGCCAAATACTCCTTGGTCGAGAGTCCCTTTTTCGATTGTGTCCGCGAGTCCAGCTTGCCAAACAGAAACTTCCATAGAATAAACGCGATTACGACACCGGGTATCAGATTGAGAAAGAGCACGTTGCGCCATGACAGGTAAAGCAACAGTACGCCGACCAAAAGCGGCGCCAGGCTCTCCCCGATGTTGGGTCCGATGGCATGGATCGCGATGGCGAAGCCACGCTTGCCCGGGTATTTCTCCGAGAGCGTCGAGATCGCCGCGGGGTGCCACAGATAATTGCCCACACCGACAAACGCCATGAATAGTGCCACCCAGAAAAAGTTGTGACTGACGCCGACTAAAAAGTACGGCACGCCTGTGGCAATCAGAGCGAGGGCCATGAGCAGACCTTTTTTGCCGATGATATCGACCAGCATGCCGGCCGGAACATTAACCAACAGATTGGCCGCAGCCCTGATGGTCACGAGGAAACCCGCCTGGCTATAGCTCAGCCCCATCTCCTTCACCAGAAAAGGCAACAGCAGGTAAAACGTCGCCGGACACCAGTGGGTAAACGTGTGGCCCAAGGCGACGAGCCACAATAATGAGTCGGTTTGCCGCATCTGGCGAACTTGTTCGGTGAGCCTGGTGAGTATAGCCATAGATTACATTCCCGAATGGCGTGGAGTTTCTACTGTCTTAGACTGCGCCCGGCGAGTTTACAAGTGGCGCTTCGACTACTGTCCGCTAAAAAAAAAGTGTGCAAGACTGCTCAAACAGTTCTCAGAGGCGAGGCGCACAAAAATTGACGAGCGGACTCGTAGGTGACCGGTACGTCGGACTGTGGAAACTCCGTTCGTGGTTCAACTGGGCTCATCACGAACGGATGTCAGACATTACAAATCAAGCATTTAGCCGTTCGTCCTGAGCTTTGTCGAAGGACTCCTGAAGAGTTTTTCACACAGTCTGACGTGGAGCGAGATGAATGAGCGCAACGAAGCCTATGAGGCTTTTTCAGCAGCCTGCGCCGCGAAGGAAAACGCGTCGTATCCCTCGTGAATAAGACGAATGACTTCGTCCTTTGCCGGATCTCGGTTCGTGCCTACCGGATCTTTACCTTCTTGTAGCGCAAGAATCTGCTCGCGCAGGAGCTTGCGGTACATGATGATGCCGCGGTCCCCTTCTCCCAAATGTTCGTTGGCGCGATCGGCAATGGGACCCTGGGTTTCCCAGGCCATGTGGTCTTGGCTGGAAAAATCCTCCATGTGAAACTCGCCGTCCTCATTCTTCGTCCGAACGTATTCCACCGGCGGTTCTTCCGGCTGCGGGACCACTGCTGCATCTTTGCTCGGCGTGAAGCGGAACTGAAACACTTGAGTGTTATGGTCATCAATAGGCGTGCGAAAATGCATGGCGTAACCCATCCGCACCGGCACGAAGAGCATGTTGGGAAAGACCAGCGGGTGCGGTGATTCCACGGCAGCGTCCTCACCCGCGAAGGTGCGTTGCTTTTGAATCCCCGCCCAGGTGGGATGAACCTCCAGCTCAAAATCGATCTTGCTCAGCCGTTGATAGTGAAAGGGCACGAAGTCTTTGGCCCCCTTGGTCTTGAGCGTGTGCGAGTGAAGAAAGTAGGTATGCGTGGGATCGACGGAGTTCTCCATCGCCTGAAGCCAATTACAGCGCAAGATTTCGCAGACGTCGATCTTTTTTGTGCCGTCTTGACGTACCAGGAGATCCCACTTGGGCAAAATCGGCTGTTTCTCCGGCGGACCCATGTAGGCGAACAACAGCCCCGCGCGTTTCGCCACCGGATATGCCGGATGCTGGATTTTTTCCTTGAAGCCGGCCCCCGGGCTCTCAAAGGGCTGGTCGATGCATCTGCCGCACGCGTCGTACTTCCAGCCATGATAGGCGCAGCGAATGCCATCATCCTCGACGAATCCGTAATAGAGCGATACGCCGCGGTGCGAACACTTTTCGGCGACGAGACCGTAAGACCCTTTGCGGTCCCTAAAGAGAATCAAGTTTTCACCCAGAACTTTTAGTTTCTTTTTCGGTTTTTCGTCGGTGAGCTCAGCTGCGGCCGCGACCACATGCCAATAACGCCTTAGCAGCTGTCCCGCGGGCGTCCCAGGTCCTACGCGCGTAAGCAAATCGTTTTCTTCGTGACTCAGCATGGCCTAAACTCCTTCGTTATAATCGGCGATACCTGAATATTCACGTTTGCCTTCGGACGGCTGCATCGATGCTATGCGATGCGCTCCAGGCTGTCAATGTGACTTTTGTCGCTTCGCTCCCGTTCGAGTCGTTCCAATCGTTCCAGCCGTTCAATCTCCCTTCTTCGATCCTCGCCCGCGTCGAGACTGTGTCGTAATCGCTAAAGTGCGTCGATGTCATGCCGAGCAAAAGCGAAGCATCTCGCATTTTCAAGGTATTCTTCGCCTGGCGCCTCAGAATGACATTGCGACGAAGTCTCCTCTGCCGGGAAGGACACAGATTGGGGCACATTTGACATCTGGGCAAAACTCCTCGAATCTCGATCGCACGGCTGCTACACTATGATGATGAACTGGCAAGACAACCTGATTAACGATACGGCTCAAATAGCTGCATTGATTCAGCAGACCAATCGCATCGCCGTTCTCGGCATCAAGACGGAAGCGCAGGGCGATCAACCTTCGGTATACGTGCCGCTATATATGCAACGAGCGGGCTATGAGATAGTTCCGGTTCCGGTATATTATCCGGACGCAACCGAAATCTTGGGTGAAAAAGTTTACCGGCGTCTCGTCGATGTCCCAGGCGCGATCGATATGGTCGATGTCTTTCGCCGCCCGAAAGACATCGACCAGCATATTGACGACATCCTCGCTAAGAATCCGAAATCGGTATGGTTTCAGTCGGGCATTCGCAACGACGCCGCGGCGGAAATCTTCGCCAAGGCCGGAATAAAGGTCGTCCAGGATCGCTGACTTATGGTCGACCACCGGCGGTTCGCCGGTGCCGGCCGCTGAGAAAGGGGCACAGGCGCCATAGCCCGTCCCCAGGATAGACATTCAAAAACACTGCATGAGTTCTGACAGCTCAGAATACATCGTCGGCGTCGATATCGGCGGAACTTTTACCGACTGCGTCGTCCTCAGCGAGAGCGGCAAAATTAGCATCGGCAAAGCGCTTTCAACTCCGGATGACTTCACCCAGGGCGCGATCAATGCGGTGGCCGACGCCGCGCGGAACCTCGGACTGTCCAGCGACGAGGACATTCTTCGTTGCACCAGACTCTTCTTCCACGCTTGCACCATCGGTGAGAACACGCTCATCACCCGCGCCGGCGCGAAGACCGGCTTGATTACCACCAAGGGATTCGCCGACACCTTGCTCATGATGCGGGGACGCATTACCGACGGCCTCACCGACGAAGAAGCGACCCACCTTGCCGCAATGAATAAACCGGCGCCGTTTGTGCCGCGCCGCTTCATCGAAGAGGTCTTGGAGCGCATCGACTACAAGGGCGCAATCATCATGGCGCTCGATGCCGCCGATGCGGAAGCGGCGCTGAAGAAACTCGTTGCGAAAGGGGTGGAATCGGTCGCCGTCTGCCTCCTCTGGTCGGTCTCCAACAACGCCCATGAAAAGTTGATCGCCGACGTGCTGAAGAGAAAATATCCCGCGCTTTTTTTCACGCTCTCCCATGAAGTCGCGCCCTTCGTCGGCGAATACGAGCGCACGGCGACCACGGTGTTCAACGCCTACATCGGCCCGAAGATCTCCGCGTACTTGATCAATCTCGGCCGAGTTCTAAAAAGTAAAGGCCTTAAACGCGATCCGCTGATCATGCAGGCCTACGGCGGCGTGCTCGGTGCCGAGGCGACCTGCAAGAACGCAGTCGGGACCATCGAATCGGGACCCAGTTCCGGTGTCGTCGGCACGCAATTCATCGGCACACTGATCGACGAGCCCAACGTCATCGCTACGGATATGGGCGGCACGACCTTCAAAGTCAGCGTCATCCGCGACGGAGTGATCGAAAGAGATTACAAGCCCGTCCTCTTGCAACATCGCATTCTTTCGACCAAGATTTGGGTCGAGTCCATCGGCGCCGGCGGCGGCAGCATCGCCTGGGTGGACGCGGAGACCGGCCTGCTGAAAGTCGGACCGCAGGGCGCCGGCGCAAAACCGGGGCCTGTCTGCTATGGGCTCGGAGGCAGCGAACCAACGGTCTCCGACGCCAACCTGATCCTGGGCTACCTCAATGAAAATTATTTTCTCGGCGGTAAAATGCGGCTCGATAGACCGGGAGCGCTGACCGCGATCCGTGACAAGATTGCCCAACCGCTGGGAATGTCTGAGCTGGAAGCCGCGAGCGGCATTTATCGGATCGCCACGGCGCATATGAGCGATCTGATCCGCAAGGCCACCGTGGAAAAGGGCCACGATCCGCGCAACTTCGCGCTGTTCGCCTACGGCGGTGCCGCGCCAATCCATGCGAGCCGCTACGCCGCGCAGCTTGGGGTCAAGAAAGTCATCGTTCCGCTAACGGCCTCGGTGCACGGGGCTACGGGACTGATCAGCTCCGATGTTGTCTATGAATACGGCAAATCCGATCACCTCATCGTCCCCGTCGATCTCGCGCGCGTAAATGAAGCCTTTGCCGAGCTGGTGAACCAGGCCGTGCGCGACCTGCACAACGCCGGATTCAACTTCGAAGATATCAAGATCGCTCGAAGCATAGACATGCGCTACCGCTATCAGGTCCATGAATTGAACGTGCCTTTTCCCGCTGGGACGCGCGAGATCACGCCCGATGCAATGGAGCAGCTTTACAGTCGCTTCGACGCTCTTTACGAGAAGGCCTATGGCCAGGGCTCGGCCTACCGCGAGGCGGGAAGAGAAATCATCATCTTTCGCGTCTCCGCCGTTGGCGAATTACGGCGGCCAAAGATCGAGACCGCGACCGCGCGAAAAGTGAACCCGGAAGAAGCTCTGAAGGGTAAACGGGATGTGTACTTCGAAGACTACGGTAAATTTGCCCCGACTCCGGTCTACGATTTCGAGCGACTGAACCCTGGCAGCGAAATTTCAGGTCCGGCGATCGTCGAAACTCCGGTAACCACAGTCGTCGTGAATCCGCCGGATCGAGCGACCATGGACGAATTACGTAACATCGTCATCACGACTGGAAGGTGAGAAATGTCCACAAGCAATCTGGCGAGAAGCGTTGACCCGATTACCTTCGAAATTCTCTCACACCGTCTGCACCAGATCGCCAAAGAAACCGGCATCACCCTGGAACGAGTAGGCGGCACAGTCAACACCACGCAGATGAAGGACTATGCCGCGGCTCTCTATCGCGCCAACGGCGAAATCCTCTCTGCCGGCGAAACCACTGGCTGGCACGTGGCCTGCGCCGGCGTGGCGGTCAAGAGAATAATCGAGCGCTTCGGTTACACCGGCGAGATCGAAGCCGATGACGTTTTCATTCTCAACGATCCCTACCTGGCGGCGATCCACCAATCCGACGTCTACATGCTCTGCCCCATCCATTATCGCGACAAACTCGTCGGCTGGAGTGGGACCTTCGTGCATGTGATGGACATCGGCGCCATGTCGCCGGGAGGCGATTCTCCCGGAGCCAGCGAGATCTTTCATGAAGGGCTCCGAATCCCCGGCCTCAAGCTGGTGGAACGCGGTAAGCTCAGGCGCGATGTGTTCGACACGCTCACCAATATGACGCGCCAGCCGATCATGGTGGGGCTGGATCTCAAGTGCCAGATGGCCGCCAACAACGTCGCCAAGTCCCGAATGCAAGAGATGTACGCCGAGTTTGGACCTGAAATGTTGGACGGCGTTTCCGCTGACATGATCCGCTACTCCGAATCGGTGCTGCGAAAAAGAATCACCGAGATTCCCGACGGATCATGGAACGAAACGAACATGATTCAAGGTGACGAGAACTGGACGATCACGGTTAAGCTGACGAAGAAAGACGACCGGTTGATCTTCGACTTCACGGGAACCGATAAACAGGCAAAGAGAGGGATCAACCTTCCTTATCACGCAACCTTCGGAGCCTGTTTCCGCGTCGTGCTCCACACCCTCGCTTACGACATCCCGAAAAATCACGGCGTCCTCAGGCCCATCGAGACCATTGCCCCGGAGGGAACCATCGTAAACGTTCAGTATCCCGGTCCGGTCTCGCTCAACACGACCTCTTCCGGTTCCATGGTGCGATATCTCGCCAACGCCGTTTTGATGCAAGCGCTGGCCAACAGCGAGAAATGGAAAAAGGAAGTCGTAGCCATCAGCGCGGGACATAGAAATCTTCGACACGCCGGCGTAAACCAGTACGGCAAATATGCGGTGTCCGCGCTCGGGCATGGCGCTCTCGACGGCACCGGCGCAAGATCCTACGCGGATGGAGTAAATTCGTGGGGCGGCCATTTAAGCGTCGCCAACGCGGAGTGGTTCGAAATGAACTTCCCCGTGCTCTATCTTTTCCGCCGCCACGCCCGCGACGCCGCCGGCGCGGGAAAATTTCGCGGCGGCGTTGGCGGCGAGACCGCTCACATCATCCACGACGCGCCGGAAGGTAAAGTCAAAGGCATCACCTACGGCGTATCGAGTTCGCGCAACTCGGGCCAGGGAATCTTCGGCGGCCAGCCCGCCGCTCCCAGCGTCATCGTCCACCTCGAGGACACCAATGTCCTCGAGAAGATCCGCAACAAACACCCCATCGAGGAGATCGCCGACGTAGGAGGTCGGGCATCGATGCTCGCCTACAAGGAGTTTGAGTTCAAGAAAGGCGACGTAGTCTACATGAAAATGGCCAGCGGCGGCGGCTATGGCGAGCCCCTGGAACGTGACCCGCAACTGGTTTTAGCAGATGTCGTCGACGGCCTGGTCTCCGAGCGAGCGGCGCAGGAAGTTTACGGGATAGTTTTGGACGAAAAGAAAGAAGCCGTAGATTTAGTGAAGACCAAAAGCCTCCGGGCAAATCTACAAAAAACCAGGCCTGCGACCTCAAGCTGATCCGCGCTCTGGTCTTGCAGCGCTTGTCATGAATAGGATCGGCGGTTCGCCGGGCACTAACGCGAGTTTCTAGTCCCAAGTTTCTGGTTTCTCGTTTGAAATCTGAAAGTTTGATTTTTCGATAACCAGAAACCTGAAACCAGGAACTAGAAACGGCGAAGCAAAGCTTCGTTCACGCGGCCTGGCGCAGTTTATTTAACTGCCGGGCGATAAACGCCTTGATCCTTTCATAGGCGCGATCGGTCTGCGGGCCCGGGTTGGCGACCCAACGGTGCTCGCAGCCTTGAAAGACTTCGAATTCGCATTCGCCGCCGGCGCTACGATAGGTGGCGGCGAAGCGCTCTTGCACCGCCGGCAAGACGTTGTCATCCAATTCCCCCTGCAGGATATACATCGGCGGCAGTGATACCGTCTCCTTGCGCTCGAGAATCAATTGAGGATTGCCTTCGTGGATGGACTCCCAGGGGTTAAAATAGGTTTTGCTGTTCTGGATCATTTCCTGCCACTGCCGCCTCTCGGCCTGCTGGTAGCGGGCGAAAGGATCGCTTACCGGCGAGCGCGCCACAACGTAAGCGAGGGTGGCGTCGACGTTGGGCGCCTCCGGCAACGGGTGGGCGTTATAACGCGGATCACGCGGACGCATGGCGCAGAGCTCTATTTCGTGACCGCCGCTGGAGCTGCCCAGGGCGCCGACGCTTGCAGGGTCGCCGTTCCATTCTCGCGCCTTCGCCTTGAGCCAGCGAACACCATAGTTAGCGTCCTGCACTGATGCGGGATAGGCCGCCTCCGGCGCGCGGGTTAAATCGATCGCCACGACTAGAATCCCGCTCCGTGCCAAACTTTCGTCCATAGGCGCGTTGGCGGTACGGTCCTGGTTGTTCCAGGCCCCGCCGTGCAGATCCAAAAGCGCTGGGAACGGTCCTTCGCCTTGGGGCTGATAAATGCGCGCCATTAGCGTGCGCGCCGGTGCGCGGCGAAATTCAACGTCCCACACTTTGATTTCAAATTTATCTGCAGGATTGTATGCGGCGGTCATATTCATTCCTCCCTCAGCGCTGACTTGAAACAGTGGCACCTTTTACACTGGCATCGAATACCGCTGCATGGCTCTGCTGTCAAGGCGAATTTTGCGCGCCGCAAACATCGGTTCAAGGTTCAATGTTCAATATTCAATGTCTCGAGTTCAAGGCTATGTCTTTAACATTGAACTTAAAGACGGCGCACGATCGGTTCCGGCCTCCACGCCGAACTCTATTAATCGAATTCCGATCACGTTGAACTTTGAACCCGCTTTTACGTACAACTGGACGCCGCCGCCGATCGCGTGATAAACGTGTTTAAACATTCGTCACAAGACCGATTTTGCGAACACTCCGGAGACCACTCTGATTTCACCGATAAGCGGCAAAGAAGATCCGCGGCCACAGGCACGCGATGCTGCAGACGCGACGCAGTCAACCAGAAGTCCGTTCGGCCCGCTATTGCGCCTGCCAGCTTTGGCAGCATTAAGCCATCGTGACTTCCGTCTGCTCTGGTTCGGCCATGTATTTTCGTCGATGGCGTTCTGGATGGATCAAGTCACTCGTGGCTGGCTGATCTACGAACTGACCGATTCCACCGTCCAACTGGGATTGGTGCGCGGCGTGCAGGCTCTCCCGATCCTCTTGTTATCCCCCATTGCAGGCAGCGCCGCCGACCGCTATTCGCGCAAAATGCAAATCCTGGTTGCGCAGATTCTTGACGGTGCGATGTACGCCGTGCTTGCGGTGCTTATCATTACCGGGCTGATAGAACCCTGGCATGTTTACTCCACGGCGTTCGGCATGGCGGTGGTGCAGACCTTTCAGCAGCCGGCGCGCGCCGCGATCATCGCGGATGTCGTGCCCGGCAAAAATCTTACCAACGCCATCGGCCTCAACTCCGTCATTTTCAACGTCGCGCGCAGCACCGGACCGGCGCTGGCCGGCGTGCTCATCGCCACTTCCGGCACCGGCGGCGCGTACGCCACCCAGGCTGTCTTCTATGTATTGGCGACCTACTGGACGCTTCGGTTACATCAAACCGAGAGGCACGCCGCTTCCACGCACCTCCACGCGGGTGTTACCTTTGGCCGAAGCATTATCGAAGGCTGGAAGTTCAGCTGGCGGAACGAGACCGTTCGCGCCGGCCTCCTGATCACGATGTTTGCGTCCCTGTTCATCGTCCCGTTCGTAACATTGTTACCGGTGTTCGCCCGCGACATTCTCGCGGTGGGCGCGACCGGCCAAGGGCTACTGCTCACGGCGATGGGCGTGGGCGCCCTTGGCAGCGCCGTCATCATCGCATCCTTCGGCGACCGGATGCCGAGGGGGATTTTTATGCTCGGCGGCGTGATGTTGTATGGAGTCGGCGTCGTGGTTTTCGCGGCCTCTCCCTGGTTCAACCTTTCGATGGCGTTGATGGTGATCGTCGGTTTCGCCAACGTCTGCTCTCATGCACTGGTGCAAACGGTTTTACAGACTTATGCGCCGCCGGAATTTCGCGGGCGCACCATCGCGCTGTTTCACATGGGGCAAGTGGTAATGACGGTGGGAAGCATGCTCGTCGGCGCATTGGCGGCGCTCTGGGGAACGCAATGGGCCGTGGCATCCATGGCCGCCGCCGGCGCCCTGGCCATGCTGGCTATTCAGATGATATTACCGAGGACGAGGCATATTCGTTAGAGTGGAAACACAGGCGATTAAGGGGGGTTTCCGCAATGGAGATTCAAGCTGAAACACAAAAACCCATCGTCAATGGCCTCGGCGCACCCTGGCCGGAGGATCTTTCGCCGGCGTTTCTCGATCAATTGCGCGGCCAGGGCGTAGCCGTCGTCGGCTGCACCGCCAATCTTACCTGGGATGATACCCTCGAAACTATTGAAAACTTCGAGACCGTAAAAACTATTGTCCGCAATCACCCCAACGCTTATATCATCCGAAGCGCCGCGGATCTGGACCGCGCGGAGCACGCGGGCAAGGTTGGCGTGCTGCTCGGTTTGCAAAACCCCAAGGCGCTGAGCGATAGCCTGCGGCTCATGGAGGCTTTCCATGATCTCGGATTGCGTTGTCTTTCGCTCGCGTTCAACGAAAACAGCTACTATGGTTGCGGCTACGCCAGCAAAATCGACAGCGGTCTCACAGCGCTCGGCAAACAGGCCATCAAACTGATGAATCGGTTGGGCATAGTCGTCGACCTCTCGCATTCCGGCGACCGCACGGCCAGGGAAGCCGTTGAGTTGTCTGAGCTACCGGCGATTTTCAGCCATTCTACCAGCCGAAAGCTATTTAGCCGGCCGCGCAGTGCTCCGGACGAGCTCATCGTCGCCGCGGCCAAGAAAGGCGGCGTGATCTGCCAGGACGTGCGCGCCAACACCAGCGTCGCAGAATACGTGGACTGGGTTGATTATTGCGTAAATTTAGTCGGCGCCGATCATGTCGGCGTTTCGGCGCAAGATGACTGGCACCGATCATACAAAGACACGCGGCGCATCGCGCCCTACCTGCCGTCTTTCGCCGCCGAATTTCATAAACGCGACTGGAGCGACGATCGCATTTACCGCCGTAACGGCATCGGCGCCAAACTACTCGACCACGAAAACCTGGCGGCGGAGATGACACGAAGAAATTTTTCGCCAGAGACGGTTCAGAAAACCCTCGGCGGCAACTTGATGCGCGTGCTGAGAACCGTCTTGCCGAACAACTGATGGGTCGCCGAAAAGACTCATCAGGGAGGCAATAATGTATTCAACGCAACACTTGGGAAGATGTTTCAAGATTTTTGCGCTCGCCATTGCGATGTATCTCGCGCTGCTTAACGGCCAGCTCCATGCCCAGGCGCCTTTTTATCAAGGCAAGACGCTGACCGTCATTAACGGTAACGAGCCGGGCGGCACCGCGGATCAACGTATGCGCGCGGTGCTGCCGTTTTTCAAGAAACACATTCCCGGCGCGCCGACGGTGGTCGCCGAATACATGCCAGGGGGCGGCGGTCGCAAGGTGGCTAATCACATTTCCAGCGCAGCGCGGCCCGACGGTCTCACCCTGGCTTTTCCGCCGGGTGGTTTTATTACGTATGCGGTGTTCAAAGAGACCGGTGTCAACTACGACGTCAATAAGCTCATTTTTGTCGGTTCTCCCGAAAGCGCCACACAGTATGTTTTCCTGACGCGCAAAGAGGCAGGCTTGAACAGCGTGGAAAAACTAAGAGCCGCCACCGGCGTTAGGATCGGTGCCCAATCGGTGGGCCATACGATCTACATCGTCGGCCGGCTGTTTGCCCATGTGCTGGGTCTCAAAGATCCGAAGTTTATCACTGGCTATTCCGGCCCGGAGCTCGATATCGTTCTGACACGAGGCGAGATCGATGCGCGGCCTAATATTCCCGACACGATTCTGAAGCGCAGCCCGGATTTCATAAAAAAAGGCACGGTGGATTTTCATGCGATGTTGGAAATACCCAGAGGCGACAAGCATCCGCAGTTCAAGCACCTCCCTGAGATCTCCGACATTGCGCCCACCGATCTCGACCGCAAAGTTCTGACGCTCTTCCGCTCGATGCGCCTGGTCGGTTCGCCGTTCATTTTGCCCCCGGCAACGCCCAAGGATCGCGTCGAGATCCTGCGCGAAGCATTTCGCAAGATCGCCGCAGACCCGGAATTCCGCAGCGAGTTCAAAAAACTCGTCGGCGACGATCCGACGCCGCTCTCCGGAGAGGCAATGGAAAAAGCGATCCGCGAGCTGCCGATAGAACCGTCGGTGATCGAATTCTTCAAGCAGATCTCCGGCTCCGGGCCTCTGCCGCGAAGCTAGCGCCAGCCAAGCCTTCGCGGCAGAACGCTGCAAGCGCCACAATAATCTATCCCTAGAATCGGCTCGGGAAAGGGAGTCGCATACCGTTGTTACGCCATGAACCAACCCTAATCTGTGCAGGTATATTGATGCTATACTGACCGAGGATATTGGTTATACCTGCGAGAAAGAATAATTGACAACTTATTGATTGAAGGAGTAAATTTCATTGCGGTGATTTCAGTGAACCCAATATCGCTGGTCAGTATACTCAATAGTTAGACGCTAGTCTGAGATTACGCTACCATGCCCGAGTGGGACCGACCGTCTACATTGAAACGACGATAATCAGCTATCTGACTGCCAGGCCGAGCAAGGATCTGGTTCGGCGTGCGCACCAACAGCTGACCCGGAAGTGGTGGCGGACTCGCCGGTCTGAATTCGAGCTATATGTTTCACCGCTCGTCTTGCAGGAAGCGGCGGCTGGTGATCCTGGTCGCGCTCGGCGTCGCCTTGCGTTGCTGGGGGCGCTGCCGGTGCTTGGACCAACAACGGATGCGATCGATCTTTCGCGCATCCTGATAGAGCGTGGCGCGATTCCGAAGAAAGCTGAGGTCGACGCACTCCACATTGCGATTGCCGCAGTGAATGGAATCGAGTACCTTTTAACGTGGAACTGTACTCATATTGCAAAT
>DATBLC010000288.1:0-18060 GCA_036555515.1 Binatia bacterium
AGAGCGGCCCCGCGGACTGAAACAATTTCAAATGAACAAAATTCGGAAATTTGCAAACGAGCCCGTTTCGGACTTTGTTTTGTCCGCGTCTTGTCGCGATAATCTTTGCCGACCTCGTTTGAACGTCAGACTGTGTGAAAACTCTTTAGGAGCCCTTCGACGAAGCTCAGGGCGAACGGCTCAATGCTTGATCTGTAATGTCTGACATCCGTTCGTGGTGAGCCCAGTCGAACCATGAACGGAGTTTCCACACAGTCTGACGTTCGAAGGTAAGGCGCGAGAAATTATGGACGGTAATTTCCAAGCAGCTGCATCGCAAACTCTGTTGGGTAAGCGCATCCTGATTACGCGCGCGCGCTCCCAGGCGGAAAGTCTGGCGCGAAGAATCGAGGAGCTGGGCGGCGAGGTGTTGGAGTTCCCGACTATTGAGATACATCCTCCCGCCGATCCCCGGCCGTTGGAGGAGGCCATAAAACATTTAAATTGCTACCACTGGGTGATGTTCACCAGCGCCAACGGCGTGGAGCGATTTTTTGAACGCATGGTCAATTGCAAAAGAAGCGTGAACGACCTGGCGGAGATGCAAATCGCCGCCATTGGGCCCGAAACGGCAAAACGCTTGGAAGCGCTGGGTGTCAAGAACTGCTTGGTGCCGGAAACTTACCAGGCCGAGGGTATTCTTGACTTGCTGCAAATGGACGCCATGCGCGGCAAGCGCGTGCTGCTTCCGCGCGCGGCCAAAGCGCGAGAAATATTACCCGAAACGTTACGGCAGTGGGGCGCCGAGGTCGACGTCGTCGAAACTTATCGGACGGTCATTCCGCAAGCCGACACGGGCAAGCTGAAAGAAATGCTGCGCCGGCGCGCTATCGACATGGTTACGTTTACCAGTTCCAGCACGGTAGCAAACTTCGCGCGCCTGTTCGACGGGCAGCGACTGGCGGACATCTTGAAGGAAACCCCGATCGCGTGCATCGGGCCGATCACCCAAAACACCATCGAAGAGCTGGGCGGTATCGCCGCCGTGTCGGCGCGAGAGTTTACGATCCCTGGTTTGGTTTGCGCCATCGTCGAATATTTTTCTCCAAAGGGCGCGCTCAACGCATAGAGTGGAGCAAAAATGGACTTTCCACGTTACCGGCCAAGAAGGCTGAGACGCAATGACAAAATCAGGGAGATGGTGCGTGAAACGAGCTTGAGCCCGAAGAATCTCATTTATCCGCTATTCATCGGTCCGGGAAAGGACAAGGTTCAGCCGGTCTCGTCGATGCCCGGCGTGGCGCAATTGACCGTCGACCGCGCGGCACGCGAGTGCGCGGAGGCAGGCGCGTTAGGAATACCGGCGGTGATTCTGTTCGGCATTCCGGAGCGCAAAGACGCCGTAGGCAGCGAAGCCTACGCTGACAACGGAGTAGTGCAACAGGCGATTCGGCTTATAAAAGAGCGGACGCCCGAGATGCTGGTAATCACCGACGTCTGCTTGTGCGAATACACCGACCATGGTCACTGCGGTGTAATCAAAAATGGCGACGTTGACAACGACAGCACGCTCGAGTTGCTTGCGAAAGAAGCGCTTTCCCACGCCCGCGCCGGCGCCGATATTGTCGGGCCGTCGGACATGATGGATGGCCGGGTCGGCGCGATTCGCAAGGTGCTCGACGAAGACGGCTTTACCCACACCGCGATCATGGCCTACGCGGCCAAGTACGCGTCGGGATTTTACGGGCCGTTCCGCGAAGCGGCGGAATCAACGCCGCAGTTTGGCGACCGCAGATCCTACCAGATGGACCCGGCTAATGGGGATGAGGCGTTGCGGGAAGTGGAAATGGACATCCGCGAGGGCGCGGACATCGTCATGGTCAAACCGGCGATGGCCTACCTCGACATCGTTTATCGCGTGAAGCAGAAGTTTGGCTATCCGGTGGCTGCCTATAACGTCAGCGGCGAGTACTCGATGATCAAAGCGGCGGGGGCCAACGGCTGGATAGATGAACAGCGTATCATGATGGAGGTCTTGTTTTCGATCCGGCGCGCCGGCGCCGACATGATCCTTACCTACTTCGCCAAAGACGTGGCGCGGCTGCTTCGCGGTCAATAGTTCCAAACGTTCCAGCCGTTCAATTTGTTCAATCCGTTAACCAGATCGAGAGTTTTGAAGAAATTCGTTCATGCTTCGAGAGCCTCAGCACGAACGGAAGATCGTCAATGTTATCAATGCAATTCCCGTTCGCCCCGAGCTCAGTCGAAAGACGCCGTTTTTTTCACACACTCCGAGATGATTTGAACGTCTGGAACGATTGGAACGGCTTCAACGCAAGTTCTATATTAAATTCCACAGGTCTTTGATTTTGCGCCTGAGCGTACGTTCGCATTCCGCTTCCCGCCCGTCGCTATGCGCCTGGGAATAGGATAGGCGGAAGAGCAGGACGCGGGCGCCTTTACCAAGTCGGATCAAATAGGTGTTGGAGTCGGGGTGGTCGTCATGGACATCGACGGTGAGCTCCTTGTCCACGGTGGACGAAATACCATGCGCCCAATCAGCGATTTCCCGCGCCGCCGCCTCGCCCCTTTTGTCCGTGAGCATCTAAAACTAATCGTTCAAACCGTTCAAGCCGTACAAAATGTTCCAGACGTTAAGATGAGGAAAGACGATTTGAACGGAATTATTTTTTCTTATACAGGCCGTCGATGTAGCCGCTTTGGTCAAGTTCCTTGATAAAATTGAAGTCGGCGAATTGTTCGGGCTTGGCGCTCTTTGCCCTGGGATCTCTCTCGGCGATCTCGTCCAGAACGGTGTTCAAGCCTTCCAGGGTCGGATACTGCTTTTTTGAAAATAGCGTTTCACTCATGACGTTTTGGTAGCTCTTCTCGAGAAACTCTCGTTCTACGCCAGGCATGTGTTTACCGAGAGCATGGATGGTGGCTTCCTTGTCCGTCCACATTCTGTGCACCGCTTCCACATGGGACTTGACATAGCGGCGGACTGTGTCCCGGTGCTCGCGGATATATTTTTTGGTGGTTGCCGCGCCGGTATGTTGAAACACCAGCCCCATCCTCGCCACATCGGCAAGCACCGCGAGCCCGCGTTTTTCCGCGATGAAGCTGGAGGGCGGGTTAATAACCGCCGCAGACACCTTGCCGGTCAGCACCGCGTTGAGACGCTCAGGCCCGCTCCCGACTTGGACCAGCGTTACTTCTTTTCCCGGCGTGAGCCCGAGCTTTCTAAGCGCGAAGCGGGCGATGGAATCGGTGGCGGAGCCGAAGCGGCTGATGGCCAGGGTACCGCCCTTCATCTGTTCCGCCGCTTTGATCCCCGGCTTACCCAAGAGCACGTAGTTGAGCGACGTGATACCGCCGGCGACAAATACCGCGTCCGAGCCGGCCAGCGCGCTGTTTACGAGACCGGGGCCAGACACCTGCGTGATTGGGACGTCTCCCGATACGAGTGCGAGTATTGCGGTGGTGCCGCCGGTAAAAAAAATCAACGCAACGTCCAGGCCGTTTTTAGCGAAGATGCCGCTGTCCTTTGCTACCCACGCGGGCAGTTGGTCGGCACTTACGGCGCTATAGCCAACATTAAGGCGGGTAAGCTGCGCATGGGTAGGGGCGACAGCTGAGCTAGAGATCAGCAAGATTGCGAGCGCAAGCAGAAAATAAATCCGTTTCGACACTAGATCATCCTCCAAAACTACTTTCAAGTAGGATCGAGTTTACATAAGCAGACCGGCGAACACAAGAAAGCCCTTGCGTTGCAAGGGCTTTCTTGGCGGGATAATAGGAATTTACTTGGCGGATGGAAATGGATGGAAACAAGACTAAGAGGACTATTATTCGGAGTATTTATCGGCCCGGAAGGCTTTATGGCAACTCGTACAGGTGTCACCCAGCGCTTTGAACTTCACTCCCACTGCCGCATCATCACCGCTTTTAGCCGCGGCCGCTAGCTCACCCGCAGCTTTGCCCATGCTCTTTGCGGCTTTAACAAAATCGTCCGGTTTCTCCCAGAGCTCCGGTTTTGCCTTGGTCTTTCCGGTCTTGCTACCCTTTGGAAATAGGGCGACTTGATCCGCGTTACCCATGAGTTCTTTGGCCTTGGTTTCTACGGTGGCGTAGTCCTTGGCTTCAACGGCAGCTTTAATCGCTTTGGCGTCGGCGCTATTGGATTTCATGACCTTTTGCCGGTTCTCCGCCTGCGCGAATGCTTGGGACTCAACGAAAAGCGACGCCGACAGCGTAATAATTCCCACTAACAAACCCTTCCTTTGAACCATTCCTTACTCCTTTCTTCCGTTGCAGTTTATTTTGCTAACGACTTTGTGTGAACAATCATTCCGGGCCTTTATATTTGTTCCTCCCTTGCGCCCCCATTGTACCGAGAATTATGAGCCCCGGTTAATTTTTTTTACTTCCTCGAGTAATCTTTCCGAAGAGAGCAGATCGGCTTCCCGGTTACTGGGCCGAGTGTCGAGAAAACGCACAATGCCTTCCTTATCAATAATGATATAAGAGCGATTGGCAAGGTTCCGTTTTTCGTCCCAAACACCGAATGCCTTCATGACTTTTCCATCCCGGTCGCTTAAAAGGGCATGCTTGACCTTTGCAAAATCGACGAAGGCTTTTTGCGAGAAGGTCGCATTGGCGCTCATACCGAGCACTTCAGTATTTTCCGCCTGAAATTTAGCATAGTTTTCGTCCGAACCGGCCGAAGTCAACTGCTTGATTCAAGTGGGACTGAAGTCCAATACGTAAACGTTGATAAGGACATTTTTCCCCTTCAGGCTGCTGAGCTTTAGCTTACCTCCCTTGGTGCTGTCGAGTTCAAAGTCGGGAGCTTTTTGCCCGACTTCAAGGGCGAGAGTGGGCGCGGCAAACGCCAAGAGCGCAACCAGCGCCGAAGTCACCAAAGTATTTCTGGCAGGCATCATGAGAAACCTCCTTTTGGATAATTAATAGTTAGTAATGGTTATAGAGCCGCCGTTTATGCCGTACATTCAACATATTGTCAAACCAAAAAAAAGCCGCGCCGTTTTTGTTTGCAGGTTGCCTGACGCGAATTTTGGCAACCTACGGGTTAAGCCTCTGATAAATCGTGTTGGCGACATTTAAAAGCTCGTCTTTTTGCATCTCGCCGGACAGCGCATAACTTAGACGACGGTCGAGCCAATAAAATACGGAGACCTTTCCTTGTTGGGAATATCGGAAAGCGGTTTCGCGTTCCGAGCTGGGATCGGTCTTCACGTAGAGGGTCAGGCGTCTGCCGCTTTGCTCCTGGTACATGAATTGGGCCACGGGTCCCTGGTCTCCGGGCAATAATCGTCCGCCCACCAGTTCGTAGCCAAGATCGACCAGATGCGGGACTTTTAGCTTACCGCCCAACCGCTTTGAGAGCCAGTTTACCAGGTGTTCTTCTTGCTCCGCGGTCACTTCAACGGGGTGGCGTACCTCTGGGGTGTAAACCGTGTGGGCGAGCGCCGCCTGGCGGGCAAAATCAATCTCTTTCGCCGACCTGCCGGCCATTTCGCCGCGCAGGAACCAACCCAGTAATCCTCCGACAACGATCCAGGCAATGGCCGCGGCAACGCGCTTGGCAAGGAATCTCCGGCTTGGCGGCCGAGTTTGCCACTTTGCAGGAATTGGTTCAGCCAGCACGGGATCAAAGAAAGCGTGCAATATTCTGTTTTGCTCCTGGTACGCCCGTACTCGCGCGTGTTCCTGTGGATTTACGGAGAGAAACGTTTCCACTTCGCCCCGGCGTTCCGGCGCCAGCCCGCCGTCTACATAAGCGTGCAAATCAGTTTCCGAAATGGCTGCGCTTTGGCCGGTCATTTGATCACCTTGAGTTGCGCCGAAAAACTGCCTCTGCTCATCATCGAGCGCAGTTGTTCGCGGCCGCGGGACAAACGGGACATCACGGTGCCGACGGGCACGCCGAGGACCTTCGCTGCTTCGTCATACGAGAGTTGTTCCAGCCCTATCAATAATACGACTTCCCTTTGTTCAGGGGGCAACCGCTGCAGGGATTTGTGCAGGTCGATGAGCTCGAGCTGATTGTCTTGCGGCGGCGAAACCGGCACGTCAACATCGTTATGCCCGGTGCCCTGAACCCTGCGACGTTGTCCGGCTTTGAGTTGGTTGACATAAAGATTGTGCATGATTGTGAAAAGCCAGGCGCGCAGATCACTGCCCGGACGCCAAAGAGCCATGCGCTTCCAACCCCTCTCGACGGTATCTTGCACAAGGTCTTCGGCAGAGGCAAAATCTCCGGTCAGTGCCCTTGCGTAGCGGCGCAAATGCGGTATGTGCGTGATTATGCCGTCAGCATCCGCCACGATCGTCTCGACTCTTCACTCATCTTGATTCGGGCCGCGCGATCTTGCAAAAAACCTTCTTTTTAATAAACATTCTCCGAGCGGGCTTTATTCCCTAGACCTGCCATATTTTTCCGGCCGCCGCGCGATCTTTCTAACTTGCCGGTTTTAGTAAGAGTAATGGCCGATTGCGTATTTGTTCTTCGGCGCCGCTGAGCTCGATGTAGTCATTTCTTTTCCATCGCGCCGTTTGGTCACGGTAATGTTGGGAGAAAGGGTGGCCCGATTGCCCTGACGGCAGGATGAACTTTGACCGAAGGCTGGGTCCCGTTTCCACAATCATTCGCATGGAGGGACCGACGGTTTGTTGATAAGGGTTCGAATGACGATAGAAGCCCACATTGATGGTAAAATTGTCTCCGCTAGATGGGAAGGGTCCGACCGAGAAAAGCGGCCGCAATAGGCCGATCCGGCTGAAAGCGTGATTTAAAGTCAAGGTATGGAGTTTGCCCCACCGCCAGCCATCCTGCTCGGAACCGAGTAATTCCGCGAGCTCGGTGCACGCGTCGGCCAGGGCCGAGCGCACCAGTTCGGCGCGCGGCCGCTCGGCGAACCAGGGCGAGTCCGGATTGCCGAGAATCTTGTCGGTGGGCATGATGCTCTGATTGAATATTTCGACATAGGTAACGAAGAGCTCTTCACCCAAAGCCGGCACTAAGAGACTCTTGATGAGCCGGTGGTGAAACACATGGAAGATCGTGGCTGCCGCGCTTTCCGCGCCGCAGTGGCCGTCCCAACCAAGCAGGCGATCGGCGGCGGCCATGAGTCCGATATCACCGGCGCGAAGGGCCTCCAGGTCGGCGCTGAGGGTGGCAATGAGTTCCTTGGCGTGGAGCGAAATCAGGTCGCGCTGGGCGGCGGATATTTTCTCAATCGAATGGGTCTTGCTTGCCGCGAGCAGTTCGTGGATGCGCCGCGCGCGATATGGCGGTTCAAAGAATCCCGATAGATAATGATCGAATGCGCCGTCCACGATCTGATTGTTGGCGTTGGCGATGACGCCTTCGCACGGATTGAACAGGCGCGGCAAATCGCCAAAGGGCACAAAGCCGCGCCATTCATTTTCGCCGCGCCAACCCTCGCGGGGCAAGACCGATGGCGCGCCGCTTCGTAATGGAACCTTGCCGGCGAGGCTGTAGCCGATGTTACCCTGGTGATCGGCGTAGACGAAGTTTAACGCCGGCGCGCTAAGATCGGATAGCGCCTCAAGAAATTCATCCCAGTTGCGGGCGCGATTGAGGCGGTACAGCCCGCTAAAATCCCGCCCCGCCTCATGAGCGGTCCAGCGCAGGCTCAAAACTTCCGGCCCTGAAGCGCCGACATCAAAGTCGCTGATCACCGGGCCGTGGCGGGTCCAGCGTAAGATTTTCTCGACCAGACCCTTGCGTCTGACGCGGATGTTTTCGCGTCGGCGTTCCATCAAAAACCATCGGCCATCTATTTGATAGCGGTCCGCCTCCAACCGATGGATCTTCTCGCAATAAATTTCCACATCGTCGCACAGGGCCGCGGTAATGCCCCAGGCGATGAAGCGATTATGTCCCACCTGGATGCCGGGGCAACCGGGTACGGAGGCGCCCCAGACCTCGAAGCCGTCACTTTGCGATGGCGCGGCGACGGCTTGCAAATGCATAAAGTACCAGACCGACGGCAGCATCATGCGCAGGTGCGGATCGTTGCACAGAATCGCGCCGCCGGTGTCCGACCGGCTCGGAGCAATTACCCAAGCGTTACTGCCGTGACCCGCCGGGTACCAGTCGGTTGCGGCAAGCGAGCCCGCGGTAAAGCGCCAGAGGTTTTGCGTCGAATCGCGCATGGCGCGGGTTATCGTGATATCGCCGTCACGACACAACGGATAAAGATCGTGAAGCTTTTCCGGTTCGCCGGCGAGCTTGCCCGCCACCGCAATGGCGTTTAGGCGCGTGAACAGCGCCAGCGACAGGAGCAACGCAAAGCCTTTGCCGATGGTGAGAGTATCCTCAGGCCGCCAGGGATCGGGCATGTAATGCAGCAGGCGAAACTCTAGCGGCAAACTTTTGCCGCACTGCTCAATGAATCTATTAACGCCGGCGCTATAGGCTTCGAGCCGGTGCCGGTCATCGTCGGTAAGGAGTTCCAGGGAAGTCAATGCGGACCGGCGAATGCCAATCAGGCGCATGAAATAATCGGCATCGACGCTGTCGCGCCCGCGGAATTGACTCGTTAACTCTTGCCAGGGAACCGCAAACTGGCCGAATATTTCCGCCAGGCGTCCCGAGAGAAAGCGCCGGTTGAGATCCATCTGCCAGAGCCGTTCCTGGGCGTGCAGGTAGCCTTGCGCGAAGAAGAGATCAGGTTCGCTAGCTGCGAAGACATGGGGAACGCCTTCGCTCTGCCAAAAGACGCTCACGTCTTTTTCCAGGCCGCGAAGCGTGAGTTCACCACGGTAGCGCGGCAGTGACGGTGCGGCGAGACGGCGCAAGTATGGACTGAGCAGGGCCGAAAAGAATCTCGCAGCCTGCTGAAAAAGTCTCATTGGGATTGGAGTACTGGAGAATTGGAGCGGTGGAGTAATGGGTTTCAGGCTCAACGCCTCAACACTCCATTACTCCAATACTCCATTTCTTTTGTGCGCCTCGCCCGTGTGATCTTTTAGCGCGGTCTGCAACCAGAGTTTTTCAATAGGCCACTAAAGAATCGTTTTAACCGACGGGCGGTCTTTCATCCGCTGCAGATACTTGCCCAGCCGGGGTAACGAAGCATCGGGCAACACGCCGAAACCTTCAAGCCGCGTAAAGCGCGGAATCAAGTCGGCGTCGACCAGGGAAAAATCCCCCATCAGATACTGTTTGTCGCCCAGTTCTTGTTCCAGGCGCTGGAGTCGCTTCTTAATGTCTTCTTTTGCCGCGCTGATGGTCTCCGGGTTGCGATCCTTTTCGTCTTTGGTCAATTCCATGCGCAACTTCGTATACGCCGAGTCCATTTGCGTCAGTCCGAAATCAATCAGAATGCGGGCTTTGGCCCGCGCCGCCGGATCGCTGGGCATGAGCCGCGGCGCGGGATATTTTTCGTCCAGATATTCGTTGATGACGCAGCTTTCGTATAAGACGGTGTCGCCGTCCGCAATGGCCGGCACCTTACCGTACGGATTGATCTTGAGATAGTCGGGGGTCTTTTGTTCCCCGGCGCGCAAATCGACGTTTACGGTCTCGTATGGAATCTTCTTTTCCTCCAAGACCACCTTCACGCGCTGGCAGTTGGGCGACGATTTGAAATCATAAAGCTTTAACATCTGCGTTCTCCCTTCACGCGATTTTTTGGAAACTTATAATTCTTACACTAGGTAGGGCGAAAAAGGCAAAGCCCATCGGGGATCGTGATGCGATGCTTGATCTGAGCCTGGATTGGTGCTAAGCGCATTACTCAAATTGACCCATGGGCGAATGCAGTGACGGCGGAAGAGGCAGCCAGGACAATCGTCGACGGTTTGACGGAGGCGGGCATCAATATCGTCGCCACTCTGCCGGATATCAATCTCGCCGATCTGCTGCGCCAAGTGGACGAGGACACCGCCTTGTTGCATGTGCCGCTGTGCCGCGAGGAAGAGGGCATCGGCATCTGCGCCGGCGCCTACCTCGTCGGTAAAAAATGCGCCGCGATCATGCAAAACGGCGGTTTTTTCAATAGCAACAACGCCATTATAAGCACGTTACTGCAATATCAGATACCACTGTTACTGTTAATTTATTACGCCGGCGACATCGGCGACCGGACTTTCAGCACCACCGGCAGCATGACCGAGCCGCTCTTGCGGGCTTTGGGAATTCGCACTTATATACTGCGTGATCCGGATCAGGCCAAGGAAACGATCAAGCGCGCGCAGATCTTGGCGGAGGATTCGAAACGACCCGTGGCGTTGCTGCTGACAAAAGAAGTTTTGGGGCGAAGACCGGCCATCGGCGCAATTTAAAACGATTGGAGTACTGGAGTAATGGAGTAGTATTGGCGTACTGGATAATCCGAACCCATCACTCCAACACCCCAATACTCCAGAGGTCGGCGTCATGAAACGCTTTGATTGTTTGAAAATTTTATCGGCGGCGGTAGGAGATGCGCTGGTGGTGAGTTCGGCCGGTGCGATGACGTTGGAGTGGAACGCGCTGCGCCCGAGCGACGGTAATTTGCGCGTGCGCACCTTGGGACTTTGCTCGTCCATCGCGCTGGGAATGGCGCTCGGCTTGCCGCACCGGAGAATCATCGCCCTGGACGGCGACGGCTCTTTGCTGATGAATCTCTGTTCGCTTCCAACCATCGCGCGCATGCACCCCAAGAATCTGGTTCACATCGTGTTCGACAACGAAATTTACGAAGCGTCGGGAAGCAAAATGACGGCGACGGGCTGCGGCACCGACCTGGTGGGCATTGCCGCGGCGGCGGGGATAAGAAACGCCCGCTGGGCGAAATCCCTCGACGAGTTTTCCCAAGCCGTGGCGGCAGCGTTAACAGGCGGCGATCTTCATTTCATTGGCGCTAAAGTCACCGCGGAGCGCACCGAAGTGCCGCCGTATCCGGTGGACGAGGTGGAGAACAAATACCGCTTCATTCGGCACGTGGAAATGACCGAGAAGATCGAGATTCTAAGGACGAATTTGCCGGCGAGCTACAGCTAAATAAGTCGTTCAAGTCGTTTCGGTGGTTCAAGTTGTCTAAATCAAAAGCTCAAGCAAAGCGATCATTAACGGCTTGAACCGAGCGAACGGCTAGAAAGGCTTGAACAAGTAGGAACAGAACGGAATGCAAATCGACATCGAGTTTAACTCCGGCGCGCAGTTGCCGATGGATGCGATTCCTGAATTGGCCCGTTTGGCCGAGGATCATGGATTCGGTTGCGCCTGGGGTGGAGAAGCCAACAATAAGGATCCGACGGTAATGTTGAGCGCGGTGGCGGCGGTGACCCGGCGGATGAAAATCGGCTCTGCGGTTTATCACATCCTGGGCCGCACTCCGGTCACTCTGGCGTTGCAAGCGGTCGGGCTCGATGAGCTGTCGCGCGGCCGATTTTTGCTTGGCGTGGGGTCGTCAAATCCGACCATCGCGCGCTGGCATGGCGCGACTATGGACCATCCTCTCGGTCGAGTCGAAGAGTATCTGGATATCGTTCAGCGCGCCATGCGCGGCGAGAAGCTCGACTTCGACGGGAAATATTTTACCGCCCATGCTTTCAAGATGGCGTTCAAACCGGCTAAGAATCCTATCCCGATTTATCTGGCCGCCTTCGGCCCGAAGATGACTCGGCTTGCCGGGCGGATTGCTGACGGCGTTTTGATCAACATGGCAAATCCCAACGAAATTCGCCGCATCGCCGCGGCCGTCAGAGGGGGCGCGGTGGACGCGGGAAAAGCGCCGGAAGCAATGGAGATCATCTGCAAAATCCGCTGCTCCATCGCCGACCGCCACGAGGTCGCCCGCGAGGCGCTGAGCCACGCGCTTACCTATTACGCGCTGGCGGATTATTACCGCGATCTGCTCGGCCGTATGGGATTCGCGCCGGAAGTCGAAGCCATGCGCTCGGCTTGGAAAGCGGGAGGGTTTCATGCCGCACGCCAACTCATCACGGACCGTCTATTTGACGGATTGCCGTTGGTGGCGGCGACGTCGGCCCGCGAGGTCGTCGAGCAGATCAGGCCCTACGCCGATGCCGGCGCGACGCGTATCATTCTGCCCTACGTGGCGGCGTCGGATGACGTGGTCGGTGAACTCAAGAGTTTTATCAACTACTGGAACCCGGCGATTACCGGATTGGTTCAATGATATTCTAATGACGGGAGTCTCGCACTATGCCCTTTGAGCTAATTAATCCTGCCGGACTGGAGTCTCCGGTCGGCTATGCCCATGTCGCCAAACTCACCGGGGGAACGATTGTCCATATAGCCGGACAAGCGCCGTTTAACGAGCATGGCGAAGTCGTGGGCAGAGGCGATTTTGTCGCGCAGTTTGGTCAGGTGATGAAAAATCTAAAAACTGCGATTGAGGCCGTGGGCGGCAGGCCGAACCATTACGCCGTTTTGACAATATATGTTACCGACGTGCAGGCTTATCATGATAATACGAAGCCTCTTGGTAACCTCTATCGCGAGATTTTCGGAAAATATTTTCCCGCCATCACTCTGGTAGAAGTAAAGAGCCTGTACAACCGCGATTGTATGATCGAAGTATCTGGAATGGCGGTTATTGATTAGCGTCGTAGAACGGGTGATTGCACTTTGTTCCAGAGGCAAGTCCTGCCTGTGCCAGAGGCTAAAATCCCGGCGTGAGTAGCCGCTAGGGCACAATATTATGGACCCATTTGTGGCTGCCAAATTATGGTCACGGCTGCCAAAATATGGTCATTTTTGCCAAGCGATGTTGAACCACATGTCGAAGACGGGCCAAAAATCAACGGTTTCGTTCCTGAAGGATTGGCATCATGATTGCTTAAATTTTAAGCCAGAGACATCGCGGCCGATTGAAGATTTAAGGAGCGAAAACTCTATGAGAAATAGCCCATTCAGACACTGGACCAACGACCCCGAACAGGATTTCTTTGAAACCGTGTCGGAAGAAGAAATTATCGGTCTTTGGCGTTCGATTAAGGGCAAAGGATTATCAGAAGACGACGCTTGGCACGCCATCGTGACTGGAATCGCCTTGGACATGGCCTTTGCCAAGACCAAAGCCAGCTTTGAAATCGAGCATTGATTTTAGTCTGGTTGCGCGCGCTGCCTGCCACGCGTCCTGGTAGCGCGCTTCGCTAGCAGCCAACCTGCGATAATACCCTCCGGTTCTGAGCCCGCTATCATCTGTTTCTCCTGTTGGTCCATTGGTCGTCAAGCGTTTTAACTAACTTGTTTTCAGCTCATGCGCGGCTAGAACTCACCGACGGCGCCGCTTTTCAGCCCGGATTCCGCAGTTATTAAGGAGTCCACAATTTGAGTAACCAAACAGCGACCGAGGGGTGAGACCTGGAGAGCGCGGGCACAGGAGCGCAAAGGTTGTTTTCAGGCCCTACCGGCGGGCATTTCCACCTATGGAGAGGACGGGGTGGTGGCCGGCAAGGCAGAGAACCATTGACCGCGATCGGAAGGGCTCGCCTCTCGGTCGCACACTAGCGACATAGTCTCTAAATAACGAAGTCATTAGTAAAGTGAGGAGCCCGGAAGCGAAGTCGAACCCTGGAGTAGCGAAGGCGTCCAACCGTAAAATTTTAAAGTCATTTGCGATTTTGCACTTCGTCGTTACGAGCTTTAACGTTCGGTCGAAGCACCGTTGCTCGATGTCTGCTTAGAGGCAGACGGCATCTCCGCCACAGGCGGATCAGCCTTCGGCTGAGACTTGGCCACGGAAGGGTTGCGCCTCGCGCTTCCTGTCGAGCGCACTGCGAAATCCGGGTACAGCCCAGGATAGATTGACTGCTCAGGGGAAACCTGCTTGAATGTTGGCATACTTCGGAAGGAGATGTTAATGTCTCGCATTACGGTCGAAGACTGCCTGCAAAAGGTAAATAGCCGGTTTGAACTGGTGATGCTTGCGTCCAAGCGCGCGCGCCAACTGTTCAAGGGAGCCAAGCCGCTTATTGACTCAGATAACCGAGAGGTTGTCGTCGCGTTGCGCGAAATTGCCGCCGGAAAAGTGCGCAAGACATCCGGCCAGTCTTGACGGCTGGTATCAACGATTTCATATCCCTCCTTTAGCCAGCCTGTTCGGAGTTTAACCGCGTTAGTTCCACGGTTGTGACCCTCGCGCCCTGACCCCCGAAAATTTGCCGGCTGGCGGCGGATTGGATGGTACATGGTTGGGGACGAAAAAGAAATTCCTAAAGAGCGGGAACTCGCGGAGATCGAACTTCCCAAAATTCCCGAGGTCGAGCAACCGGACGATGGCGCGGGCAAAGAGCTTGTTCCTTTTGACCCGCTTAAGCGTTATCTCGCCGAGATCCGGCGTTTCGCGGTATTGAGCCGCGAGGAAGAGCACAAGCTAGCGGTCGAATACAAGGAATACGGTAACCTGGAAGCCGCCTATAAACTCGTGATGGGAAATCTCCGGCTGGTGGTGATGATCGCGCGCGAGTATCAAAAGGCCTTTAAGAATCTCCTCGATTTGATCCAGGAAGGCAATATGGGGTTGATGGAAGCGGTGAAAAACTTCGACCCATACCGGGGCGTGCGCTTCCCTTCCTACGCGGTTTGGTGGATTCGCGCCTATATCATCCGCTACATCATGAGCGACTGGCGCATGGTGAAGATCGGCACCACCCAGGCCCAGCGCAAGCTGTTTTTCAATCTGCAAAAGGAAAAGGAAAAGCTCGAAGCGCAGGGAATTACGCCCGGGCCGAAATTGCTGGCACAACGGCTGAACGTCAAAGAAGACGAGGTCGTCGAAATGGAGCAGCGGCTGGGCAGCCGGGATCTCTCGGTGGACGTCCCGATCGGTGAGGGCGACGAAGCGACGCTGCTCAATTTTCTTCCCGACGAGAAGCAAGGCCCGGAGGAACAGTTCGCCGAAACCCAGTACCGCCAGTTGCTGCGCGAAAAGATGGCTCAATTCGCCAAGAGTCTCAAGGACAAGGAACTGGTCATTTACCGCGAAAGATTGCTCAACGAAGAGCCGCTGACCCTCAGAGAAATCGGCGAGAATTACGGCATCAGCCGCGAGCGCGTGCGCCAGATCGAAGAACGGGTTAAGAAAAAACTCAAAGCTTATTTGCGCAAGGAATTGAAAGATTTCGCCGAAGCGCCAGGCCTGGAGTAAGCGGTTCTTCCTTCCGGTGGGCGATTGGGTTTTTATGCTTGCCGGCGCGGCCGCGGATGATTGTATATTTAACCCGCCAATTTCGCTTGCTACGCGCCGCCGCTTCTGATAGCAAAATTTGCATACTCTTCTGTGGAGGAAAGTTCTTGCAATTTCAAAAAAAAGTCGAGATCGCGGCGCCGCGGGAAAAAGTCTGGAACTTTATTTGGGACGTGGACCGTTTCATCGCCTGCGTGCCGGGTTGTCGGGAAGCGAAGACCCTCGAAGCCGGCAAGCGTTATTCCGCCACCATGGTCGAGAAGGTGGGGCCGTTCAAAGTCGAGTTTCCGACGACCATCGAGGTGCTGGAGCGGGAAGAGCTTCGTCGCATCAAGGCGCAGGCTTCCGGCGCGGACAACAAAATCGGCAGCCGTATGAAAATCGAATTGGACGTAAATTTGCGCGACCAGGGCGACAAAACCGCGCTGGAATTTATCGCGGCGGTGGATATCCTGGGAAAGTTGGCGGCGCTGGGTCACGGCATCATCAAACGCAAGGCCGATCAGGTTTTGGATGAATTCGCCCAGGCGGTGAAGCAGCGATTGGAAGGAGATTCGTAAGATGCTCAGACGGTTCCGCATGGACGAGCCGGAAAGCGTCCAGGAAGCGGCGGATTTATTAAATCGTTACGGCGACAGCGCCAAGGTTTACGCGGGCGGCACGGAACTATTGCTGGCGATGAAAGAGGGCCTGGTTCACTATGAGCGCCTGATCAACGTTAAGAAGCTCAAGGGCCTGAACGAAGTTAAATTCGACAACGGGACGGTTTCCATCGGCGCTCTTTGTACTCACCATCAGCTGGAAACCGCGCCTTTGCTCAAAGAGCATCTTCCCGCGTTGGTCGAGTTGGAAAAAAACGTTGCCAACGTAAGGGTCCGGCAGGCCGGTACCCTCGGCGGCAATCTATGCTTTGCCGAACCCCATGCTGATCCGGGAACTTTGCTCTTAGCTTTGAATGCGACGCTGGTAGCGCAGAAATCGTCGTCGCGGCGAGAGATCGCGGCGGCGGATTTTTTTGTCGATGCGTACGAGACCTCTTTGGCGGCGGATGAAGTGTTGAGCGAAATTCGCATACCCGCGCCGGCGCCAAACTCGGGCGTTGCCTACCTCAAGTTCGGCTATCTCGAAAGACCCAGCGTCGGCGTGGCCATCGCGCTGACGTTGAACGGCGGTATCAGCGACGCGAAAATCGCCGTGGGCTGCGCCGGCCCTGCGCCAAAACGAGTGGCCGAAGCCGAAGCCATGCTTAATAACAAGAGCATAGAAGAAGCGAGCCGCAATTTAGCAAACGCGGGACAAGTGGCGGGGCACGGCGCGGAAGCGATCAGCGATCTCCACGGCGCGCAAGACTACAAAGAACATATCGTCGGCGTCTTGCTGAAGCGCGCTTTTCAGCGGGCGGTGGGCCGGAGCTGAGCGGGAATCTTAAGAAGGAGAGAACAGGCATGTCGAGACCGATGTTGCGGCATTCGGACGCGCAAACCATCCCGGTTTCATTTACTTTAAATGGGCGCTTGCAAGATATCGAAGTGGAGCCCCATGAGCTCTTGCTCGACGTCGTGCGCGAGCGTCTGGGACTGACCGGGGTCAAACGTTCCTGCGACGTTCAAGTGTGCGGCGCTTGTACGTTGCTCGTTGACGGCCGGCCAGTCAGCGCTTGCACGACGCTGGCGTTCGAAGTTCGCGGCCGCTCGGTGTTGACTATCGAAGGTTTGGCTGAAAACGGCAAGCTTCACCCGTTGCAAGAAGCCTTTATCCAATATGGCGGCTTCCAATGCGGCTTTTGCACACCGGGGATGATTTTGGCCGCCAAGGCGCTGCTCGACGAGAATCCCGACCCCACCGAAGCTGAGTTGAAACACTTCATGCACGGCAATATCTGCCGGTGCACCGGCTATAAAAAAATCATCGAGTCGATCATGGCCGCGGCCAAGCTTATGCGCGAAGGGCGCGCATAAGCGCTGCTTAATCTTCTATCCCGTATTCCTTCCACTGGCTCGCCACGATGTCCAGGTGCTTCTTCGGCGGCAGTGAAATCGCCGGATATTGATGTTTTCTGGTGGCGTCGATGCCGATGCGGCACCCGACGTTGCGGCTCGGGTCGTGTTGCAGCACGCCGGCCGGCGCCTGGGAGGGATCGAGGCCGACGGCTTGGACGTCACGTTCAATATAGATGTCTTTGTCGGGCCTGACGTGCCAGCTGAGCGCCCAATCGACGGCGAAGTCATCCCAAACGTCGATATCGTCATCGACCACGACCGTGATCTTGCCAAAGCCTGTTCGTAGCGACCACGCGCCGTACATGAGCTGGCGTACTTGCCCAACGAACTGTTTTTTTAGCGAGATGACCAAATAGGCGCCGCTACCGCCGGCTTCCTTGAGCCGCAGTTCTTTGATCGGAATATGCAGCGTGTCTTTTAAATGTTTGAACAGCGGCCACTCACGGCCGATGCCGCGAATGCAGCTCGATTCCGACGGCGGCATCTGGCTGATGAACGCTTGATAGAGCGGCTTGTTGCGATAGGTCATGCATTTGATGTTGAAGAACGGCTCGTTGCCGGCCGGACCCATGTAGCCGGTGTATTCGCCGAAAGGACCCTCGGGTTCGACTGCATTGGGCGGAATCTCGCCTTCGAGAACGATCTCCGCGGTTGCCGGTACTTCCAACGGCACGGTTTCGCACGGCACCATATCGACCGGTTCGCCGCGCAACGCGCCGGCTACGGCGAATTCGTCCAGCGCCTCCGACATTTTTGATACGGACACATAGCCAATGGACGGATCGGCGCCGATAACCACGGCCACCGGCGTGGGTTTGTTCTGCGCATTGTTCTTTTGAATATGCTGCGCTGCGTCTTGGCGCCTGCCGATCAATAGTCCCGTCTTG
>DATBLC010000289.1:0-9069 GCA_036555515.1 Binatia bacterium
ATCCAGTCCAGCAAAAATATCGTACTCCCTTGGAACAAATGGTTCGCCTCTCATCGAAGTGCCTCCTGTATGCAATGGGTTTGTGTCCCATTGTACATGAGCAGTCGTTGTGAGGCTCGACATCCATCATACAGGTCTCAGGACGAACGGAGGAGCCGTTGAAATCATTGGAGATGTTTCCGTTCATGCTGAGCCTGTCGAAGCATTCTTAGGGTTTTTCAGCAGAATCAATCTGGACTCTATCGATAGCAGAAGAGCGAGGACCGAATATGATAACGCGGTCGAGGGAAAAATGGCGGTGGAGACGATTGCCGATTATTTTAGGCTCAGGCTTGGTTCTTATGTCCTCTGCGAGCTTCGCGGCCAGCGATGCGGGCGGGAGACCGGAAAAGACCGATATTGTAGTAGCCTATCCGCAACCGAGCGGAGTGTTCACGCCTCTCTATGTCAGCTACGAGGCCGGCTTATTTAAAAAATATGGATTCGACGTCAAACTTCAGGTCCTCAACCCCCAATCGACGCTTCAGGCTGTGATCTCCGGGTCGGCAGATTTAGCAGCCTCCGGTGATATGGTCAACGCCCGGCTTCAAGGTGCGCGCGTTAAATTCTTCGCCGGCGGGGTACAACAGTATGTGTTCCAGATGTGGGGGGCAAAGGACATCACCGACGTCCATCAACTTAAAGGGAAAACCATGGCTGTTAGTGTCCCGGGGGCTGCAACCGATAGCTCGGCGAGGGAAGTGCTGAAGAAAAGTGGCCTCTCTCCGGACAAGGAAGTCAAGTTTATCTATGTCCAAACCGTTCCTGCGATCCTGACCGCAGTCCTTACCGGCAACGCGGCGGCGGGTGTCCTATCTGCTCCCAATACGCTCAAGGCTCGGGAAGCTGGACTGAACCTCCTTGCGGACATCGGGAAGTTCAACATCTTTGGTCTCCAGAGCGCTTACTGGGCGACCGAGCAATATCTCAAAGAAAACCCGAACATCGTCTATGCTTTCCTTAAAGCCATCGCAGAGGGAACGATCCTATCGAGAAACGATTCCGCCGGCGCGCAAAGGGCGATCGCCAAACATGTTAAGCTCGAGGACCTGAAGATGGTTAATGAAACCTACTCGGTCTTCGGGCCTTATTTGGCCTTGAGCCTTGCCGTGCGGGCGGAAGCGATTCAGGCCCAATTGGGTTATCTTGACGAAAAGCAATTCCCGCAGGCCAGGAATGCCGACCCGAGAGAATTTTTCGATAACTCCTTTGTCGAAAATCTTGAGAGGTCGGGCTTTTTCCAGAAGATTGGATTTGTGAAATAAGGAAAGCTCCGACTTGGAGGATGTTGTTGACTAACACGGTGCCGAAAAAAAGGCGCTCAGCCGTAATCGATGCAATAGTTTTCGGAACGGCCGAAGGCCGACTTTGAACGTTGAACATTGAACTTTGAACGAGGATTGAAAATGGGACGCCTGCCGGATATCGACGAAACCAAACTCTCTTCCGAGCAACGACTGATTTACGAGCAAATAATGCGCGCGCGCGGCCATATGCGTGGTCCATTTGCTGTTTGGTTGCGCAATGCCGAGCTCTGCGCCAACACGCTCAAACTGCAAGAGATGTTTGCTTCACGAGTAAAGCTTGAACGGCGGTTGCTTGAGTTAATGATCCTGGTTTCGGCGCGTCTGGCCAACGCGCAGTACGCCTGGTTCATCCACGAGCCCCACGCGCTCAAGTTCGGTATCTCACCCGAGATCATCCAGGCCATCCGCGAGCGGCGGGCGCCGGAGTTTTCCCGTGACGACGAGCGCCTCGTCTATGACATCACCACGGAACTCAACACCACCCGGTCGCTGTCCGAGGCAAGTTTTCAACGGGGCATGGCGATGTTCGGAGAACAGACGATGGTCGAGCTCGTCAGCGCGATCGGCTTCTACGTGATGGTCGCTATGACGCTGAACGCATTCGCCGTTTCGGTCCCTGGAGGCAGGGAGGCATTAGACTAGCGGCACAAACTATCCTGCGCGCAGGCCAAGTTTTTAGCGCGCATACACCGCTTTCCATCCGACTTGAGGAAAATCGACTGCAACGCTTCATCGCTGATCAGCAGTCGCGATCGCTTTAGTGTTTTTGTTTCCACGGCTGAGAACACCGAGGGTTACTCGGAGAAAAATCCGTGTCGTGGGGCCGCAGGCGGAGGCGCCGGAGTGCCCCGGGGTCCTACCGGCAGGGGTTGCTCGCGGAGCATATGAGCAATCAGTACCTCGCGGACGCTTTCAAGGTCCAGCCCTAATAGGGTCGCCTGCTTAGCGACTTCCGCCAGTACCCGATCGACGTCTTGCATCATTTTCCACTGCTTGAAGAGATCAACGCTCGCGACGCCCATGGCCTCACCGACCAGCTCGAGAAAGTTGACGATCTTGAACGGCGACGTTGTTTCATGGGCGCACAGCTCGCGATGACAGGCATGGTAGATCCCTACGAGACAATCCACGCCCGCGGCGGCTGCCGCGTCGAGCTCCCGCGCATGGAGTTCGCGTTTGTACGCTGGCACTGGCGCGAGCGAGTTGCACATGTAGCCGACCCGGGGCTGTCCGAGGTCGACCAGCTCTATCCCCGGGATCGCGGTGAGAATCTTTGTGGCTCCTTCGGTCACACCGGCGACGCCGGGATGCTCGTGTAGAGCGATGCGCTTTTTAACTGGACGAATAAAGTGCGGACGGAGAAGCTCGATCCGGTCGGCGATGTAGGGAATCACATGTTGGAGGGCGAACGCTGCTTCACTACTCGGCATGACGATCTCGCTCAGCTGGATGTTGCACGTCGGGCACCATGTGAGTACCTGGGAAGCGCCGGTGCCGGCGAATCCGGCCACCGTATTGCCGCCGATTCGACCGGACGCCTTTGCGTCGCCGGCCCGGAACTGAATGACACCGCAGCAGTTCGCCGGACCGCCGAAAACCTTGTAGCGCGCGCCGAGCCGATCCAATACCTCCAGGCAGAGGAGCGCAATGTGGGGCGTCTTGAGAACATTGCAGCCAAGATACATGACGATGTCCGGCGCAGCCTCGGCTTCGGCGCGCGCCGATCGGGTAATGCTGGCAAGAAGATCGGCCGGGAGTTGCAGTCGCGAGAGCACCTTCACCGCTTCGGACATCTTTTGGAAACCGGCTTGGCCGGTGGCGTGGCGCTCATTTGACTCCCGCCGCTGGTTGAGCCTGAGGCGGGTCGCCGCTAACATAAAGCGCGGGTTGACACCGTCGTCGCAGACCGAGAGACAGCGACCCGAACCGGTGCACGTCTGCGCCCAGCGGGCACCGCGGCTCGTTGGATCGCCACCGCCGCGCAGAATGTCCAGCACGTCGCCAACGATCGCGCTCGGCTCGCTGGTGTCGATGCCGGCCGGTCCCGCTGTCGGACAGACTTCGACGCACTTGCCGCATCGGGTACAGCGATCGAGGATCTCTTGCACCCTTGTGTCAATGCTAGCTATGAATGCGTCGCCGCGGTCGGCCATGACTACCCCGATTTACAATCTCGTGAACCAGCAGCTGCACCGATGGCAGCGCAACTATGCAGCGCTTCATCTTTGGTTTCACGTTCACCTAATCCAGATATAAGTGAGGAGTAGCAGTTGTGTCAACTAGGGTTCTCCTGCTTAGCCGCCGCGCGTGCACAAGGTCGCGGGCGGAAAAAGAGGAGACAAGCCGAAAGCGGATGAGTCGCTTAAAGCCGCTGAACGTTGCTTTCATGAGGGTTTATACAATTCGTCGGTGGGTCGTGGCTATTATTCGATGTATCTGGCCCAAACCGCACTTGAATCCGCCGGACTTTTACGCACCGAGTGGACTCACGCTGGACTTCAGGCTACCTTTGCCAACGAACTTACCCGGAGGCGAAAACTTTATTCAGCCTTTTATGGCTCGAGATCTCAATGTCGTACAGGACCTAAGGCACACGGCGGATTACAGAGACAGCAATGTGAGCAGACGACAAGCAACGCGAGCACTCGCAAAGGCAAGTGGCGGCCGGTAAGGCAGAGAACCATTGACCGCGATCGGAAGGGCTCGCCTCTCGGTCGCACACTAGCGACATAGTCTCTAAATAACGAACTCATTAGTAAGTAATTTGTCGGGATCGGGAGAGCGCAAGATTAGCAAGCCTGGCCCCAAAAATGCTTATGCGATCCCACTTTTTTCAGAACTACAAAAAGCCAAAGACCAAGACCGCCGAGCGGCCGTTGCTACAAAACCTGTACCGCGCTGATCCTTGTTAAAAACAAATTCTTCGTGTTAGAGAACAGAAGGTTCAACACGCATCGGGAGAGTCTGCAGGATCAAAGGAATATTAATGCTCAGCCGCGAAGCGAATGAACTGTTGAGCCGAGTCGGGCCGCAGACCCCGTGTGGAGAGTTTTTGCGTCGTTACTGGCATCCGATCGCCCTGGCTTCAGAGCTTACGGATGCCAAGCCAAAAAAAAGGGTTCGCATTCTAGACGAACAGCTGGTCTTGTTCCGGCTGCCCGACGGAAGTCACGGACTGCTCGAGGAAGCCTGCTCGCATCGCCGGGCGTCGCTTTACTACGGTTTTATCGACGATGACGGGCTTCGGTGCGCCTATCACGGCTGGAAGTATGGTATCGACGGCCGCTGCCTGGAGCAACCCTTCGAAAAGGATCCAAATTTCAAACACAAGGTTTGTCACCGTGCCTATCCGGTCGAAAAGCTATCGGGTCTCCTTTTCGCTTACCTGGGACCATTGGATAAAAAGCCGCTTCTGCCGCGCTGGGACTACCTGGTGCGCGACGATTGGCCGCGCAAGATAGAAGTCCACCCGGTCCTCAACTGCAACTGGCTCCAGCCGATGGAAAACGCGGTCGACCCGAGCCATACCCGCTATCTTCATGGCGAAAGCTTCCGGCGCAAAGGGATTCGCCGGGACGTGTCGTACATTCTAAAAAAGGTCGACCATTTCGAATACGAACCATGCGAATGGGGCATACGGAAGCGGCGGGTCTTTGAAGACGGCGAAAAAGAAATCGGGCATTTGCTCGTCATGCCCAATATTCTGCGCCACCCCGGTTCGCTTCACTTTCGGGTTCCGATCGACGACGCCCACACGCAGATTTACCGCGTCATCCGGATGCTTGAGGGAAGAAAGACCAGCGGCGACGATCTCGACGTCGAATACGTTACCTACAAGAACGACGAAGATGAGTTTCACATGGAAAACTTCCCGAGCCAGGATGCCATGGCTTGGGAAACCCAAGGGCCGATCACCGATAGAAGCAGAGAGACCCTCGGCGAGTCCGATCGCGGCATTACGCTCTTTCGCAAGCTGCTCCGTGAGCAAATCGACCTGGTCTCGCGGGACGGCGAGCCGATGGCGCTGGTGCGGGACGCGGCACAGAATCGGGTGATCAACTTCGTAACGACCGATTGGAAAGGCACCGAGGATTGACCGCACGCCCCTGCAGAAAACCGGGGCAAGAGCAAACGGTGATATTTATCGACAACCAGACCGTGGAAAAAGTCCTCACCATGGAGGACACGCTCCGCGTGATTGAAAACGGGCACAAGGAACTGGCGCGCGGCGAGCTTGCCGGCCGACCGCGGGTGGATATCTACACCGAGACCCAAAGGCCGCAGACATTTCACCGCTGGGGTACCATGGAGGGATCGAGCAAGAGCCTTCAGAGGTTTGCCATCCGAATGAAGTCCGACGTCGTAAGTTGGCCGGTCAAGCATGGTATCAAAGTGGAAGACAAATATTGCGTCCAGCCGGGACATTACTGCGGACTGATCATGCTGTTCAGCACCGATAACGGCGAGCCTCTTGCCGTCATCAATGACGGTTATCTCCAGCATCTCCGCGTGGGAGCACTGTACGGTCTCGGCGCGAAGTATTTAGCCCGCAGCGAGGCGTCGGTGGTCGGCATGTTGGGTTCGGGCGGAATGGCGCGCAGTCATCTGATGGCGTTCGCCGCGGTGCGCAAGATCAAGAAGGTCAAGGTGTTCAGCCCGAATCGCGATCATCGTGTGACCTACGCGCGCGAGATGGAGCAGGCGCTCGATATCGAGGCGACTCCCTGCAACAGCCCGGAGGAAGCCGCCAAAGACGTCGACATCCTGGCCACCTGCACGAACTCCAAGGAGTCCACCGTGCACGCGCGTATGCTGGAACCCGGCATGCACCTGACGCAGGTCTCACGCGAGTTCGCGCCCGACGTTTATCCCAAGCTCGATGTCTGCATTGGCGGCGGTCCTTCAAGCCAGGTCGTCGAAGGCACGCCGATCGACGATGCGCAGGGATTCCCGACCTATCTTGCCGGGAGCGTCGCCGCACTCGAGCGAGCGAAGGGGCCGGCGCGCCCCCGAGCGAGCAAGAACAAGAATTTTAAAGGCCGGCTCGTCTCCCTCGCGCATCTAATCGCGGGCGAAACACCGGGGCGGTTAACCGACCGGGAGATCTCCGCATCGAGCGGCGTAAAAGTCGGCGGCGAGGACAGCGTGAAGGGTCTCCAGTTCGTCACCGTCGGCTCTCTGGTTTACGATCGCGCCAGGGCGGCCGGACTGGGGAGAGAATTGCCGACTGAATGGTTCCTGCAAGACATTCGAGACTGACCGCCATGCCTTGAACCCGGGAAGCGAAATTCCACGCCCAGCGGGGATCGAGGGAAAGAGAAGACAGCGATGATTATCGATTGCGATAGCCATTTCATGCCGGCCGATGCGTTCAGTTTTGTCCCGGAGCCGATGCGGAGTTTGGCGCCGCGGCTAGAGTTCGATGACGAAGGAATTCTCACCGACGTTAAGTTTCCGGGCGCCCCTGCAAGAGTTCCCGGCACCACGCCGCTTCCGGCGCCGGGCTCGGGCGCCCACTACCGCGGCAACAGCGATATGACAACCAGACTTACGGACTATGAAGCGCTCGGTATCCAGGCCCAGTTCATTCTTCCCCAATTTACCGGTTGGTGGTCGTATCTGATCGAGCCCGAACTGGCCAATGCGCTCGCCCATTCCTGGAATCTCTCCATGCTGCGATTGATGAAAGAGCATCCCGCTGTCATCTACGGCGTCGCGCTGGTGGCGCTGCAGGACGTGGACGGTGCCACTGGCGAGATGCAATGGGCCAAGGACAACGGCCTCCCGGCCGTGGTCTTGGATCATACCTATCCTGTGCGAGAGCACCCCTACGGCACGACTCTCGGCAGCCATCGGGAACTCTGGCCGTTCTTCAAGAGAGCCGAAAAACTGGGCATGCCGATCTTCCTCCACGCGGTCCAGCATGGTCACCGCATCGTAAACCTGCTCAATTTTCAGTACGACGGACTGGATCTCTTCGCGCCGCGCGACGCGCAGATGAATCTGGTGTCTCTCATCACGAGCGGGCTGCTCGACGATTTTCCCGGTCTCAAGTTCATTCATGCGGAGATGGGGACCAAGACGATAAAATCACTGGCCCAACGGCTGGACGCGAACTTTAACCAGGCGACCTTGAGTTACGAGGACGACGAGGGCGCAACGGCCGGCTCGCGCCGCCGGTTAAACCCCAAAGCGCCTCAACTTGTTCCCCCTGAAGTCGCCAATGAAAAAAACAAGCTCCCTCCGAGCCATTATTTCAGCAAGAATTTTTACTGGACGATCGAGACGGAGGAACCGGAGTTTGCTGAGGCGGTTCAGTTTCTCGGCGCCGATCACTTTCTTTTTGCGACGGACTACCCCCACGACGACCCGGGCGGGCGCATGAAGCTCAAAGACGTGGAGATCCTCGCCGCTCATCCGAAAATATCCGACGCGGATAAGGAAAAGATCCGCTCCGAGAACGCCAGGGTGCTTTTCAGACTGCCCTGACGATTTCGCCACCGTCGTCATCCGCCGCTATGGCTTTCCGGTCATCTCAGCCCCAAGCCGCTGGAAATCACGGGCATCGCGAATCGCTCCATAAATTGAAATGGGTCAGTAGAGGAGGTCTCGATGACAGATACCGCGCAAATCCAAGCGTTCACTGACGCCGAAAGCTACGAAAAATTCATGGGCCAGTGGAGTCGTGTCGTCAGCCGGCTGTTTCTCGACTGGTTGTCGCTTCCGAAGAACTTGACGTGGCTCGACGTCGGGTGCGGCACCGGCGCATTTACCGAAACGATTCAGCAAACATGCGCCCCGGCTGAAATCGTCGCGATCGATCCGGCGCCGGCGCAGATAGCGTACGCGCAATCCCGCAAATCTGCCGCAGGCGCGCAATTCCTAGTCGTCGACGCGCGTTCGATGTCTTTCGAGGCAGCAGGTTTGACCGATGTAGAGACCCGTTCAATCGAAATTCCGGTGACGTTTCAAGATTTCGACGATTATTGGAATTCGAATACGACATTCGCCTCGCCGATCGGCGGCAATATCAAAAGTCTTTCCGGAGAAAAAAGACAGCGGCTTATGGAGTTAGTAAAATCCAGATTGCCAATCAATGCGCAAGACGTAATTGTTTACAAGGCTCGGGGCAATTCCATCAGAGGCCGCGCCTGACAGCGCCAAAGTCAAAATACAAAACCCCATCCTACTCGACCCCTCCCGAGCAAATCATTTTACAATTTGTTGACGGCTAGCTTTCCGCGACTCACCAGGCTTTGTGAGTCAAGCTCGGGCCGAGCGATGTAGGCAAGCGGCGACATGGCTATCTTCGAGCATTGTTCCTGGATTTCTTGAATAAAAGATACCGCGCGTGACGGGTTTTCGGCTGCAATGTAGTCACCGATTTCCTCGAGGTCGTGCTCGGCCCGTACGCTGAAAACAACCCGCATTACTTATCGCGACGCTTTTGAGCCATATTCGCGTACTTGCGCTCCAGGCGAGCGAGCACCTCCTCAGCAGGCTTTCCCTTGCCGCTGGCAAGCCCCTTCTTGACTTCGCTACGGAGCGTTTTAAGTGTGACAACACGGCGTTGCTCCTCCTGCTCAAGGAGGCGAAGGGCGTCACGAATAACTTCACTGGCGCTCGCGTAGCGCCCGCCTTCGATCTGTTCTTTGATGAATTGCTCGAAATGTTCGCCGACCACATAACTGGATGGCATCGCGATACCCCTTTGCAGAGAATT
>DATBLC010000290.1:0-5834 GCA_036555515.1 Binatia bacterium
TCCGTTCTCAATTCTAATCGCAAACGGGTCGCCGAACTTGCGGCAAAGAACCGGCTCCCGGTGATTTATCCTTTTCGAGAATTTGTCGAAGCTGGCGGGCTGATGAGCTACGGCGTGAATTTTGTAGACTTGTACCGGCGCTCCGCCACGTACGTCGACAAAATCCTGAAAGGCGCCAAGCCCGCCGATCTTCCGGTGGAGCAGCCCACGAAGTTCGAGTTCGTGGTCAATCTCAAGGCCGCGAAGCAGATTGGCCTGACGATTCCGCCGAATGTGCTGGCGCGGGCGGACAAAGTGATCCGATGATCGAACGATCTAAATCCAAATCTAAAATGGTTGAGCGTTTCCGCCCAACGTGCCGGCGCGGGCGGGGATAAATACTACCGAAACGTTGTGGTGTCATTGACACCATGGAGCCGCTATGTCACCCTAGCCGTCGCGAGGTAAGATTATGGGAAGACCAATGGAAGCTTCAACGAGGCGGCCAAGAATTAGTATAGATGTACGGCCCGAATTGCGCCGTCGTCTACGCTTGGCAGCAGCCAAACACGACCGGACGGTCCAGCAATACGTGTTAGAGGCGATTGAGGATCGGCTCCGTGAGGATCTCGGCGATGAGAGTGAAGCGATGCTGGCGTTGACGGCAAAGACAGATCCTGTTTTGGCCGAATTGTGGGACAACAAGAAAGACGCAGAATATGACCGTTTATACTAGAGGGGACGTGGTTTTAGTTTCTTTTGTGTTTTCGGATGATTCAGGGAAAAAGCTGCGCCCGGCGGTTGTTGTCAGTTCCACCGCTTACAATCGAGCTCGACAAGAAGTTATCGTGGCGGCCGTGACGAGCAACGTGAGACGACGCCTTTTTGGTGACTATTTGATCGCCAACTGGAAGGAAGCCGGATTGCTTTTTCCCTCAGTGGCGACTGTAATATTAAGAACAATCAAGCGCACCATGATCGAGAGGAAACTCGGCTCAATGTCGAAGACCAATTTAGAGACCTTTGATCGAGAGCTGCGCCGGTGTCTGGGCGTGTGATTGTGGAGTAAAAAAGCAAAGGAACCATTGATTCGCCGAATTCGCTGTCGAGCAGCTGACGACGTTTGAGTTCACCCTCAACCGGAAAACTGCGGAGAGATCCGCCTGACGATACCGCGTACAGGCACGGGCGGATAAGGTGATTCGATAGGAGTGAGATCCTTCAGGCTCGCTCAGGAAGGCTTCTGGCGAAGGCGTGAGGGAACAGTCGTGATCGTGCTAGTTTACGAACCCGAACCAAGAGCATTTTTTAAATACGAGGCTTCATCATGAAGACAGAGCACACCACGACTGGACTTATAGGCGCGTCTATACGGCGCGTCGAAGACAGGCCCCTGATAACCGGCGCCGGATACTTTACCGAGGACATTCAGCTTTCTGGAATGCTCCACATGGCTTTTCTTCGCAGTCCATACCCGCATGCGAAAATAACTTCCATCGATGTGAGCGCGGCGAAGGAGATGGCAGGAGTGATCGCCGTTGTGACCGGCGATGACCTCGGCGAGGGGTTGCATGTGCCGGCTATCCCGATGGTGCCCGGCATGAAGATACCGCCTCATCCGTTACTGGCACGCGGGGCAGTCCACGCCGTCGGTACACCTGTGGCTGCGGTGGTTGCTGAGAGCCGTGCTCTGGCCCAGGATGCGGCGAACGCTGTCGATGTAGAATACGAGGCGCTGCCCGCGGTCGTGAACGCCGAAAAGGCGCTGGAGCCCGGCGCGCCGCTCGCCCGTGAGGAGCTGGATAGCAACCTGTGCTACATCGCGACGAAGAAAGGCGGCGACGTCGACAAGGCATTCGCCGAGGCCGAGCATATCGTTCGGCTGCGTATCGCCAGCCCGCGGCTAGTGGCGCTGGCGATCGAGCCGAGAGGCATCGTGGCGAAGCCGGAACCAACGGGGGATCTGACTGTTTGGCTCTCAACTCAGAGCCCACACCGCGTGCGCACGGATCTTGCTGCCGCGATCGGTTTTCCTGAGCACAGGATTCGCGTGATCGCGCCCGATGTCGGCGGCGGGTTCGGCAGCAAAGGGCTCCTCTACCAAGAAGACGCGCTGGCCTGTCATCTGGCGCTCAAGCTCGGACGGCCGATCAAGTGGATCTCTACGCGCAGCGAGGATTTCGTCACCACCAATCAAGGGCGCGACCAGGTAATGACGTCCGAGCTAGCCGTCAAGCGGGATGGTACGATGCTCGGCTTGAAAGTGCGCGTGGTCGGGAATCTGGGGGCTTACCTGAATTCCCTTTCCGCAATTCCGCCGCTGCGCATGATGGCGATGGCGCCGGGCTGCTACCAGATCCAAAACTGCTCCGTCGAGGTGGTAGCGGTCTTTACCAATACCATCCCCACCGGTCCATATCGCGGCGCAGGGCGTCCGGAATCGGTGCTGAATATCGAGCGGATGATCGACAAAGCGGCGCGCGATTTGGGTATGGACAGTCTGGAAATCCGGCGCAAAAATTTTATTCGCCCCGATCAGTTCCCGTATCGCACGGGCGTCAATGTCGAATATGATTCGGGCGACTATGAAAAGTCGCTGGCCGAGGCGCTGCGGTTGTCCGACTACGAAAAACTAATTCGCTACCGAGACGAAGAGCGCAAACGCGGCGAATTGGTCGGCGTGGGCCTCTCGACTTTTGTCGAGCCGAGCGGCGGCGCCGGCTTTGAAAGCGCAACGGTTAGGGTCGAGCGCAGCGGAGACATTACGGTGCTCACTGGTTCCAGCCCTCACGGCCAGGGCCATGAGACCGTGTTCGCCCAAGTCGCGGCCGAGAAGCTGGGTGTTTCCATGGATCAGGTCGCGATTCGACATGGGGATACGCTGTCGGTCCAGCAGGGCGTAGGCACCTTTGGCAGCCGCAGCGCCATCATCGGTGGCGGGGCCTTGTCAGTGGCGATTGATCGCGTCATTGAAAAGGCTCGCCGTATCGCCGCGCATTTGATGGAGGCAGCAGCCGAGGACATCGTTCAGACGGATGGCGGCTTCGCGGTGGCTGGAGTGCCCGACAAAAAAGTTTCCTGGCGGCAAATTGCCACCGCTGCGTACGGCGGAAACATTCCGCGCGGTACCGAGCTTGGCCTTCAAGAGACCGCCTTCTTTGATCCGCGGCGCGAAGCCTGGGGCTTCGGCGCGCATTTGGCCCTGGTCAGGATCGACCGAGAAACCGGGACGCCGACGCTTGAAAAGCTCATACTGGTCGATGACTGCGGTGTTGTCATCAACCCCATGATTCTCAATGGTCAGATTCACGGCGGAGTGGCCCAGGGCCTCGGCGAAGCGCTTCGCGAGCAGATGCTGTTTGGCGATAACGGCGAGGTTCTCACCGGCTCGTTGATGAATTACGCAGTGCCGCGCGCCAGTGACATGCCTCCGCTCACACTGGGCGAAACGGTGACGCCGAATCCCTTTAACCCCTTGGGAGTCAAGGGCGTGGGCGAGGCCGGATGCAACGGGGCGCCGCCGGCGGTGGCTAACGCCGTCATGGACGCGCTGGCTCCCCTCGGTATCAACCACATCGACATGCCCTACACCGCTCCCAAACTCTGGGCGGCGATACGAAAAGCCGAAGGACGCTGACGCGTTGTGTCATTTTGCGTTTTGCGATGACCCCAAACTGGAAACTGCGAATCAGGAGAGGAGGAGTAGGGAGCTATGGCAAAGAACTTTACGATCTGTGTCGGCACGTTGGGTATGGGCCTGTGGCGTAGCGCTGACGGCGGTAAGAGCTGGGCTAGAGGCAAATTATGGAACGGATACCAGGGTGGGAGATCTGTCTTTGGCCTCGCGGTGCATCCTCAGGATCCCCGGATCATCTACGCGGGCGCAGACGATGGCATTTATCGAAGCGAAGACCGCGGCGCGGCCTTCGAGCACATTGAATCGCCGCTGGACGCATATAACGTCTGGCGCATTGTCATCGACCCGGTGAACCCCGATACAATGTTCGCCGGCACCGCTCTGCCAGCGCTTTTTCGGTCGCGCGACGGCGGTCTTCACTGGGAAAAACTGTCAGCGGAATTTGCCACGGAGTGCATGAATGTAACGAAGCCGCGCGTTACGGCGCTGGTGGTTGACCCGTTGGACCACAATTTCGTCTGGGCGGGGGTCGAGGTCGATGGCGTGCGCGTGAGCCGGGATGGCGGCGAAACATGGACCCGTCCATCCGGCGGTCTCATGGACGAGCCTGACATCCACGATATCAAGATACTTCCGGGCAAACCGGGTGCGGCGGTTGTCACAATCCCCGACGAGCTCTGCGTTAGCACCGATGGCGGTGCCAACTGGCAGGCCATCGGAGTGCGCGGACGCTTTCCCTTGCCGTATTGCCGCAACGTTGTCTTCAAACTGGACGAGCCGAACGTGATCCTGGCGGCCATCGGCGATGACGCGCTGGGTGGCCTCGGCGCCCTACAGCGCTCCACTGACGGCGGCCACAGCTGGGAAACGCCGCTCCTTCCGATCACGCCAAATACCCATATGGAGTGCTTCGCGACCCATGCCGCAGATCCCAACCTGATCCTCGCGTGCAGCCACTACGGCCAACTGTTCGCCAGCTCGGACGGCGGCGAGTGGTGGGTCAAACTCCCGCGGGAGTTCACTGAGATTAGAGGCGCCTTGGCCTGGGTGCCCAACGAATGATTTTAGATTTTCGATTGCCGATTTTAGATTGAAGGAGAAAACACAAGGGCCGCAAAGCCGATTGGCGTGACGATTCCGCAGTCGATGCTGTACCGAGCGGCCAAGGTGATCCGATAGACGTGACCCCACGAGGCAAATTCCAGGAACAAAAACGATGAGCAGAAGTGTTCTTTGGAATGTGTTATAAAGTCACTGTATGAACCATCCGGCCAAACGCGAGAAGATTACTAGCCGGATCATCCGGCCTGGAGACCCCGTTCCCGATGAGCAATATTGGGACAACGCTACGCCCGAAGAACGGATGAACGCTGTATGGGAATTGACCCTACTCTGCCTAGGTTGGCAACCGAACCAAGCGCATGAACCAAGACTTCAGAGATCTATTAGCAGAATTCAACGCCCGACAAGTTGAATTTCTCTTGGTCGGCGCCCACGCCTTGGCCGCGCACGGCCATGTCCGCGCAACCCAAGACCTCGACGTTTGGGTGCGTCCTTCCCTAGAAAACGCGACGCGAGTCATTGAAGCCCTCCGCTCCTTCGGCGCCCCGTTGCATGACCTAACGGAGAAAGACCTTTCGACACGCGGCCTCATTTTCCAGATTGGGGTGGAACCCATACGCATCGATGTCTTGACCGTGATTGATGGTGTCCAGTTCGACGAAGCTTGGACCGACCGGATGATTTCGAAATTCGCCGATCAACCGGTCGCCGTGCTCTCCGAGAACACTTGATTAAGAACAAACTCGCGGCCTCGAGGACGCAAGACTTGGCCGACGTCGAAGCGTTGAAGAGCAAAGGCCGGGAACAAAATAAATCCTAACCAACTGAGCGAACCCTCTGGGAACTCTGTGTCTCTGTGGTGCATAGCCTTTCAAAGTAGCCGCGGTCATAGACCTTCACCCCGTTTTTCCTGTACTCTCTCCTGCAAGCAAAAACGCGGAAGCGACCGAGCTTAGCGTTCAATTGGCAAAAGTCTGAGGAGACAATTATGGGGTACTACAAGGACTTAAGAGAACATATCGCCGCACTGGACAAGGCCGGGCTGCTGGTCAAAATCGACGAGCAGATTAACAAGGACACCGAGCTGATGCCGCTGGTGCGCTGGCAGTTCCGCGGTTTGTCGGAGGAAGAACGGCGCGCTTTCATGTTTACCAAT
>DATBLC010000291.1:0-15880 GCA_036555515.1 Binatia bacterium
TCAAGATCAATTTAAATTCGGCGATTCATATGGCTACGTAGGGAATAATCCGCTCTTATTCGACGATCCATTAGGATTGGCTCCGAATCCTGTGGACGTAATAAACGGCCTGGTATCGGGAATGATCGGAGGCACGATTGAGGGAGCCGCTAACGGTAGTGCTCTCGAAGCCGCTGTCGGAGGACTATTTGGCGGTTTAGCGGGAATTGTACCTGTGGTTGGAGTCCAGGGGGCTATCGTTGGGGGAATTTTTGGTTTCGGGTCGGGTATTGCAACCGAAGCGGTAGGAAATCCGAATAACTCACTGGGAGATTTGGTGATCGGTGGTATCGCAGGTGCTGTAGGTGGCGCGGCAGGTGGTGCGATCGGTGGTTACCGGGGAGCGGTCGCGGGTGCAGCCGCTGGAATCGCCGCGGAAAAGGCACTCCAAAGAACTTACAAGTGTTACGTAAAGAAAAAATGTTGAATGATTCGAAACAAATTAAGAGGTTATGGATAAAGAACTCTTGAAAGGCTTTCTCTTGTCCTTTCTAAGCGTAATAATCGCGGGATGGTCACTATATGATCGTGATCGTGAATCGCTCCGATTGTTGAAGATAGACAAGTATTGGAGGCCATTGAAAGCAGGCGAATTGGAAAGCGCTCGGTTAGCGAAAATAAAGCGAAGAATGGTTATAGGATATTCAATTATCTTTTGCGTGGGTTTTAGCGCGTTCGCTTTTTATATTTTTGAAATATTACGATCCCTAAACGGTTTCTAGCATTTATTGTAAGAGTAAAAACGTCTGCAGTACGGTTAAAGACTCCCCATACAGAGACGATCCTATCTCTCCGCGATAGTCGCCGTGCAAATTCATTTCAAATGTATTAACTGGTCGTCACGAGGAGTTCACTTGACATGTGGCGCCAATCACAATCAACGAACAAAGGGAGCAAGTTTAGAGAACCCGCGAGAAGATTGATTTGAAATCCAAATGCTAAGGTACTTACAACGTTCTTGTTCACATCGATTGTTGATGCCCCTATTCGTCTCCCTCGCCATCGCTTTCTCCTCTGCTCCTCTCGACGCTCAGCAACCGAAGATCAATTACGTATACGACGATCTTGGGCGGCTAGTCCGTGTGATCGATGAGAACGGCAATGCGGCGACATATCATTACGACGCGGTCGGCAATCTCCTTCGCATCGCTCGGGAGACGGGGGTGCCGACGACCGCGGCGGTATCGGCTGTCTCGCCGAGCTCCTGGAACCGGGGAACAAGTACCACGGTTACGATCACAGGTTATAATCTCTTTTGTTCCTCTGTGACTGCCGCCACGGCCGGGGTGACGCTCTCGAACGTACAAAATTCTCTTGATCAAATTGTTTTGAACGCTGCGGTGAGCACAACGGCGTCCTTAGGTACCGCAATCATGAATCTCAATTGTGAGCGTGGGCCAATCAACACACCGTTTACAGTCATTGATACACCACCAACGGTGTTCATAACCTCGCCCGCGGACGGGACAACGGCGCTTGAGGGTAGCCAGATTTCCCTCACCGCACAGGCTACCGACAATGTCCGAGTAGACCAGCTTGTCTGGACCGTGAACGGTAACCCTACCGGAGCGCTCCTTAATGTTCCTCTGAACGTGACTTCGCTCACTATCGAGGCAACTGCGACCGACAGTATCGGCCAGACTGGCAGCGCCGTGCGAACCATCGGCGTTCAACCGGACCCGCCGCCTATCGTGGCAATCACTTCACCCGCAGCGGGAAGCGGCGTGATCGAGGGCAGCCCGTTGACCCTTACGGCCGACGCTGTCGACAACATTCAGGTGACTCAACTTGTTTGGAGCATCAATGGCATAGCTGAGCCACCGCTTACCGGCGCTCCATATCAGAAAATTATTACCGCGCCCGCGGGCGTGACGACTTTAAATATCCAGGCCTCAGCTGCAGATAATTTAGGTCGAACTGGCACGGCGTCGATCGCACTCGCTGTGATAGCAGATCCTCGTACTTCGGTCGTCGGAAGGGTGGTGGACGCGAATAACCAGCCGTTGGCGGGAGCCAATGTGAAGGTATTTGAGCAGTTCACTTCGTTGAGCCAAGCTTCTGGCGCGTTCACGATTGCCGGGGTGCCGACAATTCGCGGTCCGATCTTGGTGACCGGGGAAATCCAATCGGGCGGAGTGATCCTAGGCGGGGCATCCGCCGTTGTGCCTCCGGTAGCTGGCGGGACGACGGACGTTGGCACGATCACCTTGCGGGCGATCGATAATAAATCATATCCGGGCCGTACGTTTCTCACCGGAGACGAACCTGTTGCGATGTCGGTTTCTGATCTAAACGGCGACGGCAGACTGGATCTCATTACGGCGAATGGCGTGTCGAGCGACATTTCGGTTCTATTGGCAAACGGAAACGGGACGTTTCTACCAGAGCAGCGTTATGCGGCGGGGGACGGAGCGTTCAATGGGCCGAGATCAGTCGCTTCAGGGGATCTGAACGGCGACGGCAGGATCGACCTTGTAGCGGCGAATCCTGGGTCGGATACCGTTTCAATTCTTTTCGGCAATGGCGATGGCAGTCTTCAGAGCCAACAGCGTCTCGCCGTTGGCGGCAATCCGGTGTTCGTAGCGGTGGCCGACGTTAACGGCGATAACAAGCTCGATATCATTACGGCTAACCGAAACTCCGGAGATGTGTCTGTGCTTCTTGGCAACGGCGATGGTTCATTTCAGCCGCAGCTTCGCTTCACGGTGGGCGACGGGGCATTTGCTGGTCCCGTAACCGTTTCGATTGCGGACGTAAACGGAGACGGTCACCTCGATCTAATTTCCAGAATCAACACGTCGAATGGTTTATCCATTTTAATGGGCAACGGGGACGGGACTTTTCAAATGCAATATCGTGTGCCGGTAGGTGCGTCGCCGACGGCGGTGGGGGTGGCGGAGGTAAACGCCGACGGCAAATTGGACATAGTTGTGATAACGTCGGCGAACACGGTCGCGGTTTTCTTAGGTAACGGTGACGGCAGTTTTCAAATGCCCCGGAGTTTCGCCGTCGGTTCCGGTCCCTCCGCGCTGGCTCTGGTTGACGCAAACGCTGATGGCGTTAAGGATATTGCTACGGCTAACTTTTTCTCTCGGGATGTTTCGGTTCTCTTGGGTACTGGCGATGGTACCTTTCAGACCGAGCAGCGCTTTTCGGTCGGATTGCGCCCTTCCTCGATTCTCGGGGCGAGAATAGATGGTGATAGCGCTGTCGACTTAGTGCTGGCGAACTCCGGTTTTGATAACGTAACTATACTCCATGGCAACGGTAACGGAACTTTTCGCTCCCGTCGGGCGTTTGCGGTTGGTGACGCTCCGCTCGCGGTAACGTTGGCTGATTTTAACAGCGATGGAAAACCAGATATCGCCGCAGCGAATCGCTCGACAAACGATCTTTCCGTATTGCCAGGCAACGGCGACGGGACCTTCCAAACCCACCAGCGCTTCGCGGTGGGCGGCTTGCCTGTGGCGCTGGTCTCGGCTGACCTCAACGGTGATGGCCGGTTCGATGTTGTTGCAGCCAACTCCAACACGGACGACGTTTCGATATTGCTAGGCAACGGTGACGGTACCTTTCAACCGGAACAGCGAATTGTCGTGGGAGACTTTCCTTCTGCGTTGGCGGTTGCAGATTTTAACGGGGATGGAAAGATGGATGTGGGGGTTGCAAACGTTCTTTCCAGGGATATATCCGTGCTTGCTGGAATCGGCGATGGGACGTTTCACCCACAGCAACGGTTCTTGCTAGGGTATACGGTTGCCGGGCCGAATTCTATCGCAGCGGCTGATCTGAACGGAGACGGAAGAGTTGACTTGGTTGCGGGCAGGAATCTCGAAGGTAGCGGCGACAATTTAATCGTATTTATCGGCAACGGCGATGGCACGTTTCAACTGCCCAGACCCTATCAGAGTGGCGTCGGGACCATGTCGGTGGCGGTTGGCGATCTCAACGGCGATGGCATGATGGATGTTGCGGCAGCTAGCACGATCTCCAACGACGTGACGATTTTCTTCGGCAACGGCGACGGGACCTTACAGATTGCGGGGCAGATTCCCATCGACGGCGGCGACCCGTCGGTGATCTCGGTGCAAGACGTAAACGATGATGGTCAGCTCGATCTGGTCGTCGTTAACACCTTTTCCACAGTGGCAGTCCTCTATGGAAACGGCAACGGGACCTTTCACAATCCACAGTATTTTACCGCAGGGTTTGGGCTCCGATCACTGTCCGTAGCAGACATAAACGGCGACGGAACACCGGATATCGTGACCGCTGATGAAATCTTTGACGAAGTCTCGGTTTTGCTGCGGCAGTAGTTCATCGGTTTTCGCCGGAGCGCTCAGTGGCTTGAAAAAAAAATGCTAATCGAAAGATTTAACCTTATTCATTCGATCTCATTCTGCTTTCGGGTGATCGTTAGAGTTATTCTGGATACGCCGGCGGCGATAACGCTTCATAAACAGGTCAGTAGTGACCATCGGGGGCCATTCTGCGAACTCAATCTGTGCACCCAGCCCTAGGGTTCGAGCCCCAGAGACACCTTTTTCGAATTGCTGGTAGAATATCATGAGGTTTGCCGGGCCGCTGATCATCCGTTTGCACCGATGTCGAAGCGTGGTCTATGATTTCGGTGAAACAAGCGCGTTTGAGCTATGAAAAAGACAGATATAACGCGGCCCGGCCCTGCATTAGACTCCGCAACGGCGCAGGAAGTGTTCGGCTGGAAGAATGTCCGCAAGCATGAAGGCGTGCTTATAGGTAAGAAGCAGGATCGCGCCGGACGGTGGCGACGCGCTAAAGTCCCCAGCTATTCGACCGACCCCCTTCAAGCGTACGTGATTGACCAACGCATGGAACAGCTTGGCCGATCCGAGCGGTACCTGAAAGAACTCTCCAAGATCACTCGCGCCAACAACCTTCCCGCCGGCTGGGCCACGCCGGAACAACGAGCAAGGGCCGCACTGAAGGCGCTGGGAAAATAGCGCCAAGCCAACGGCCGGCGAGCCGTTTTCCGCGTCGTCGAGATGATGATCTCAGTGCAAGTTTGATGATAGTCTCAGCCGGCAACTCATCAAGCGGGCCGTTCTAGAGCACAATCCCGCCGATCTGCCGATGGAGCAGCCGAGCAAGTTTGAGATCTTGATAAATCTCAGGACAACAAAGCAGATCGGCCTGGCAATTCCGCATTCTACACTGTATAGAGCGGATAAAGTGATCACGTGATGGCAGAAAATCAAGCGGCGATGCCAGGATTGAACTAAATTCTCCATCACAATCTTCTCGGCGATCGACGGACTGCGGAGATTTCTTGGAGTGTGAACATGGCTACGGCAAAGGTGAATGGCGTCCGGCTCTTTTATGAACTCAATGGTACCGGAGAAGTTCCTCTCGTCTTGGTGCACGGCTCTTGGGACTCTCACAACGATTGGGGCCTAGTGGTTCCGCGTTTGGCCGATTCGTTTCGGGTCCTTACCTACGACCGGCGCGGACACAGCAAAAGCGAGCGCCCCACCGGACAGGGCAGCGTTCGTGAGGACGTCGCCGACCTCGCTGCATTGATCGAGCACCTGGGCCTCGTGCCCGCATGGGTGGTCGGGAACTCCTTCGGCGCTTCGATCACCCTTCGGCTGGCCGGCGAGCGTCCCAAACTCTTCCGAGGCCTCATCGGACACGAGCCGCCGCTACTCTCGTTGCTCGGCGATGATCCCAGCCTAGTAGCGCTGCTCAAGGAAGTGGAGCAGCGGATCGGTGCTGTGGTCGAGCGCATCGCATCGGGGGACCACGCCGGCGCCGCCGAGCAGTTCGTCGAGACCGTGGCGCTAGGACCCGGCATGTGGGCTCAGGTGCCGCCCGAACTTCAACAGACGCACATCGAGAACGCCCCGACGTTTCTCGACGAAGCGAGCGATCCAGAGCATTTTGCCTTCGACCTCGAATCGATTAGAGGTTTCTCACAGCCAGCCCTCCTCACCCTCGGGGACCAAAGTCCACCGATTTTCGCGCCGGTAGTTGCCAAGCTGGCAGAGGCGCTTCCGTATGTGGAAGTTCTTTCGTTTCCGGGTGCTGGACATATCCCTCACGCCACAGACTCGGACGCGTATGTCGAAGCGATCATCGCTTTCATTCGCAAGCACCCGGCCTGATCAGGCAGGAGGCGAAAGAGCATAATCATGACACGGACAGACGGCATGCCTCGCGCTGCATCCGGTGCTTTTCGACAACACGCTATCTGGCCTGCGCGGCAGATTGGCAATCCTCGTATCGGTTGCTGTCTGCAGCGAAGGTGCGAAACGGCTTTGTCCCCCGCACCCGGCGTGCGGTAGCAGCCAAGCTCGAGGGCGAAATCATCAACTACCAATTTGCCAATCTGCCGGAGCGAAAGCGCACGCAATGGGCCTTGACGCGGGAAGAGATGAAAAACTGCAAATGGGTAAGGTTGCGCAAATCGAATTTGTCGAGTGGACGCCGGATAGGCATGTGCGGCACTCTACGTTCGTCGGGCTCAAAGACGACGAAGACGCGCGTGAGGTTGTGTAGGAAGCCGACGGGCGTTTCATCATCCCGTCAAGACCTCTAACCTTGGCCGTGAACGATCTTGGCCGCGTCTTTGCTGCATGGGTGAATGACAATAAACTATTCGTTGGTCGATGGATCAGGCCGCCTAATAGTGCCGAACGGTGAAGGATTTTCAGATGTCATTGTCATTTAGCTCACGTCTATATCGAAGGTCATTGGCCCTTCGGCGCGTTACCTACACGATCAAACGCTGACGAGTTAAAACAACGGGAGAAGAAAAACATTTTTCTCCAGGGGAAAACCTGCGCCTACTTGGCCTGCCGGCTAATGGGTGACCCCGAATCGTTTGTTCTTTTGCCAGCGGTAAACGAGCGCCGTTGAATCCCTTACAGTCGCGATTTGCAGGGACGTTTTCCCAACTCGACATTTCCCATCCGTGGTTCTCCCGACTTAAGAAGGTGAGTTAAACAGTGTGAACTTTTTCAACGATTTGTCGGATTATCTCCTATTCAAAAGCGCATAGCGAAACGATAAACCTATTTTTCCTGCGTCTTACGGGGTGGCATAGATAGTGCTTATCCTGTTGGGTGTAATAAATTACTCCAAATTCAAATTAGAGTGGGATTAGAGATTTCGCTCATATGTTCGTTGGATCTTGAATTAGGGCCTGAAATGGGTCATCCGCCAAAGATAACGTGAAATTTCCAACGCTAGCGCAAAAACACATTTCGACCCAAAAAAGAGGAGCGTAGCAAAATGAAAAGAAGACATTATTCAATTGCCGCAGTGATGATTGCAGCATGCCTGGTAGCGGCCAGCGCCCATGCCAACTATCAGGACGACGTCGACCAGGCTGTGGCAATTATTGAAAGCTTTCAGAATATCCCTGAACAGGCAATTCCAACCGCGGTCTTGCGCCAAGCCCGCGGTCTGGCGATTCTTACAGTTACCAAAGCAGGATTTATCGTTACCGGCAGAGGCGGAAAAGGTATTGTCATCGCCCGAACCGAAAAGGGGTGGAGCGGTCCTTCGGCGATCGGTACGGGAGGGATGGGCTTCGGCTTTCAGGCTGGAGCTCAGGTCTCTGAGGTTGTACTTGTTCTCAACACACCTGCGGCGGTAGAGGCGTTGTCGCAAGAAGGTAACATTACCCTTGGGGGCAACTTGAGCGTAACAGCGGGTCCCGTAGGGCGCGATGCTGAGGCCCAGGTGGGGTTGCAGTCGGTAATGTATTCTTACAGCCGCAGCCAGGGACTTTTCGGAGGCCTTTCCGTGGAGGGCACCGTCATCGCTACTCGCGACGAAGACAACGCTGCATATTACGGCAAGCCGGTGTCAGCGAAAGAAATTCTCGCTGGAAAGGCAACGCCGCCGGCGGGGGCGCTGAAGTTGCGGCAAGCTCTATCGAAATGGTGAGCGATCGTCGAGTGTTTTTCTACGGTGTATAAGTCAACACCTGATCTGACAGTCGTTAGTTAAGTTTTCGTTGTCAGTTGTTCCTCCAGCGCCGCCGCGATCAACTTCCCTTCGGCCAGTGGGATGCTATCGATAAAGTTTTGAGCCGGCGACTTTGGCCGCAGTCCGCTACTCATCATCGAGAAATGACGAGGGCCAGCGGTGGATGACGAAGCCCTCAACCGCCATCGGGAATCAACGACCAATTCTTTCAGCTTTGCGGCTTGGCTGAACGAGAGGCGGGATTTTGACACCGCATCGAGGCTAATTCCGATCACGGATGATCTCACGCATCCGGTCGCCGAGTTAAGCGTAAAGCGGAAGTGATTCGCGCATCCTTGGGCGTGTGTCTTTTTCTGGCTGCCTGATTCGACTGTCGCTCGATCATCCTGCGGGAAACTTTGCGATGGTCTCGCCAAAATAAGCCGCCGATCGGGAGCCCGCTAATGAATATTAGCCAAAAACGGACCGCGGGCTTTGCGTTAACGAGCCGGTTACCGTCGATGTACAGCAACAGAGAACCTGTAGATGCCGGTGGGCTCATGTCCTATGGGGCAGACCTCTCGGACAGCTATCGGCGCGTCGCATATTTCGTGGACAGAATCCTCAAGGGAGGCAAACCTGCTGAACTGCCGGTAGAGCGGCCAACGAAGTTCGAGCTGGTGATAAATCTCAAACTGCCAAGCAGATGGGCGTGACGATTCCGCCCAACGTGCTGGCACGGGCGGACAAGGTAATTAAATGACCGTTATAAAACAATCCGATGGAGCCAGGATTGAACTGTATTCTCCGTCAAAGTGATTCCAAAAATTCGGGCTCTCAACAACGCTCGATATCAAAGGCTAACCAAACTCACAATTAGCCCCGCTTGACGGCAAAGTGATTCCGGTCATGGACACAAGAGCGGAGCTCACAGTGTATCTGCGCAGAGAATCTCGGAAATAGAAAACGCGCACAGGTGCACAATAAAACTGGCGCCCCGTTTGTAGACTTCGGCCGCCCGCTTACGGGCCGCCGATCTTTGCCGTTCCGTTACGAGAAAGTGCACTCCGATTCCCAGGCTCGTTTACTTGCCCAGTAACCTTTCTCTTCGCTGGTTGTATTCTCGCTCCGAGATAACCCCCCTATCATAGTCGGCCTTGAGGTCCTGAAGTTGCTGTCCCAGGGTCGGAGTTGTTGCTGGCGCGTCCTCTACAGTCCTTTCGCCGCCTGAGACGGATATACAACCGGACAATAATACCGCTCCCCAAAGTACAAATGCTTTCCTTCTCATCGAGAAAGCCTCTCGCGTTCTTGATTATATTCTCGCTCCGAGATGATTCCTTTATCATAGGCGGCCTTGAGATCCTGGAGTTCCCGGTCAGTCGTCGATGACCTTGGTTGGATAACAGTCTCATCTCCTCCCCTAAACGAAAAACAACCGGATAAAATCGCCGCTAATATTACCACTCCAAGAATCCTTATTCCTCTAATTTTCATTAAAAGTTTCCCTTCCCTGTTTTGACCCAATACTTTTTTCGTGCGCAACCTCTCATCTGGAGCTAGAGCAATCATTGTGCCACTACTCTCCAACATTCCTACATCATATCGATATCTGTAACCGCCTGCGTAAAAGCTACGAAACTTCGGATCGGAGCGCGCTCGCGACTGAGAATCTGTCCTAATTATAGGACCATTGGCTCACGGACTGTCGCAAAAGCCGCACGATCATGGCAAAAATACTATGATACAAAAGGCGTACTCTGCGGCTTATTGTGTATAGGCGTCAATGCCCGGTCCACCCAATTGTTGAAAGATCGACGACGGGATATGCTACTAGCCGAAGTTTGGTCTGTTCGAGAGCACTGGGTTCAGTAACACGAAGAGGTACGTGCTTCAGAAAGTAAAGGTTCGGTGCGACACCGACCAATTGCCAAGGAAATCGAGTCAATGTCGAATGATAAGGCAGCGACTCATATTCACGCACTGAAGATCGGCGCACAGGCAGTGGGAGCGCTGGCCTTAGGCGCCTTAGCAGTGGGTGCGCTGGCTGTCGGTGTTTTGGCTATTGGTCGGCTGGTTATTGGTCACTCGCGAATTCGACGACTTGAGATCGATGAACTCGTGGTGGCGAGGCTTCACGTCAGGGAATCACTCACTGCGCCGAACACACCCGCGATTGATACCGTTGGGACCAAGAAACAACAACGCGAGCGCTTCAACCAACCGACGAGGGTCGATCGGGCGATCAACAAGCTCTTTGGGCTTCTCGTTGGGCTCGGGCTAGGTCTGCGGCACAACTATCTGCTCCAAGTACGTGGCCGAAAGAGCGGGCGAAGATATTCGACTCCGGTGGATGTGCTTGATCGAGGCGGCAAGCGATACTTGGTGGCGCCGCGTGGATACACACAGTGGGTACGCAATGCCATCGCAAGCGGTACGGTATCACTCAAGAAAGGACGGCGGTCCGAGCAATTCGGTATACGTTTACTTGCAGACGACGAAAAGCCGGAGATCCTGAAGTCCTATCTCGACCGTTACAAGCTGACAGTGCAACGGTATTTCCCGGTGCCCGCCGGCTCTCCGACCGAAGCATTTCGACCATTGACCGGGGAGTACCCGGTCTTCGAGCTAATACCCCAGCAATGAATCTGGCGGTGTTGGCGACCGGTCGCCAGAAGACCATTATGCAGCCAAAGTGCGAAATGGCTTTGTCCCGCATGCGGCGTGCGGTAGCGGCCAAGCTCAAGGGTTAGAGATCTCCGGAGCGCAAGCGCACACAGTGGACCTTGACAAAGGAGGAGATGAAGAAATTCAAATGGGTAAAGGCCCGAGGTGGTTGCGCAAATCGAATTTGTCGAGCGGACGCCGAATAGGCATCTGCGGCATGCTAATTTGTTGGTCTGCGAGAAGACAAAGACCCCGCGCGGGTCGTGCGGGAAGGGGCGGGCTAAAGAGCTTTGGCCAGCATGCGGCCACGGCAGCCCTTAAGGGAGAGACAAGTCGAACAATGGACGAAGGAATTTTTTCTTTCACAAAACCAGAGACACAGACAATCCACGAGACAGCTTGAAAAAAGCTTTGCAACAATCAGCCGTAGCCTACTCGATTCTCAATCAATCGCGCCGCTGGTCGATTTCTCCCCTGGGCCCCATTCCCATTACGTTGCTTGCAAGGGTGCCATTCCCGGCGCGAACGTGGTGCGTTAATATCCCTATAACCGCAACTGCAATGCGGCTCCACGTTTTACTCTAACCTGTATTATCTCCGACTCGTTCCTTCGGCGATCTCGCCGAGGCTTGATTATTTCTCGACTTTGGGGATAAAAGGCTATACGTCTTCTACCAAATTTCGGCCAGAGTCCCGGTAATTTACATGTCTTGAGCAGCGGAAATGTGATGGCTGCTTCCAAAATTGCAATAGTTGGTGGGGCGGATCCGAGTCGCAACGATCGGAGACGTCCGGACCGATACAACCCAGAGGTTCAAATTGAGACTGCCAATCGGATGGCGCAAGCGCTGGGGGCCGAGCTTGCCAAGCGCGGCCACAGCATCATTGTCTATCACAGTGGAGGAGCTTTTATCGAAGCTGAGGTCGTCAAAGGGTTTGCCAACGCTGCGCCAAGGCACGACCGCTCAATTATCGTCCGCCAGCCCCAGATGGGCACCCCTGCGGTCTTCCCGGAAGAAAAGACTCACCCGAAATTATTTCAGCGTCGAGTCGATACTAGCGACGTCTGGGAGGTATCGTTCTATCGCTCCCTTGCCGATTCGGACGGCGTCGTTCTCATAGGAGGAGCGTATTCGACATTCAATGCCGGACAGATTGCTATCGGCGCACGCATCCCGATTCTGGCTCTGGAGAAAAGTGGTGGAGCGGCAAGCAGCGTGTGGAAGACGCTTTCGCCTGGCGTGGATTTGCCGTCGTCGGATGAGCATGCCCGCATGGCACACCCGTTGTCGGACGAGGCCGTGGCAGGTTGGGTAGACGCTCTCGATTCTCAGAGACGGCGTCGCTTTGCCGTCGAGACCGGGCCGATCAAGCGCCACGCCGTGATCGCCATCGCATTGTTCGCGGCATCGCTGGCGCTCGCCCTGGCCAGTCACCTGATCGAGTACGTTGCTAAGGGGGCTATCGGCAAGTGTCTGCTGCTGACAGCGACGTTGCTAGGCGGCGGCTCCGGGGCGGCAATTCGCATGGTGTTCGAGCGACGTTACGGTAGCGGTCCCCTCGTCCCGCCGTCGATCGCGGTTACACTAGCGCTTGGCATGATGGCTGGCGCCCTCGCCGGACTGCTTTATCTTGTCGCCCAGCCAGGGGACTTAGATTTAACGCAAGCCAGCGCAATCCGATTGGTTTCTATCATGGCTGTAGTCAGCGTCGTCGGCGGCCTCACTGCGGAGACGGTCTTTCGGAAACTCCTTGGGATTGACGTGGCGCAAACCCAGGCGCTTGGAGTAGAAAGCGCTGCGGGGCGGGCCAACAGAACGAAAGACGAATAAACCCTTCAAACGGCGTCGGTAATCCCCGCAATCTACTTGCCTTATCCCCCATCTCCATTTTTTATCTCGGCTTTTGAAATCAACCATTTCCCTTCGCGGTTGAGCTGGCGCAAGATAAAAGTCCCTGTGGCCTCGGTGTTAAATCCGAGTATCTTTATTCCCGTAACCTGATATCTGCCTTTGACGACCGCAGTGTTAGCATCAATTTGCGAAACTTCATCGACGGCGTTACTCAGCGTTGTTTCACTTAATAGGCCGTCACGTTTTTCCGCTATTTCTTTCTCAATTTCCGACTTGGATTGGATTTCAGAGCCGTTCGGCATTGTTAAAATAGCATCGGCAGTGAACAGGTCGGCGATTTCTTTACTATTCCGTTGGTTCCATGCGCGAACGAATTTGCTCGACGTTTCTTTGGGCTCGCCATTGGCTTGACGAGTTCCGGATTCACCGATGCTTGAACTCTGCGACCCAGGATGTGGTGGTTTTTCATACTCTGTCGGCGATTTCCGTGCCAAATCTCCTTCGCGGTGGAATGATTCGACCAGCACCAAGGCGACCGCAATTGCAAGAAATATCAGCAAATAGACGGACAAAACATTTTTCATTGGTTGCACGAACGCGATTATTTGCAACAAAAATACCAATCCTAGCGGCTCGCCTGTATCTCTAATTGCTCTATTGAAACGGCAACGGGACTTTTCCAATTATTTTTTATCGCGGGCTTTGGTCTTAGGTCGGTGCCCGCCGAGACATAACGGCGACGGGAAGCCGGATATCGTGACGGCCGATGAATACTTCGACCTGGGCCAGTAGTTTGAGTCGCTGACCGGAAGACATGATGCTGATCTACAAATTGTAGTGAGAAAAGTTTCTTTCCTATTGACTCCGCTGTTTATTCCAAGCGGTTGTAAGATAGAAAAGGAGCCATTCAAGATTTCCATTTCTTTTCTCCATTCCAGGGTCCGCAAACTCGCGCTCTAACGAGTTCTAGCGCAACAAAATCTCCCGATCCGTGTTATCGTTCCCCTTGAGATAAGTCCTGGTACTCGATGCAAAATAGACGCGACGAGCGTGAACCCGGCCGGTCGCTCTGACGGGGGCAGATTATCAGCTCAGAGCCGATTCGGTCCCGACGGTGGGCAAATTCATTCTGGGGATTTGCGCGTTGTGGTTTCTTTGCGAGTGGAGGTGCGGCGGTCTACTCTTGGTCAGGGATCAAGGGAACTTTACGCAATCGGAAGCCATTAGGCGGCGTGGGTACCAAGAATATTTGGTCGTCGGTGTCCAGTTTGAATGCCCTGCCTGTTTTTAGGCACACCGCTTTGTGGCCCCGTAGGGCCATGGCCTGCGGAGGCGTCGAACCCCCGCGCAGGAACTCAGCAAGGGTTTCCTTGCGGCCTGGTCCGTTGTCAAGATGTATCCCAATGTGGATGGGATGCTCGCGCTGGCAATCGTTGCAATGAAAGTAAATTTCGTATGCCGGCATGAGCCATGTTGTATCATTACGACGCTAAATTGCAACGGCAAAAAAAATTGTGAAATTGGTTTGAAATTGTTGCGCGGCTACGCGGATTCCAACCGTCCGTCAGGCCGAACCAGATCAGCAACTCTGCGTTTTCGCTGGATTTGATTTTCCATTTGGATCGTTGTGAGTTATAAGTCCGCCCATTGCGACTATATATTATATGGATATGAGCGAAACCAAGATCATCGAGGTCGTCGCGGGTTTGATATTCAAAGGCGGGCGGTTGCTCGCGTGCCGGCGGCGCGCGGACGGGGCGTTTCCGCTCAAGTGGGAGTTTCCAGGGGGCAAGATCGAGTCGGGCGAGGAGCCCAGTATGGCGCTAAAACGAGAACTGCGCGAAGAGTTGGAAATCGACGTTGACGAAATCGAAGAAGTGTTCACGCATACACACGCCTACGCGGGTTTTTCTACGGTGAAACTCAAGTTTTTTCGCGTCCCAGTTTACCGCGGCGAGATAATCAATCGAGTTTTCGAGCAGCTTCGCTGGGTTGGCGTGGAAGAACTGCGCCGACTGGATTTTCTCGAAGGCGACCGGGCCATCATCGAATGGTTGTTGAGCGGACAGGGGAGTGTTCTATGGAAGTGTACGGAGCTTTGACGACATTTTGGTTATAGCTCCGCTAAAGCCATTGCCGCCCAACCCGATAATTTTGTTTGACAGCTTAGTGCTTGGAAGTTATTCTATGCGGGTTTTGTTTCCTTTATGAAACGATTCATTGCGCCATTGCGTCTAGCGATTATCGGTCTGCTGCTCCTGCCCGCCGCCGGTCTAGCCGACGTCTATATGTACCGCGACCAGGACGGTGTAATCAATTTCACCAACGTTCCGACTCATGGCGGCTACCGGCGCATAATACGTGAGGGCGGAAATGCTTCCAGTTCCATTTCCCGCGACTACGACGAAGTCATTCGATCCGCTTCGGATCGCCACAACATCGACGCCGATTTGGTCCGCGCCGTGATCAAGGCGGAGTCAGATTTCAATTCCAACGCGCGCTCTTCGAAAGGCGCCATGGGCCTGATGCAACTCATGCCCGATACCGCGCGGTTGCACAACGTGCTTAACGCCTTCGACCCGGCGGACAACATCGAGGGTGGCGTGCGCCATTTGCGCATGCTTTTGGAACGGTTTCAGGGCGACCTGCGCTTGTCCCTCGCCGCTTACAACGCCGGCAGCGGCGCCGTGGAAAAATTCGGCGGCATTCCTCCCTACGTAGAGACTCGCGAATATGTCCGGCGCGTGCTGCGCTTTTATGACGTTTTCCGCGGCGGCAGATCTTAATCTAAACGCCGTAAAAAAAATTCTGCTGCCGGAAGCAATTCAGTCGCATCGTGGTTTGCACAATCCCCAATTTCTTAAGCCTCCTGCGGATCCTTATCATTCCGGTCATCGTTTATTTGCTCAATTTCAGCGACCCCCTCTCGAGCCTGATGGCTGCCGCCTTGTTTGTGTTCGCATCGATTACCGACTATTTCGATGGCTACCTGGCCCGGCGTACCCGAAGGGTTTCCGATCTCGGCAAGATCCTCGACCCGTTGGCGGACAAGCTTCTGGTCGCGTCGGTACTGATTATGCTGGGCGCCATGGATCGCCCAAACGAGCCCAGTGTACCGGCATGGTTAGTCGTGGTTATTCTCGCGCGCGAGCTTGCGGTGACGATACTCAGAGGCATCGCTTTAACCGAGGGGATCGTGATTCAAGCGGAGAAGTTGGGTAAATATAAATTCATTCTGCAGGCATTCGCCCTGTGTGGCCTGCTGATTCATTATAATTATTGGGGCCTGGATTTCTTCGCGGTCGGCATGTATTTCCTCGCTCTGTCCGCAGTGGTGGCGGTGTGGTCTGGGGTGAACTATCACGCGC
>DATBLC010000292.1:0-31779 GCA_036555515.1 Binatia bacterium
TGAATTCTCCGACGAAACAATCCTGGGAGGTCTGCGTGACGCGTTGTTAAACTCAAACTGACATTAAACAAGTTTTCCGTGACCGGAATTTTCCAGGTCATAGCGGTGCCCCAAAAGAGATCAAGCTTCCTTTCAACATTGCCGCAGCAGCATGATAAATGCGGGGCATAAAGGATCGGAATAGAAACAGAACAGTCGAAAGCCAGCCGCGTCGGCATTATTCAACCCGAATGATCAATATTTCCCTTCCAGTCTCCTTGAGCTGCCACCTCCTCAAGCATTCCATCATGCCGATCGATGAGTTAATCTCGTCGCTATCGGCGAAACAGGTGTGGGCTAATTCTAGGACTCATGATTTTTTCTCCGCATCATGCTATTTGAAATCAGAGTTTTTGAGATTTGCGATTCGCCGGAGGCGACATGGATACGATTTATTTCATCGATACCACGATCCGCGACGGTCATCAGAGCCTGTGGGCGGAGAATATGACTACGGGCATGATGCTGCCCATTGCGAAAAGACTCGATGCCGCCGGCTATGAAGGCATCGAGCTGATTTCCGGATCGCATCTCAAGAAAACCGTACGCGAATTAAAGGAAGACCCTTGGGAACGGGTAAGGCTGGTCGCCAAAGAAATTTCCCGCACGCCGCTGCGGGTCATCGCCGGCCGGGTCAATACTTTCGAATACAATCCGCCGTCGATGTATTGGCTTTTTATCGAGCGCATGTTCGCCAATGGCATCCGTGAAGCGCGCATTTCAGATGAATGGAACGATTACGAAGGCTGGAAGTTTCGCGTCGGCGTCTGCCATGCCGTCGGCATGAGAAGCATTTTGAATCTGATTTACTCGGTTTCACCGAAACATACCGACGAATACTACGCCGAGCGCGCGCGCCAGGCGGCGTCACTGAAACCTTATCGCCTTTGCCTCAAAGATCCGGGTGGTCTCCTGACGCCGGAGCGCATGGAGACGCTGGTGCCGATTATCTATAAAAACGCCAACGGTATTCCCGTGGAACTGCATACCCATTGCACCACCGGACTTGGCCCGCTTTGTTGCATCAAAGGCATGGAACTCGGCATGCGCAATATCAACACCGCGCTGCCGCCGCTGGCGGACGATACTTCCAATCCGTCTCTGTTCAACGTCGCCAGAAACGCCCGCGCTCTGGGCTATGCCACTGCCATCGACGAAGAAGCGCTCAAGCCTGTGTCCAGACACTTCACCGCCATCGCCAAGCGCGAGGGCTTCACGATCGGTCAGCCGGTGGAGTACGACTATACCCAATACCAGCATCAGGTTCCCGGCGGCATGCTGTCCAACCTGCGCTTTCAACTGCGCAAAGTCGGTCTTGAGCACAGATTTCCCGAAGCGCTCGAAGAGAGCATCCGGGTGCGCGAAGAGTTCGGCTATCCGATCATGGTGACACCGCTGTCGCAGTTCGTGGGCAGCCAGGCCGCCATAAATGTGATCGTCGGTGAACGCTACAAAGAGGTCACCGATCAAGTCATCAAATACGCGTTGGGGCATGCGGGAGCCGAAGGCGCACGCGACATGGCCGCCAACGTCAAAGACAAGATTCTCGACCGTCCGAGAGCCAAAGAATGGATGCAATGGCAATCCGATGAACCGAGTGCCGACGAGATGCGTAAGCGGCTCAACGCGGAAGGAACATCCGACGAGGAGTTGCTGCTCCGCTGGATCGTCGGTAAAGAAGACATCGACGCCATGCGCGCCAATCCGCGGCCGCTGGAATATTTCAATCCGGAGCAACCGTTGGTTAATTTACTGCAAGAGCTATCGAAGCGCACCAGGAACCGGCAAATTCAGGTCCAGACGCCGGGATTTTCGGTCACGTTGGCGAAGCGCGGCGAAGCGCCGGTTTCTGGTTCCTAGTTTCTGGTTGCTAGTTTGGCGAAACTTTACGAAAAGACCTAACGCCGCACAGTGTTCGCAGTCATGACATCCCGTTCCGACAACTAGAAACCTGAAACAAGAAACTATTCCAGCGTGTTGAACTTCAACCCACGCAGTGCAATAACCAAGTCATTTCAAGAGGAGGACATTTCTAATGGCAAAGGATATCGTCGCAATCGACGTTCACATTCATTTATCCGACGAGGTCACGCAGAAAGCTAAAGGAGACCGGACGGCGCAGATGGCGCGCTATTTCGGCCGTGAGCGCCCACCGGTTTCCATCGATGCCCTGGCCGACCAATACCGCGCGCGCAGGATGATGGCGGTTCTTATGAACAGCCGAGATGAGACCGTAACCGGCCTGCCGCCCGTGCCGAACGATCACGTGGCCAGCGCGATAACTAAGCATCCCGATGTCTTCCTTGCCTTCGGCGCCATCGACCCCTGGACCGGGAGGCTGGCGCTCGATGAAATCAAACGCTGCAAGGACCTGGGGCTTCACGGCATAGGCGAATTGAACCCGGCGCGCCAGCACTTTTTCGCCAACGACGTGCGCTTTTATCCACTGTGGGAAGAATGCGCGAAGCTCAATCTGCCGATACTATTTCATGGCGGCATGGCGGCGGCTGGCGCTGGGACGCCCGGCGGCATGGGCATCAAGCTGAAATACAGTCAGCCCATCGCGCTCGACGAAGTGGCCGCGGACTTTCCGGAACTAAAGATCATCAGCGCGCATCCTACCTGGCCATGGACCGCCGAGAGCTTGGCCATCGCCCGCCATAAGGCCAATTATTATATCGATCTGTCCGGCTGGGCACCGAAATACTTCCCTGCCGAACTACTGCACAATATCAACACGTTGCTCCAGGATAAGGCCATGTTTGGCTCCGATTGGCCGGGCATCACCCCGGATCGCTGGGTGGAAGAATTTCAGCAGTGCAACATCAAGCCGGAAGTGCGCAAGAAGATCATGCTCGACAACGCAGTGAAGTTTTTTGGTCTACAGTTATAGAGATTAGAAAAGACTACGATTCACCACGAACGACACGAAGTTCACGAAGTTTTAGCGTATCAATATCCAAACCCTTCGTGATCTTCGTGGTGAGTCTTGCATCAGCGACCATGGACGGGATCAGATTCGTCGACACCACGATCCGCGACGGCCATCAGAGCCTGTGGGCGGAAAACATGACCACGGGCATGATGCTGCCGGTCGCCGAGGCGCTGGATCAAGCCGGCTTCGATGCCATCGAATTGATTTCAAGCTCGCACTTAAAAAAATGCGTGCGCGAGCTGAAGGAAGATCCGTGGGCGCGCGTGAAGCTGGTGAGCCAGCGCATTACGCGCACACCGCTCCGTCTGAATGCGGGACGCTTCAGCGCCTTCGATCTCACGCCGCGATCGATGTATCGCCTTTTCATGGAACGGATGGCCGCCAACGGCATCCGCGAGGCGCGCATCTCGGAGGAGTGGAACGAGCTCGAAGGCTGGAGTTGGAAAACCCAAGTCGCGCGCGACGTCGGCATCAATCCCGTTCCTAACATTATTTATTCCGTTTCGCCCAAGCATACCGATGAATACTTCGCCGAGCGCACGCGCCAGGCGGCCTCGCTCAAAGTAAAACGGCTCTGTCTCAAGGACCCCGGCGGATTGCTCACGCCGGAACGGGTGCAAACCCTGGTACCGATCATGCTTCAAAACGCCAATGGCATACCGTTGGAGTTGCATACCCATTGCACCACCGGCCTTGGGCCGCTCTGCTGCCTCGAAGCGGTCAGACTCGGCATCAAGATCGTCAACACGGCGCTGCCGCCGCTGGCCGATGGCTCCTCCAACCCGTCGCTCTTCAATGTCACAAAAAACCTGCGGGCACTGGGTTACCAAACACTGATCGACGAAGATGTGCTGAAACCGGTCTCGGCGCACTTCACCTACATCGCCAGACGCGAAGGCTTCCCCATTGGCGCTCCGGTGGAATACGATTATTTGCAGTACCAGCATCAAGTCCCCGGCGGCATGATTTCCAATTTGCGTTTTCAACTGCGCAAGGTCGGCATGGAGCACAAGATCGATCAGGCGCTTGAAGAGACCATGCAAGTGCGCGCCGAACTCGGTTACCCGATCATGGTCACGCCGCTGTCGCAGTTCGTCGGCAGCCAGGCGGCGATCAACGTCATCGTCGGCGAGCGCTACAAAGAAGTCACCGACCAGATCATTCAATACGCTCTCGGCTATTGGGGCAAAGAAGGCGCGGAGCTGATGGCGCCCGAAGTGAAAGCAAAAATATTGGATCGCCCGCGCGCCAGGGAATGGGCCGCTCGGCAACCGCCCGAGCCGACCGTGACGGAGCTGCGCAAGAAGATGAACGCCGAACATGTCTCCGATGAAGATTTTCTGTTGCGCTGGAATCTCGAGGCAAAAGAAATCGAAGCCATGCGCGCCGCGGGCGCCCCGGAAGAGTATCTCACCGCGCGCCAGCCGCTGGTCAATTTGATCGACGCTCTGAGCAAACGCAAGGACTACCGGCAGATCGTCATTCAAAAAGGCGAAATGGTCTTATCGCTAAACCGCGGCCAGCCTTCGGTGTGACTCGCCGACGCGCCGCGCTCCTTAACCGAATCGCGAAACGAGCACGGACACGAGCCACGAGCACGACGAAATGGAGCGCTTTTTTTTCACCGCCGGCACTATCGCCGCATTCGTCGCCGTAGCGCTGGGCGCCTTCGGCGCTCACTCGCTGAAAACCCGCCTGTCGGCGGAGATGCTGAATATTTTCGAGGTTGGCGTGCGCTATCAAATGTATCACGCCCTGGGATTGATCGCCGTCTCCTGGGCAACGACGCGCTGGCCGGAAAACAATCTTAAGGGCGCTGGCTGGGCTTTCATCGTCGGCATAATTATATTCTCCGGCAGTCTTTACCTTCTCAGCCTCACCGGCATGCGTTGGCTCGGCGCCATCACGCCCATCGGCGGTATCGCATTTCTCATCGGCTGGGCTATTCTCGTCTGGTCCATCGGCCGATAGCGCCCCCTCGATTGGAGTACTGGAGTGACGGAGTAATGGAATGATGGACTCCAAATCCAGCCCTCCAACGCTCCGCTACTCCATTTGGGCTGCGTCCCGATCTCTTTCGCTCCGCGTGGTGTTTCCGCCCCCTCGATGAAAATTGGCGGGTAAGTTTTCTGATCCTTCGAGCCGGCAGGGATTTTTTCTCCATCCCAGTCCCATGGCTTTCGTTGACTCCCCAGCGACCTTCGCGTAGTTTTGTTTAGATGATCGTCGGGGTGCCCAAAGAAATCAAAACTGAGGAAAACCGCGTCGCCGTCACGCCCACCGGAGTTGCCGCTTTCGTCGGCCGCGGCCACAAAGTCCTGGTGCAAAAGGACGCCGGCGCCGGCAGCGGCTTTACAGACCGCGCCTACGAAAGCGCGGGCGGGACGCTCACTGATAGCGCCGCGGAAATCTGGACGCATTCTGGCCTGGTCATGAAGGTCAAGGAACCGCAACCCTCTGAGTTTCATTACCTGCGGCCGGGGCTCATACTGTTCGCTTATTTGCATCTCGCCGCCAACGAATCCGTGACCCGCGTTCTTTTGGAAAAAAAAGTCACCGCGATAGCCTACGAGACCATCCAACTCGAAGACGGCTCCTTGCCTCTCTTGGCGCCGATGAGTGAAATTGCCGGACGGCTGTCGCTTCAAGTGGGCGCCTGGTGTTTGCAGGCGGAGAACGGCGGTCGCGGCATTCTATTGGGCGGCGCCTCGGGCGTTCGCCCGGCCAAGGTCGTGATCCTCGGCGCCGGCATGTCCGGCACCGCGGCATGCCAGATAGCCGCCGGCATGGGCGCTTATGTGAGCATTCTCGACGTCAATCCCACCAAGCTGCGTTACGTTCACGACATCCTGGGCGGCCATGTAACGACGCTAATGTCTAACCGCGCCAATATCGAAGAGGAAGTCGTTGACGCTGATCTCATCATCGGCTCGGTCCTAATACCCGGCGCGCCGGCCCCCAAACTCATCTCCCGCGCGCTCGTCAAAAGGATGAGGCCCGGCGCCGCCTTCGTCGATATTTCTATCGATCAAGGAGGCTGCGCCGAGACTTCACGCCCGACCACCCATCGCGAGCCGGTTTACCTTGAAGAGGAAGTAGTCCACTATTGCGTGACAAATATGCCGGCCATCGTGCCCAACACTTCGACGTATGCGCTCACCAACTCGACGCTCTCCTACGGATTGCAACTTGCGAACCGGGGCTTTCCCCAGGCCCTCGCAAGGAACAAATCGCTGGCCAAGGGGCTTAACACATTTGACGGTAAAGTGACTCATCAAGGCGTAGCCAACGCGTTTAATCTTCCCCTCAGTTCTATAGAGGAGGTAACCGGAACGTGAGACTGGTAACGCGAGCGGACTTCGATGGACTGGTTTGTGGGGCTCTGATTACGAAGTTTGAGAAAATCGATTCCTATCTTTTCGTGGAACCAAAGTTCATGCAAGACGGCGTGGTGGAAGTTCGTAAAGGCGATGTCATCGCCAATCTCCCTTATCATCCGAACTGCACTCTGTGGTTCGATCATCACATTACCAACACGATGCCGGAGTTCGACCGGCCGATCATGCCGGGCAAAGGCGGCTTTCGCCTGGCGCCCAGCGCGGCGCGGGTGGTTTACGAGTACTACATGGAACCAGACAATAGGCGCGAGGCAACCGGCAAGGGCGACAGCGAGGAAGGAGCATCATTTCTCGCATCCGACAGAATTAAGATTCTGCTCCAGGACGCCGACAAAATCGACGCCGGGCAATTGAGCCGCCAAGACGTGCTCAATCCCCAAGGCTATGTGCTGGTTTCGATGACCACCGATGGCCGGTACGCGGAGGATGAGCCTTATTGGTTGCGAATCATAGATCTCTTACGCGACAAAAGTCTGGACGAAACGATGAACGACGCCGAGGTCAGACGCCGGTGTCAAAAAGTGCTTGCATTCCAGGAAAAGCTACGCGCGATCCTGCTCGCGAACACCACTCTCAAGGGCAATGTCATCTATGTGGACCTGCGTCCGGTTCACGACCTGCCGGACGGCAACCGTTTTCTATTGTTTACGCTGTTTCCCCAGGGCAACATCGCGGTGAAAGTTTCCCATGACACCCAACGCCCAGACACGACTGCGATTTCGGTCGGCTATAACATTTTCAACAAGACCTCGACGGTCAACGTCGGCGAGCTTTTACGGCGCTACGGCGGCGGCGGCCATAAAGTCGTGGGCTCATGCCGGGTTCCGAACGACAAGGCGGAGCAGGCGATCCAAGAAATCGTGGCGGCGGTGGCGGAATAGGAAGGCAAGAGACGCGAGGAGAAGGCGTCCAACGTAGGGGGCAGACGCATCTATCAAGTTCAAGGTTGTCACCCTACCCCGAAACAGCGCGCTAAATTCTTTGCAATTGAACCTGGAACTTCGGACTTCATTTTGGCTTGGGCCAAATGAAAACCATCAAAATCAGCACCGCGCTGAAACGCCTGCGCAAGCTCAATGACGAGATTCGTTTTCATGATTTCTTTAAGGAGCGAACTTTCACGAGCGGCGTTATCGCTTTCCGGCCACGTAAAGGCATCGATCCCAAGCAGATCAACCATGACGACAAAGATGTCGTCTGCCAGGTGCTCAAAGGCCGGGGACGGCTGCGCATTGATGGCAAACGAGTCGCGCTGGCGCCGGGCACAGTCTGTCATATTCCCAGAGGCACGCCCCATGATTTTGCCGCCCAGGCGGGAGAACTGGTATTGTTTTATGCATTGATTCAGACCAGGTAGTCGTCGCTGCCTGCGGCCTATCGAAATGCGCTTAGAGGTCGCCGCGGTTATAGTGCTTCACATTGACAGGTAACATTGAAACTCGCCTTCGAACCAACAGCGTTTTTTATCGTATTGGTCGTTTCGCTTTGCGTGTATATGGCCGGCTGCTCCGGCGGCACGGCCGGGCCCGATCCGCGCTACGTGCCGGCGGGCGACCTCCTCGATATCATCAAGGATTTTCAGCGCCTTGCCAGGGAAGACACCTATCGGTTTCCCATCCCAAAGGACATCACCGGCACCAACGTCATGAAAGCTACGTTGCTCAGGCTCGAGGATTACGAAAAAAAAAACCCGCGCCAGTTCACTGACATCCTCCAGTTTAACAAAGCATTGGCCTTGGAGCGCCTGCGCGAATACGACCAAGCGGCCGTCTCGTTTCGCAAGGTCGCGGAGGGCGAAGGCCGTTTGGCTACGGAGGCGGCCAAGAATGCGGAAATCCTGGACGGCTTTTTGCGCATTATCGCCAAGCCATTATCCGCCGAGGACCCGTTCAAGCATATGGAAGGGCTCGATGAAAAAGTAGGCGCGTGGAATCAACTGATCCAAAAGTATCAGGGAACGCCCTATGAATTCCTCGCCCGCGTGGAAGAGGAGCGTATCGACCGCGCCAAGGTCGCCTTCGTCGAAGCCAACCGTTATCGTCTCAGAGAAGGCAACCAACTGGTGGTTCTCGGATATGGCCAATTGGTCACCAAGCACCGCCAGAGCAAGAACATCCACCGCTTTTTGCTCGACTTCGGCGATTTTTACACGCTGCTTGCAAAAGAATATGCATCCCAGTACGATCCGGAGGGATTGAGCTTTGACTTCAAAGCGTTCGACCAACTTGTTAAATCAGCTCTCAAGCTTTATGCGGAAGTCGCGCAAATAGATGGCATCTTGGAAAAAATCGAAGCCCAGGGAAAGATCGAGGCGATGCGCGGCCTGTTGGAAAAGATCACGAGGTTGAACCGGTGAAGCGTCACATTCTGGGTCTCGGACGTTTGCTACTCTGTATCGCCACGCTTGTTGCCGGCGTCCCGGCCGCCGCCCAGGACATCGATCGGGTTTTGGAAAAAATGCTCAATCCCTTGCCCGACTTCGATCCGTTCGAGAAGCCCGCCGAAACGCCGCTTTTCTTTCCCGATGAAACCGATAAGCGCGCGCGGGAATTGATGATTGATGCGCTCACCAACCGCCGGGAGGCCGTGCGGGAGCATTTGCGGTTTTTTAGGGACGAAGATGCGCGCCGACAAAAGCAGCACGAGCCGGCAACGGGGTTGACGAACCACGCCCAAGACCTTGTCAACAATACGATTACCGACCGCGAGGGCTATCTCGCCGCGCAACGGCAAGCGCTCAAAAACGCTTCTTCGCCGGAGCGAAAAAAACACCTCGAAGCGATCATCAACCAAGATGACCTCACCCAAGCCAACCAGCTCACGCGCCAGAGCACGACGCATTTCTGGGGCGGCATGATGAACCGCATGCTGAGCTCCACCGACCTTGTCGGCGTCGCCTCCGGTAACTACATCGGCGCGGCGGTGGAAACCGCTATCAGCCAGCTCTACGCGCTAGCTGACCGCGACATGCCGATGGAAGAACGGCGCGCCCTGGCGCGAGACCTGGACCATTTGAAACGCTACCCCGACGATCCGCACAACGCGGAGATTCGTAGCCGCGTTGATGCCCTCGACCAAAAGAAAAGGAACGTGTTGGTGCGCAAGCAAATCGCCAGGGCCGGCGAAGCGGCAGGAAAAATGGACTTTGAGAAGGCGCGCTTTCACGCCGAACTCGCCTCCTTTTTCGACCCAGGGTCCGAAGACGCAAAGAAGGCATTGGCACAGGCGCTAAGTTCTATGGAAGACCGCGATACCCGCGCCAACAAGGCGTTATTGGCCGAAGCGGAACCGACGCGCTCCCCCGATGAGCGGCGCGATGTCGAGACGCTGCTCGCGGTGCTGACTCTGCGCGATGCCAAACAGCTCGAGCGCTTGGCCGTCGATCTCGATAAAAAATACCACGACAAACCAATGTCCGACGCCGCCAAGGATGCCGAAGCGGTGGCGCTGGAAATGCGAGGGCGCCATGAAGAGGCAAAGAAAATCGTCGCGCAACTCGCCCGCACTTCGGTAACGCCAGACGCGGGCAAGCATGCCGCCGCCCTGCTGCAAAGTCCCGAATATAACTTGCTGGCGCCGTTTCACGCCGCCCAGGGCGAACGCCGACTGGAAACCGTTAAGTATGTGTTGCTCGGCGAAGATCTGCTCAGAAAAAATTTGTTCTACGCGGCCGGCGCGATGGCAGCCGCCGGCCCGGCCGGCGCCGCAACTCTGGGCACAGTCAACGCGATCCTTCTGGGCAGCAATCTTTATCAGGTCATGACTAACAATCCGGTTTCCGCCCAACCGGTGATCGACGCTGGCGTGTCCTACGTGCGCAATCATCCCAACTCATCGAACTCCGCCGAGGTTTACAAAGTGCTTGCGGATTCCTATGAAGAGCGCGGAATGTTCGACCGGGCCATCGCCTACCATGAGCTGGCGGGCGCCCCTCAGGAAAAAGTCGCGGCGGTAAGAGAAAAAGCCGCCAAGGCGATGCTCAACGCTGCAGCCAAGGCCAAAGACCGCGGCGCGCGCGAGTACTATTTGACGAGGGTGGTCGACCAATTTGCCGGTAGCCCCACGGCAGCAGAAGCCACCAAGAAACTGGCCGAAATGGCCAAGGATGAAAATCAAGGGTTGCGCATGAGCAAGCAGTTTCTCATGGAAAATCCGGAGATCTATGGCCCGAGGGGGCTTGGTCTGAAAGCATCCCTGTTCGATAGCGACCCGCGCAACATGGAAATCGCCGGCCGCGGCGTCAATCTCGTCAGCAACCGCGAGTTGCTCGTTTACTACCAGACGCCCTGGGGCGTGCGCAGCCAAAGCTACCCGCTATCGGCCGAGATGTCGGATCGGTTTTTCGTCCAGTTGCGCGACAAGAATCAACAGGTCGCACTCGCCGACGTGAACCAACGCGCTAAAGGCAGTATCGGCGGCATTCAAGGCTTGCCCGCCACGGTCCTGCGCGCTCAACGTGAGAAACCGGACGAGCGTGATGACACGACTTTTACCCTTGTGCGCGAAGCAGACGACCGGTCCTATCCTCAGGTGCTAGACCACGAACTATTGAGCGAAAACGAACGCAACCCCGGAAGCGCTTACAAGCTACCACCGCTCCAAGGGAGCATTTCCGCGAGCCGCTTCAGCATGAGCGGTGCCCTGCCCGCCGGATTGTGGGGCAATCAGTTGGCTGTCGGCGCGGACCACAGGGGCAATTTTGCCGGCATCCAGTTGCCGATTCCTCTGCTCAAAGATTTTATTCCGGTGGATTTTATGATCCACGGGCGGCCGGGAGGGTTCTCTGTTTATCCGAGAATTCACGCCGGGAAGGCTTCCGGCGAGGACCCGGAACTGTATCGTTGACATTGCGGTCGAGGATCAATTGCGAGCATCAGTAAAGAATTGCGGCGGGAAATCGCCTGCTGCTGGGAAACGAACACTTGATCCCGCCCTTCAGCAGTGGCGTAACCTTGCTCTGGAATCTCAGCGTTAGCGGCAACCTCAACGCACATCCGAGCTGACAAAAACCCAGCCCAACCCCCGGTTAATTCAACGAGTCCATTCTTGAAGCGCAAAAAAGCTTTGTCGCGCTCAGCAAATCGGCTGCGCGACGAATTCCGATTTTACCGCAAGCCCCCGCTTTCGTTGCATATAAAAAAGTGGCATATTCCAGCTCACAAAAATCCCCGTGAGGTGTTTCATGCGCATCCGCTTCTTTGCAATAGTGATTGGCTTTTTGACATTCTGCCAGGCCGGGGACATAACCTACGCCCAGGGCCTGAAAAAGATCCGCATCGGCTATCCGTCCTTAAGCTTCCGCCAAAGCAACGTGTGGGTCGCCAAAGAAATGGGGCTTTTCAACAAATATGGCCTCGAAGTCGAACCGATCTATCTGCGCGGCGGTCAGATGGCCACTCAGGCATTGGTAGCGGGCGAGCCGCCTATCGTCAATATCGGCACGGTCGTGCAAGCGAGCCTGCGCGGCCATAACCTGGTGCTCGTGGCCGCGGTTGAAACCAACTACGACCAGATCGTCTTCGCCCGCCCCGCGATAACAAAACTGGAGCAGCTCAAAGGAAAGAACTTCGGCATCAGCGGGTTTGGGTCCGCGACACATTACGCTTCAACCATTCTAGTTAAACATCTGAAATTGGACCCCAAGGATCTAGCGCTTATTCCCGCGGGCGCCGACGCTGAGCGGTTGGCCGCGCTTAGTACGGCAAAAATCGACGCCACTTTTTTTAGCTCCTCCGCGGCTCCAGTCGCCAAGAAGGCCGGGTTCAATGAGCTTTTGCAGATCGCGGATCTCGGCGTCGAAGTACAGGGCAACGGGTTTGCGACCTCGAGGGGTTACATTCAAAGCAACCGAGACACCGTTAAAAATGCGCTAAAAGGTTTCGTCGAGGCGATCTATTTTGTTTACGCCAACAAGAAAGACGCCCAGAAAGTATTTGCGAAGTACATGCGGACGAACGACCCGGCCGTCCTCGAAGATTCCTATCAAGGTTATATCAAGATGATCCCGAAGAAGCCTTACCCGACTCTCAAAGGAATTCAGTTCATGCTCGACATGCTCGCGCCGACGATGCCCGAGGCAAAAACCGCCAAGCCGGAGCAGTTCGTCGATCTGAGCTTCCTGCAAGAATTAGAAAATGAAGGTTTCTTCAACGAGATGGCGAAGCGCTATCAAGTGAAGTAGACACCACGGGCAAGAATGGAGTAATGGAGGGTGGTGCGGAGCCTTTTTGCGTCAATATTCCAAAGTCCGATTTTGAAAGGAGATAGCCATGCCGAAAAAAGTAATTCAACCCAAATCGCTCAACGACCCGCGCCCGCGCTACAGCCAGGGGATCTTGAATAGCGGCGGAAAACTCCTGTTCATTGCCGGGCAAACCGCTTCGGACAAAGATGGGAACGTCGTGGGCAAGGGAGACATCAAAGCTCAGACGCAGCAGGTCTTTGACAATATCAAGGCGGTTCTGAAGGCGGCCGGCGGATCCCTGGACAATATGGTTATGACAACAACCTACATTACCGATAGACAATACCGCGAAGGTTATAACGAAGTGCGGCGCCAGCAATATAAGAAGAATTCACCAACCAGCACGCTGGTGATTGTAAGCGGCCTAGCCAACCCGGATTACCTGATCGAGATCGCTGGTATCGCGGTCATCTAGGCATGCGCGTCACGGTCCTCGACGACTACCAGCATGCCATCGAAAATACTCAGGCGCTCGAGCGTTTGAGAGAAAAGGCCGCAGTCCGGGTTCTCAGCGAAAAAATTGCGTCGGAAGACGATCTGGTTCGCGCCCTGGTAGGTTGCCAAGCAATTATTCCGATTCGCGAGCGCACGAAGTTCCCGGCCTCCTTGTTGCAAAAGCTCCCCAGGCTCGAGTTCATTGCGCAGACCGGCAACCACGCCTACCATATTGACATGGGGGCGGCCACGCGCGCCGGCATCGTGGTGTCTTTGGCGCCCGGCCGCAACAGCACCGCTGAACTGGCGTTCGGTCTGATGTTAGCCGTGATGCGCCGCATTCCGCAAAGCGACCGGGCGGTGCGTAACGGCGAGTGGCCGCTGGTGTTGGGCTACGTGCTCAAGGGTAAAACGCTGGGTATTTTGGGTCTCGGCAAGATCGGCACCGAGGTGGCGGCCATCGGCCGCGCCTTCGGCATGCAAGTCATCGCCTGGGGACCAACGCTGACACCGGAGCGCGCCGCGAAATCTCAAGCCGCGTTCATGCCGCTTGATGAGGTTCTGCGCGCCGCGGACGTCGTCTCCGTCCATCTCAAGCTCTCCGACCTGAACAAAGGGCTCATCGATGAGCGGCGGCTGCGCTTGATGAAAAAAACCGCCTATTTCGTCAATACCGCGCGCGGCGCCATCGTCGACGAGCAAGCGCTTGTGCGAGCTCTCGCCGATAAAGCGATTGCTGGCGCGGCCCTGGACGTTTTCGCGGACGAGCCGCTGCCGGCGCGACACCCGCTCTTCGAATTGGATAACGTAGTCCTCACGCCCCACCTTGGCTGGCCGACGGATTCGGGTTTCGAAGGCTTCGCCGAAAACGCCGTGGCAAACATACTCGATTACATGGACGGCAAGCTCACCCGGGCTCTGAATCCCGAGGCATTGCAGCATCGGGCAAAAGCCGGTTAACCCTTGGCGAAAATGCTTCACTACCCCTGCGTGATTTGCCGCACTCGATAGCTACCCCAACTCGGCCAATCAGCCGGCGTTGATTTTCGCTCGATGGAAAGTCTGGTTGTCCTGATCGATGAACTCGACCAACGCGTGCGCTGGCGCCGCTTTGGGATCGACCGTGATCTTGGCGAAGTTGAAGTTCTCCGCCGAAAAGAATTCGAACCGGCTGACTGACCCGTCGGTGATCCGGTTCAGCGGCCCGCCCAAGGGCCCGGCCGCGATGTCTCTGAGACCGCCACCGCGACGAATCCTGGTGATGGCAGCGTAATGTAGATCGGCGCTCAAGAAAACCACGCCGGGAATTTTCCTGCCGTTGATGAAGCGCAGAATTTCGGCTCGTTCCTTAGCGTATCCGTCCCAACGGTCGCTGCCGCCGCCGTCCATCGTCACCGGGGTCGCGATGAATTTGAAGATGGCGGAGGACTTCGCTATACCGTTCAGTAACCACGATTTCTGCGCATTCCCCAACATCGTTCTCAGCGCGCGGTCGCGGTATTGCCGCACATCAAGAATAAACAGCTCCAGGGCCTTGCCCCAGCGAAATGAGCGGTAGATCCTGTTCGGTGCCAGTGGATCTCTACGAATGGGCCAATAGTCGAGAAATGCTTTGTAACCGATCGGAGCCAGGGGATGCCCGGGCAGATAGTTATCGGCGACCTCATGATCGTCCCAAGTCACGTACACGCTGGTCTCGGAATGAAGCGCCTGGGTCGCCGCGTCGTCGCGGTTGTTGCGATATTTGGCCCAAAACTCCGGCAAGCTGGTGGCCGTGCCATTTCGGTCCGCGTAGATCGTATCGCCCAGGTGGAGAAAAAAGTCAGGACGTTGCGCGCGCACGGCATCCATCACTGAAAAGGGCCTATAACTCTCCCTGGTGTCGGCGCTGAAGCAAAAAACGACACTCTTATCGTCGTCTGCGCCGGGCGCGGTAACGAACCGGGCGATGGGTCCTGGCGCCTTCCCGATTACCGCAGCGCGGTAATAGCACACGCTTGCGGGCAATAGTTTTTGCAAATGGAAGCGCGCGCTATAATCGGCCTCGGGATCCACGAGCTGCGGGCCGATAACGGCAAAATCGCCGAGGCTCGGATCCAAGCCATAATGGAGTACGACATTGCTGCCCGGCTCCGCTCGCACCCACACAACAGCGGCGTTCTCGGTCACGTCGCCGGCGACGTAACCGAGTGACAAGCCCGTGGCGGGATCAGGCGCCCTTAGCGCCGGAGCGCAGCTCAATGGCATGCTCAGCGAAGGCAAAGCCCAACCCGCGTTGCCTAGCAGTTTAAGGAATTCTCTTCGGGTCACGCTGGATCAGACGCGGAGCTTGTTCCACACCAGCTGGCAGAGCCATCCCGCGACGGTGAGCCGCTGGCATTGAGGCCTCTTTGAGCGGCCTCCGGCGCCTTGCCATACGCGGCGATGAGCATGATAGCGGCGCCGGCCATCATGATGATTGTCGAAGTGTCCATGGATCTCCTTAAATCAGCCGGTACGGCAAGCGAGGTGGACCCTGGATTAGCGAAGGCGTCGAACTGTAAAATTGCAAAGTCATTTTGCGCTTTCGCACTTGTCGTTACGAGCTTTAATTCTCCCTCGAAGCACCGTTGCTCGATGTCCGCTCAGAGGCAGACGGCATCTCCGCCACAGGCGGATCAGCCTTCGGCTGAGACTTCGCTACGGAAGGGTTGCGCCTCGCGCTTTCTGTCGAGCGCAACTGCGGAATACGGGTTCATTCCCCCGCCACCATCATTTGTGAGATCTTGATTGTCGGTGCGGCGATTCTGCCGCGCAGCTCTAAATCGTTTCCTACCATCTCGATGTTCTGAAACATCGTTTTGAGATTGCCGGCGATGGTTACTTCTTCTACGGGAAAACTCAACTCACCGTCTTCGATCCAGAGCCCTGCCGCGCCCCGCGAGTAGTCGCCGGTCACCATGTTGACGCCGAAGCCGATCATCTCGGTGACGTACAACCCCTGCTTGACCGAACCAATTATTTCATCGGGGGAATGCTTGCCCGCCGCCAGATAAAAGTTCGCAGGCGCGACTCCCGGCGGTTCGCCGACTGAGCGCGAGGCGTTGCCGGTGGAGGCCATGCCCAGCTTTCTGCCGCTGTAGCTGTCGAGGAGATAACTCTGCAATTTGCCCCGCTCGACTATGGTTTTCTTTCTCGTCGGCAATCCCTCGCCGTCGAAGGGCTTCGAGCCCAAAGCTCCGGGAATCGTGGCGTCATCGATGACGGTCAACAACTCGGAACCGATCTGTGTGCCAAGCTTGCCGATCAAGAACGACGCGCCTTTATAGAGGGCGTATCCAGAAATGGCGGACGACAGATTTCGCAGCAGCGATGCGGCGATCTCCGGTTCGAAAACGATGGGCACTTCGCAGGTTTTAACTTTTCTTGCGCCGAGCCGGCGGAGCACGCGCCGTGCGGCCGTCTCGCCGACGCTTTGCGGCGATTCCAGGCGGGCAAATTTGCGGTTGGACGAATACCAGTAATCGCGCTGCATCGAGCCGTTCGATTTCGCCACCGGGGCAACGGAGTGACCGAAGTTCGAGCCTTCGTACTCGCCGCTAAAGCCGTGGCTGCTTGCGTAAATGACCCTGCCGAAACCGTTAGAAAACTCGGCTCCTTCGGAATTGGTAATCCTTTTATCAACGGACAGCGCACATTTTTCGGTGTCGAGAGCGATCTGAATTTTCTCCTCGACGGAAACCGAGCGGGCTGACTCGTCAAGCAAATCCAAATCCGGAATATCGCGCGCCAGCTCGTTGGCGTCGGGCAGGCCACTATGGGGGTCCTGGGCCGTTGCGCGCGCCATCAGCGCTGTGTCTTCCACGAGTTTCTCGATGGCTTGTTCGGAAATATCGGAAGTCGACGCGGACGCGGAACCGTTGCCGAAAAACAGCCGCAAGCCTAGCCGTTTCTCGCCCGACTGGCTGATCTTCTCCACCTCGCCCATGCGCGCGGTGACGAAGAAAGACTGGCTTTCAGCCATCACAACATCGCCCTGGGACGCGCCTCTCGCCCCGGCCTTTGCTAGAATATCCCGCGCCAAGTCCTGACTTAGCTCATACCGTTTCATAACCCTCCGACATTGTTCGAATCGTTCAACTAGTTCAAATCATGAAAAGGCTCGAATGGCTTCAACGAATTGAACCGCTCGAGCGGCTTAAACTAAATACTTACGCCGCCGTCCCACCGACCGTTAGTCCATCGATGCGGATCGTCGGCAGCCCGACGCCGACCGGCACCGATTGGCCATCTTTGCCACAGGTGCCGATGCCCTCGTCTAATCTGAGATCCGCGCCGACCATCGAAACGCGGGTAAGCACATCGGGGCCGTTGCCGATTAAGGTGGCGCCTTTGACTGGCGCAGTGACTTTGCCATCCTCGATGAGATAGGCCTCGCTGGCGGAGAAGACGAATTTGCCGCTGGTGATGTCGACCTGGCCGCCGCCGAAGGACACCGCGTAAAGTCCTTTTTTCACCGAGCGGAGAATATCGTCCGGCGCGCTCTCGCCGGCGAGCATGAACGTATTGGTCATTCGCGGCATCGGTATATGCGCATAACTTTCGCGCCGCCCGTTGCCCGTGAGCGGCATCTTCATGAGCCCCGCGTTTAACCGGTCTTGCAAATAGCCGCGTAGAATGCCGTTTTCGATCAGAACATTGCGCTGCGTCGGCGTGCCTTCGTCGTCGACATTGATTGAGCCGCGCCGCGAGGGAATCGTACCATCATCGATCACCGTGCAGAGTTCGGAGGCCACCCGTTGGCCGATGCGGTCGGAAAATGCCGAAGTCTTCTTGCGGTTGAAGTCCCCTTCGAGGCCGTGGCCGATCGCCTCATGGAGCAATATCCCCGGCCATCCCGGCCCCAGGACCACATCCATCGTCCCGGCCGGCGCTTCCCGGGCGCTTAAATTTAGCACCGCCTGCCGCACCGCCTCGCGGGCGTAGCGCTCATAGTCTTTGATATCGACAAAAAAGCCGAACTCGACTCGTCCACCGCCGCCAAAACTACCCACCTGGCGATTGCCATCTTCTTCGACGATGCAGGTGACGTTAAGACGGGTGAGCGGTTGAATATCCCCGATAACCCGTCCATCCGACGATGCCACAAGTATAACTTTGTACTCGCTGCCGAGGGAAACAAAGACATTCTTCACCCGTGGATCCAGGCCGCGGGCATACCGGTCGATGTCATAAAGCAGCGCGACTTTCTTATCCAGTGGCACATCCGTCGCTGAAACTTTGACCGGATAGAGATCATGGGCTTTTCCTGGCACTTGGCCGACGGCGACGGGCAACTGGGATTGGCGGTTTTGCGCGATGTATTGCGCGGTGCGCGCCGCGACTTCCAGATTTTCGATGGTAATATCGTCGGTATACGCGTAACCGGTCTTGGTTTCGGCGAGCACCCGCACGCCGACCCCGTTGCCTATGGACTGCGAGCAATTTTTTACCAGTCCTTCTTCCAGGCTGACTCCTTCATTTTTTCGGTACTCGAAATAAAGGTCGGCGTAGTCCGCCTTCTTTCCCATTGCCGTTGCCAGCACTTTGTCCAAAGCCCGCGTTCCGATGCCGAAGTTGCGGTCAAAAAATAAACTCGCCGGGATAATTTCGTTTGTCATAATTGTCTCCCTTAAGTCACTTTTTACCATATTCAGGCCATGGCTTTAAGGGATAACTTGAAACAAAACCGTTGATCGTGCCATAGGGTTGGGCTATGATCGGGTATATAAAAATCAGGGTAGGTAAGAGATATGCCTGAAAAGAAAATCGTCCACATCGTCGGCACCGGCACCATCGGGGAGCCGCTCATCGGCATTCTCTCGACGTTCCAGGACAAGTTCGGCATCGATGAAGTTACTTTTCACAAGCGCACGCCGCTTCTGACGGACCGCTCCAAAGTTACCGTCTCCTGCCAGAACGGGGCGAAACTAGCCGTGGACAAAGACCGCTGGCAAAAATTCGTCGATATGGGCATGACACCCAGCTACGAGGCCGAAGAAGCGATCGAGCGGGCCAACGTGGTGATCGATTGCACGCCGGTGGGCAATCAGAACAAGGAAAAAGTTTACAACAAGTACGCTAACAATGGGCGCGGCTTTATCGCCCAGGGCAGCGAAGACGGCTTCGGTAAAAAGTACGCCCGCGGGATCAATGACAGAGCCCTGGTCAGAGGTCAGGATCAGTTCATCCAGGTTGTCAGTTGCAACACCCACAATCTGGCCGTGCTCATCGACACCGTCGCGCTGGGACCGGAAAAGGAAGACAATCTTGCGGAAAGCCGCTTCGTCTGCATGCGCAGGGCCAATGATTTGAGTCAGGAAGGCGATTTCATCCCGGCTCCTGAAGCCGGCAAGCACGACGACTCTAAGTTCGGCACCCATCAGGGACGGGATGCCCACGAATTGTTTCAGACTTTGGGGCTGGATCTGAACATTTTCTCTTCCGCTTTGAAACTCAACACTCAGTATATGCACACCATTCACTTCAATATCAGACTGCGCCGCAGTATCGACAAGGACGAGTTAATGCGCCGGTTCAAATCGACCCGCAGAGTCGCCTTGACCAACAAGAAGTCATCGGCCTCGGTGTTTTCCTTCGGCCGAGACCATGGTCTATTTGGCCGGATATTGAATCAGACGGTGATCGTGTCGCAGAGCCTGGCGATACACGGCGACAAGGAAATTATCGGCACCTGTTTCACGCCGCAGGATGGTAACTCCTTGTTAAGCAGCCTGGCCGCTACGCTGTGGTTTTTATATCCCGACTCATACGAAGAGAAGCTTGCCCCAGTGCGGCCCTATTTCTTTGACGAAATTTAGCCGATTTCTCCGCTTGGCGGGCTAAAGGGCGAAGGTCACTCGCCCTTTATTTTTTACCGCGTCGCGCCTTCAGCAGAGAACCCTTGGAAGCGAACCGCGTCCCCGGCTTTGAAGCCATATCGGCGCGATAGGCCGGCGTTGATCTCCAACACAGATTGGCTTCTGCCGCTCACGGAACGAGCCTCCAGCGAGAACGGCACGGTGTTCTCGATGATGCCGACGATTTTTTGCTCGGCGCTAATAAAGATCATGTCCAGCGGCAGCGGCGTGTTCTTCATCCAAAATGACTGTTGTTCTTCCGTGGGAAACAGGAAAATCATGCCCTGGTCGAGAGCTAGCTCGCGCCGATATTGCAGCCCCATCTCGCGTTTGGCCGGCGTATCCGCGATCTCCACTTGAAACGCGATTTCACGGCCGTTTTTGCCAACGATGCTGACTTTTGGTTGTGTTTGACAGCCGCTCACAGCGGTGAAAATAGCAAGAGAAATTACCAACGCGAACATCAGGCGCATATCACCGGCGCAGGCTTCTGGCTACGATCTCGGCGACGTCTAAAACGTCGGGGGCGCTGCCCTCTTCTTCTTTGGCGGTCTCGTCGGTGATCATACGCATGCAGAACGGGCAGCCGGTGGCAATCGTCTTGGCGCCGGTTTGTTTGAGTTCGCGGTAGCGGTTGGTGCTGACCCGCTCATTGCCTTTTTCTTCTTCTTTCCAAAATTGCCCGCCGCCGGCGCCGCAGCAGAAACTGTTGCTACGATTGCGATCCGGTTCGGTGATCGTGCCGCCGGCGGATTGAATCAGCGCGCGCGGCGCATCGAACACGCCGTTGTGTCGTCCCAAGTAGCAGGGATCGTGATAGGTCGCCGCGCTGGCGCCATCGCCAGCCAGCTTGATTTTACCATCCCGGATCAGCTCCTCGATGAATTGGGTATGGTGTTTGACCGTAAAATTGCCGCCAAACTGGGGATACTCATTCGAAATCGTGTGAAAGCAATGCGGACAATGGGTGACGATCGTTGTCGGCTTCGCTTCGTTCAATACCGCGATGTTTTCTTCAGCCATCTGCGCAAAGAGATATTCGTTGCCGGCGCGGCGGGCGGTATCCCCGGTGCACTTTTCGCTCTTTCCAATCACCGCCCAATCGAGACCCGCTGCGTTGAGTAGCTCGGCCATGCTGCGGGCGATTTTTTGCGCCCGCGGATCGAAGGCGGCCGCACAGCCCACCCAGTAAAGCACCTCGGGATCGCTTTTTTGTTCCAAGGTCGGCACGGGGAACGGCAGCCCTTTTGCCCAAACCATCCGCTCCTCCGCCGCGATTCCCCAAGGATTGCCCGCCCGCTCCATATGGTTGAAAGCGTTCTTTAGCCCGTTGGGAAACTCCGCCGCGGTGAGCACCCGCTCGCGCCGGACATCGATGATATGCAACATCTGTTCATTGCCCACCGGGCAAATTTCCACGCAAGCGTTGCAGGTCGTGCACGCCCAGGCCGCCTCTTCGTTCAGCGCGAAATCAAGGAGCGGCCGCGGGCTTTCCTTGCCCGCGGCGAAGTCGGAGAAAATTCTGTTTAGCTCGACACGCTCGTTGACCAGAATCGCCGCCGGGCTTAGCGCCTTACCGGTGTTGCTCGCCGGGCAAACATCCTGGCAGCGGTTGCACATGATGCAGCTATACGCGTCCATTAGCCGCGGCCAGGAGAACTCTTCCAATTTCGCTGCGCCGAACGCTTCCTCGTTTTCGAAATCCATCGGCTCCAATACGCCGGGTTTGTCTTTCTTGAGCGCGAGATTAACCGGCGCCATGAACAGATGGATATGTTTTGAGCGCGGAAAATAGGGAATAAAAGCTAGTATCGAGCCCAGCGCGCCCCACCAAAAAACATGTAAGGCGCCGTCAATGAGCGCGGGATTCATGCCGGCATAGATGCCGCTGACCATGGTAGCGACCGGTTGGTACGGATCAGCGCCGGCGCGCGCCAATTGCGTCGCCCCCAACATCAGGCGGCAGCCGACGTGGACCAAGATAAAGCCCGATACGATGGTCGAGTCGCGCAACATCCCCGCTCTGACTTCCGCTTGCAGCGGAACGTTGGCCGCGTAGTCAAAATCCCCGGGCTTGACGAAGCGGCGCCGGATAATCAAACCGATGACGCCAATTAATATCCCCGTCGTGAGCAGATCGGCCGTGAGATTGAAAGCATTCCACGCGCCGCCCCGAGCATGCAATGGAAAGAAACCTTCTAGCAGATCGACGAGATTGACCAGGAAGTAAAAAACAAAACCGTAAAAAATCAACGCGTGAAGCAAGGAAACCACCGGACGAGCGTTAAAAACCGACCGCTGCGTTAAAACGATCCCGAACGCGCGCCGGATTCGTCGCCCAAGATTATCGAAGCGCTGCTCCGCCTTGCCCCGCGAGATTACTTTATAAACGTCAAAGAAACCCTTGCCGCCGAAATATAACGACACTCCAGCAAGCAGAATGAAAACGATCTTCTCGACCACTGTTAACATGCCACTTCCTTAAAATGCTCTCGCCTATTCGTTCTCTTACCAGCGCATACCGTGCAAGCTATATTGATCGGAGAGAAGAGAATCTTCAGAACCGCGCTGAAGCTGCGCCGCCGTGAGTAGTACCGGCGGAGCATCGCCGGTTAACCCGGATACCCCAGCCGTTTGGATAGTTCGTCGCCTGCCTTTACGATTTTCGGCGCGACATCGTTCTTGATGACATCGGAGGTTAATCTCTGGCTGGGTCCAACCACCGCTATGGCACCCACAAGCATCCGGGTATAGTCCCGAATCGGCACCGCCACCGAGCTCACTTCGTCGGTGAACTCCTCTTGTTCGACCGCGTATCCCGCCACGCCAATTTCTCTGGTTTGCGCCGTCAGGGTCTCCGTATCGACGATGGTCTTGCCCGTATAGCGTTTTAGACCACTCCCTAAATTCTGGCCCAGTTCCCCTTCCGACTCAAATACCAGATAAATTTTCCCGGCTGCCGTGCAATGGGCCGGCAGCGCTGTGCCCAAGAATGATACGACTCGCACCGCGCGGGGCGGTTCGACAAAATCCAAAGGCACGATGCCGGCCCCCTTGCGCACCGCTACGAAGGCGCTTTCCTTCGTTGTCTTTGCCAGATCTTCGAGAACCGCCCGCGACTGGAGCAACAGGCCCATCTGATGAATAAAAGTCTGCCCCAGCTGTAAACACTTGAGGCCGAGGCGATAGTTCTCGGTCGATTTATTTTGCTGAATGTAGCCGCGCGCCTCGAGGGTCGCAAGCAAACGAAACACGTTATTCTTATGCAGCTTTAGGCGCTTGCTAAGCTCGGTAACACCGATCTCTTCAACGTTGCCGTTAAATTGCTCCAAGACATCCAAAGCATGAGAAACGGATTGGATCATGTAGTTGGATTTTTCTCGCCGGACCATATTCCATTCCCCCCAGAAATTGTCGGCCAAGTCCCGGGCTATTTTCGCCAGAAATTCTTGCCATTCCAAAAAGGCGTTTTAGCCTTACCCCACGAGTTGCAGCTTGTCAATCGGGACTGAAGGCAAGGTGCTGCTTGACCGTCAAGGTCGAATACGGCACAATGCCTTTCATGAAAAAAGGACTGGAAGTCCCGATGTTAGAATGGCTGTGGCGGCCCGGGCGTCATGCCCGCCCCCGTCACCTTGGCTAAGTCCAGTCGTCCAAAATCTTGCTAGATAAGGGGCCATAGGTGAGAAACTTATGGCCCTTTGTGTTTATTAGACCCATGATTCAACCATCGTTTAAAGAATTTCGCCGCCTCGCCGAACAGGGCAATCTTATTCCCGTGTATCAAGAACTCCTCATGGATTTGGAGACGCCGCTATCGTTTTTCAAGCGCATCGAGCGCGACCGCTATGCCTTTTTGCTCGAGAGCGTCGAAGGAAGCGAACGTTGGGCACGCTACTCATTCTTGGGCACACGCCCGCACCGTATTTTCAAAGCCCGGGGCAGCCAGGTCGAACTGGTTGAAAACGGCAAGAAAGAAAGTTGGCATTCCGATGCACCGCTGAGGTCTTTGGAAGAGCTTCTGGCCGACTGCAGGCCCGTGCCGGTTGCCGGAGTGCCGCCCTTTTTCGGCGGTGCCTTGGGCTACGTCGCCTACGACGCTGTGGCCCAGTTGCATGAAATCGCCAACGACAAGAGCGAACCGCTCCGCATGCCCGAAATTTTTTTCATCTTCGTGCAGACGCTGGTTGCCTTTGACAATTTGAAACATACTATCAAAATCATCGACAATGTCCGGCTCGACGGCAAGACGAGTTTGCGCCAAGCCTATGACCAGGCTGCAGCCAGAATCGGCCGGCTCATCGCCTCGCTCAAAAAAAAGCCCCGTGGTATCGAGCCTCGGGATTTAAGCCTGGCCACCAGAGGACGCAAATTTAAATCGAACCTCAGCCGCCGGGATTTCCATGACGCCGTGGTTCGGGCCAAGGAGTATATCCGCGCCGGCGATATCATTCAGGCGGTGCTTTGCCAGAGATTAGAAACCGAAACCAACACCGATCCCTTCGAAATTTACCGGGCGCTGCGCTTCATCAATCCGTCGCCCTATATGTTTTATCTGGAGCTGGAAGACCTCCGGGTCATCGGTTCGTCGCCGGAAACCATGGTGCGCCTGACCGACGGCACAGTTGAGTTGCGCCCCATCGCGGGCACGCGGCGCCGGGGCGCCACGCCCGAGGAGGAACGGCAACTCGAAGCGGATCTCCTCGCCGATCCCAAGGAGCGCGCCGAGCATATCATGCTGGTTGACCTGGGCCGCAACGACGTCGGCCGGGTCGCCGAAGTGGGCAGCGTGGAAGTGAACGAGCTGATGGCCATCGAGCGCTACTCCCACGTCATTCACATCGTTTCCAACGTGCGCGGCAAGCTGGCGCCGGGCAAGACCGCCTTTGATCTCTTCGTTTCCGCTTTTCCCGCCGGCACCGTTTCGGGCGCGCCGAAAATACGCGCCATGCAGATTATCAGCGAGCTGGAGCCGGAAAAACGGAGCCTATACGCGGGCGCCATCGGTTATTTCGGCTACAACGGCAATCTGGATACCTGCATCGTCATTCGCACCATCGTCATGAAAGGCAAAAAGGTCTTCATCAACGCCGGCGCCGGCATAGTTGCCGATTCCGATCCGGAGGCGGAATACCAAGAGACGCTGAATAAAGCCCGCGCCATGCTCAAAGCCGTCGAACTCGCCGAACAGTGGAGGAAACGATGATCCTGCTCATCGATAACTACGACTCCTTCACCTACAACCTCTACCACTACCTCGGCGAACTCGGAGCTGAAGTCAGGGTCGTTCGCAACGACAAGATCACCCTCGACGAAATCGCCGCTTTGCGTCCAGAAAAGATCGTCATTTCCCCCGGACCGTGCACGCCCAAAGAGGCCGGCGTGTCATGCGATTTAATCCGCCGCTTCGCCGGCCAAACGCCAATCCTGGGCGTCTGCCTGGGCCATCAATGCATCGGCGCGGCCTTCGGCGCCGCCATTGCGCGCGCGCCGGCGATCATGCATGGGAAATTGTCCGACGTGATGCATGACGGGCAAACCATTTTTCGTTCGCTCAAGAATCCCTTTGCCGCTATGCGCTACCATTCGCTGGTCATCGACCCGGCAACCCTTCCCACCGACCTGAGGATCAGCGCGCAAACAGACGACCGTGTCGTCATGGGCGTGCGGCACAAAACCTTCGCCGTTGAAGGCGTGCAGTTTCACCCCGAATCGATTCTCAGCGAAGAAGGCAAGAAACTGCTGAAGAATTTTCTGGATTACTATTGATGCGCCGGCGATGAAACTGCTCTGCTTCCAAGCCAAACGCTTTCGCTGGAAAACTCACTCCAAGACTTTGCCGGAAGTGCCGGCCCAGGACGTGGATCAGACAGTGGAAGCCACCCTGGTCGTGTTCATCCACGCCGAAGCGCACGACGCGGCGGACGAAAGAAAAACCTCGGTGCTGCGCCAGACGCTCAAGCATGTCAAGTGGCTCGCCAACAAAAGAGCACTCAAAAACATCGTCCTGCACTCGTTCGCCCATCTGGGTAGCGAGGCCGCCGCGCCGGCGTATGCCGAAGCTCTCATCACTGCCCTGGCCGAACGGCTGCGCGAAACAGGCTATCAAGTTTGGATCACGCCCTTCGGCTATTTTTGTGAGTGGGATCTGAGCGTGTATGGCGATAGCCTCGCCAAGGTATGGAAACAGATACGCTGAGGCGCGACTCGGCGGGTTCAACGTTTAAGGTTCGAGGTCGAACCCGGACCTTCGAACCGGATTCGGACACGTTGAAACCGTTGCGCTTGCCAGGAAGCGCGAGGCGCAACCCTTCCGTAGCAAGGTCTCAGCCGAAGACTGATCCGCCTGTGGCGGAGATGCCGTCTGCCTCTAAGCAGACATCAAGCAGCGGTGCGTCGATGGAACGTTAAAGCTCGTAACAACGAAATGGGAAAGCGCAAAACGACTTTGAAATTTCACAGTCGGACGCCTTCGCTACTCCAGGGTTCCACCTCGCTTGCGAACTCCTCAGTTTAACTGCTGAATCGGTTGAACTTTGAACCTTGAACGTTGAACCAGCCAGGTCCCATCGACGCCACGAGGTCATGTGCTATAATAGGGCTCCTAATTCTCGGAGGAGTATCGGACATGTCACGCAGTGAGCGTATTTTTTTATGCGGTGTTCTCTTATTGGTGTCCCTCACGATCGGTGCGTGCAAAAGCTCAGAGGACAAAATCGCTTCGGACGACTTACCCGATTTAAACGAGCAGGCGAGGCTTTACGTCACCGTGGAGAACACCAAGGTGCACAGCGGGCCGGGAGAACAATTCAAAACCATCGGCGAGATCAAACGCGACGCCAAAGTCCACGTGGTCGGCCGGGACGGCGACTGGCTATTGATCGTTTCGAAAAAAGGCAACGCGCCGGGTTACATCGACATGGAGTCGGCAAAACCAGCCGAAGTGGAGGATCGGGAGGCCGACGCGCCCCGCCCGGTGGAGGGACGGTATGAAACCCTGGTGAACACGCAAGTGCGCAGCGGCCCCGGACTACATTATCCCGTGGTCGCTGAGATTCCCAAGGGCATCAAGCTCAATGTCGTCGAAGAAGAGAAGGGCTGGCTCAAAGTCGAGTCCAAGCAAGGCCGAAAACCAGGTTATGTCGAAGCGAGTTTGGCGCGCCCCGAAGCCAAATGAATGCGTTCCAATCGTTCGTCGTTCAAGTCATTCCAGCCGTTCCAAACGTGTGGAACGATTGGAACTATTGGAACTGCCGCCGAGGCCATTCCCCACCGCATAGTTTAAAGTTTCAACAGACGGGCCGCCGTTCCGCCCAGCATGGCCTCTTTCTGTTTTTCATCGAGGGGCAAATTCCGCACGACGCCAATATAATCGCGCAACTCTTTCATCCCTTTTCCCGTGTCCGTATTCACGCCGGTAAAATCTTGTGGATAGTCGCTGGCAAAAACCAGGCGCTCGGGGCGGATGCCCTGGAGCGCGCAGGAAAGTGCCACTGTACCCCCTTCGAAACCGGCCATATCGAAATACACTAGATCGTAATAATCGCCGAACGGGCGCTTGAGAGTGCCGAAGCGGTAGCCCTTGCCGACCAGCCGTTCTTTTAGCGCAGCGATGCCGCCGCCGAAGTGAGCCATGACAATCTTTAGACCGGGATAACGGTCGAAGACACCGCCGGCGATAAGCCGCGTCGTCGCCACGGTGAGGTCTACTTCCCGGCCCAAGACGCGAGGTAAGTCGTAATCTTTTAGATGCTCATACCCTGTGGGCACGAGAGCGGGATGGACGAACACCGGCACATCAAGCTGGCAAGCCAGCTCGTAGAATCCGAAAAGATTCGGCGCATCGAGAGAAAGACCATTGACCTGTGAGGTGATCGTCACGCCGCGCAGGCCAAGATCGGAAATCGCCCGGCGCAATTCGGCGAGCGCCGCTCGTCCTTCCAATAGCGGCGCCTGGGCCAGCCCCACGAAACGGCGCGGAAATTTTTCTTGCACAGCGGCGAGGTCGTCATTGATCATGCGGCACTCCTCCAGTGGTGCCGACCAGCCGAGCAAACAGGAAAGCACGGAGATATCGACGCCGGCTTCGTCCATGTCCTTGAGTTGCAGTTCCAAGTCATAGAGCCGCCGGTGCATGGTCGTGGCGGGCAATCCCCCTTCCGTGAGCATGGTGTTGCTGGTTTCCGAATAAAGTCCGCGCTTTTTCGCCAACTCAACCGGAATGTAGTGATGTTGAAAGTCGATTACCATTGCGATCCAGCCTTTCGAACCTGTTACTTGTAGGCGGCGCGAAGCTACACTTCCAAACGCCAGTCTCTAGGAATCTGTTGTCTCCATACCTTAAGTTCCACGATAACTCCAGATAAAGAATTGCTCGCACGCATAGGATAGCGACGGAAATCGATCCTTTTCCCCGGTGGGCCACCCGCTAGACGGACAAATTCTTACGGTTTATGAGAAAATGTTCACGCCTCGTTGGAGCTGCCCTATGCGCCGATAAAGAACGTCTGTTTCGTTGAACCCGGATTCCGCAATTAGACTGAGGAGGCGGCAAGCGAGGTGGAACCCCTGGAGTAGCGAAGGCGTCCAACTGTAAAATTTCAAAGTCATTTTGCGCCTTCGCACTTTGTTGTTACGAGCTTTAACGTTCCATCCGAGCACCGCTCATCGATGTCTGCTTAGAGGCAGACGGCATCTCCGCCACAGGCGGATCAGCCTTCGGCTGAGACCTCGCTATGGAAGGGTTGCGCCTCGCGCTTCCTGTCGAGCGCAATTGCGGAATCGGGGTTGAATCATAACGGCAATTTGCAGGCCCTTTAGGAGAGGCACGCTATTGGTGGCGTTGCGCCGATTGCAGCCCTACCAGTTTTCATGCGAGTGTCGGACTCTGCGGATTGTCATCACGAGGCCGGCTTAGTAAACTTTTGGGCCGCCGGCGGCGTGAATTATACGACATACGGGGGCGCATCGAACACGCCGGCGCGAAGCAGCCGCTGCCACGCAAAAGTTTTACTGCCGGCCTGGTTATGTTAAGTAGCGCCATAAGAAGCTGGGGTTCGATGCCCGCAGAGAACCGATCTACATGCAAAGGCTTTTTGCCTCCGTCCGCTCGACGCAGGTCAAGACTCTCAGACTATGGTCTGGCCAATGCGCACGGCTGGAATGTCCCGTGTCATTTATATGCGAATCCGGCACCCCAGCATCGATTTAGGAGGGCATCATGGAAAGTATACTGGTCTGGACACTCGTGATTGCAGCCATAGCTATCGTCCTCATGCTGGTTTTACTGATATCGTCCGAGCGGGAGTTGAAAGGTAAACGGGCTGAGATCGCTTTGCTCCGTTCGCGCTACAAAGCGAGCGGGACCGGCGCGACGAGTGAAGTGGACTCTGAGGTCACCGCCGGCGCGAATCGAGAACCATACGCGGAAATCGCCGCTTTGACCGACCAATTGCAATCCAGCCGAGCCGATATTGAAACGATGTGGACCGAGCTCGGACGCTTGCGCGCGGAAAATGCCCGGTTGGGTCGGGAGAACGCGCGCATTCAGGCCGAGAGCGCTGAGCGGATAGCGCAGTTGGTGGAGCATAGCGGCGTACCGCAACCTTCGGTACGCGACGCACCCGTAGCTCAATATCGGCGCCAAAAGCAGCCGCACAACGGCCGAGCCGTCTACATGGCCTCGGCTGTCGCTCTCCTGGCCGCAGTGAGCGTCTACTTCGCGCTCCCCTGGAGCGAGATCATCTTTGGGCCCGCCGGACCGGAGGATCAATTCGTCGCGAGCCAGTCCGAAGAATCCGTTGCGGCCAAAAGAGCTGCAGGGACCGACAATTCCGGCTCAAAGAGCGGTGAAAAGGCGCCGGGGCAATTAGCGCTGCCTAAGAAAATCGCACCCAGAGGCGCAAGCTACGAAGTTGTCCGCTCTACGCGAGTCTTCAGCCGACCTAACGAAAGTTCCCGGCCACTGTCCCGCGTCGAAGCGGGAATGGAAATCAACGTAGTTGGCGCGCGGGACGATTGGCTCGAAGTGCGCTCACGGCATGGTCGGCCGCCGGGATTCATCAAGAAAGATACCGCCATTATGAAACAACTCAATTAGACACGCATTATTGATCTTCGATCGGAAGAGAGCTATCTCGCCGCCTGACCATCCAAAATCACCGCAGAAGACAGATTTCATGGTGCGCCACAAGCATCCTATCTCCGCAGAAGAGCTGATCCAGCGCGCAACCAGCGGCCGAAAATTCAATCGCCACGCGCTCTTTCGCCCTTCGCTAACCTACTATCTGCTAAAAGACCCATTCTGGCTATGGTGCGAAAATCACGCGCCCAAAAGCGAAGCCGTCGACGAAACCACGCTCTACGACGAGTTGCGCATGCAACAAGGCGTCGAATTCGAAGAAGCTTGGATCAAAGCGAATTTTCCCGCGGCCGTGAAAATCGAGCCGGGTTTCGGATTTGCCGCCCTAAAGAACACCTTCCGAGCCATGCTGCAGGGCGCACCTGCGATTTACCAGCCCCAGCTTTGGGACTTGCAACGGGAAGTGTACGGCAAAGGAGATTTGCTGATACGCGACGACTCGGAACCGTCGGATCTGGGCCCCTTTCATTATCGCGTCGTCGAGGTCAAAAGATCGAAGTCGCTGCAGGACTATCATGTTCTCCAGGCAGCCTTTTACACGCAGATCCTCGGTTTGCTCCAAGGTCATGAGCCGCGTCAATTATCAGTGGTCTTGAGAGACTCAACCTCGACAGTCTGGTTTGATGGCAAAGAGGCAGAGCTGGAAAAGCTCCGTTCCGAGTGGCAGGCAATTCGCAACGGCGAAAAAGTTCCGGCACTGAGAAGACCGCCCAATGCGACCAGCTCCCCTTGGCGCCTCTATGGCAACAAATACGCCACGGAGCAAAAAGATTTGGTATTGCTTGCCGGTGTCAGCAAACGCGAACGGGACAAGCTTCGCGGCGCAGGTATTCAACGGGTCGACCAGCTTTGGGACTTGGGGGAGGAAACTATCCGCGGCATTATCGGCGACCATTACGGCGCCTTGGCCTACAACGTCGCCCAGGCATACAAATGCAGCGGGCCAGTCCTCAAAGCCGGACAAATTCTAAACGTTCCCCGCGCCAAACGGCGGCTCTACTTCGACTTCGAGACCTCGGACTCGGTTCATCCGACGGAGCCACCCCACACCTATCTGATCGGCTGTTACGATGACAGCCGCGACCAGTTCGTGAAATTCTTGGCTCGGGGCGCTCAAGACGAAGGCCGGATATTTGACGAGTTTCTCGATTACGTCGGCGATTACCGCGACGTGAAACTCTATCATTGGACCGATTTTGAGATCCGCCAAATGCGCGGGGTCATGCTCCGCTGGCCGGCGCTGGCGGCTTCTTTGGAACGGCTAATTTGCTGTTGTGTGGACTTGAAGATAGCGATTCAAGCGGCGGTCTATTTGCCGGTGCCGAGCTTTTCCATCAAATGCGTGGCACCCGGTCTGGGATTTCAGTGGCGCCAGAAAGACATCGGCGCCTATCAAGCGATGGCCTGTTACTGGGATTATCTCGACAACAAGGACCTTTTCGCCAGCCACAAGGCGATCATCTACAACGAAGACGACTGCATGGCCATGTGGCATGTGGACCAAGAGCTGGAAAGAAGACTGAAGGTATCGGGTCGGGTGGTTTCTAATTGCGTGGCTTGGGACGCTCATTACTAATGAGTTCGTTATTTAGAGACTATATCGCTAGTGTGCGACCGAGAGGCGAGCCCTTCCGATCGCGGTCAATGGTTCTCTGCCTTGCCGGCCACCACCCCGTCCTCTCCATAGGTGGAAATGCCCGCCGGCAGGG
>DATBLC010000293.1:0-6790 GCA_036555515.1 Binatia bacterium
AGCCAAGGATTTATCGAGAAGCACGCTTCCGGTAAAGAGCACCTGAAAGAGATTCCGCGAGCGCAGCTCAGAGCCGCCAAGCCATCCCTGAAACAAATTTTTGCCAGGAGAGGAGAAAAAGGGATCGCCGAGGCCTACGAGCAAGGTTATCGGCTGAGCGAGATCGCGGCGCATTTGGATGTCCATTACGCAACGGTCAGCCGCCGACTCAAGCGGATGGAGCAAGCGACTTAGAATGTCATGGCTACTTTGTCCATTGAAGGCGGAGCGGATGGATTTCCGTGAACCGGCGGAGATTAGCCGCAAAGGGCGCGAAATGATAGGATCAATGATCAAAGATCGAGCTTGAAGCTATCCGGCATCATTTGGTTGGAGGAGATCGTTGAAAGATCGAGCGAGGCATCGGGTGACGCAGGACGAGGTGAGAGATTCTGAGGGGACCATCACATTTTAGATTTGTCGAAAGAGGCCACCGAAGAGGCGAAAATGTTTACGCTGCATTGGGTCAGACGAACTCGGGTCGATACTTAATTGTGTTTTGCGTTCGTAAGACAACGCGGGAGGCCTTGATTGTGTCAGCGCGAGACCTGACCGCCAGTGAAAGGAAGCGCTATGAAAAAAGTTAAGAGTTCCGTCTCTAAGGCTCGATCGTATACGCAGCTTGGAGAGTATTGGGATAAACACGACTTGAGCGAGATGTGGGGAAAGACTAGGAAAGTGAAGTTCGAGATTGTGACCGAGCCCGAAGCCACGTACTACCCGATTGAAAGAAATTTGTCCGCGAAGATCCGGTCGGTGGCTAAAAAGCAGGGCGTGTCGTCGGATACGCTCGTCAATCTTTGGCTGGAACAGAAGATCAACGAGCAAAAAGCAGGTTAGCCGTCACACTGCTGCCGGTCGAACCGAAGGTTTGCCACAGGCAGGTCTCTCCGCCGGCTGTGACGCCGGGTCGCCCATTAGCAGGCAGGTCGAGAGGGCACAGACGTTCCTGTGAGAATTTTGTTATTCCCTTCGCGTGTGTGATCCCTGATTGACGCGCCCCTGTTTCCAATCCGTTGGTGTCGGACCGTAGCCCGCACCAGTCACCCATCAGGCTCGAGGCTTTGAGGAGCTGTCCTATGAGAAGAGGGGGCAGACTCTGGGGTCAGACTTTTACAAATTGACTTTCTCGATTCACTTCGACATCGGGAACGCCGAGAGGTATTGCCGCAGGAGTTCTCTATCACGTGATCGCGCGCGGCAACCAGCGGCAGAAGACTTTCCCCTCCGATAGCGATTATCCATACAACTTCATCTCGATCCTCCTCTGAGTGGGTGTGGTTTGGTTTCCCTCGCATGCTACGCTCTCTTGAAAGGAGGCCTGCTAGATGACTATCGGACCGGCGCAAGTTCTTGATTAACGTTCAACACTTCTAGAATGAAGCCGCGTTTACTGCACAAATCCGCTTTGCACAAGCCTGTCAAGAATAGACACATCGACCAAATCTTCCGCTTTGAGCTGTGCAATTTTGGGGTTTGTCAGACCCATTACTTGGATGGTTGCCTTCACGGCGTCCATCTTCGGATAAGGTTTACGCTCAACCTTGGGGAGTAAGTCCTCGTAAGCCTTATCTGCTTCTTTCTGCGAAATCCGCAAGTGTTTAGCCAGTATTGCCGTAACAGTCGGTCGGTTTGCAGGATTCAGCATGTAGGCGTTTCCTTCAATGATGGACTTTACAACCGCTTCGACGACTCGCGGGTGTTCTTTGATGAATCGCTTGGTTGTGGCAACTGAGTTATTTACAAACGGGACTCCAAGCTGTTGGAGGTTTCCAAGGTAGGAGAAATTTCTTTCTTTAAGTGGTCCGGATACAGAAGGATCTACGATGGTAGCATCAATTCGTCCGGTGATTAGCGCCTGAACGCGGGTCGGCTCGTCTCCAATGACCAAAAAAGTCATGCCGTCACGTTTCTCATCGAGCCCAAAGTGCTTCAACATGAGGAAAGAGGCGACATGCGAGGAGCTTCCGAAACCGCTGATAGCGAGCCTTTTTCCCTTGAGATCCTCCGGTCGTCTGACTTCAGGTTTGGCCCAAATGTCATAAGTCAGAAGGTTCGTAATCCCAAGGATCATAACCGTGTCCGCTCCGCCGGCAACGGCCGATGCTACCAGGGCGGCTCCGGTCGACCCCATGGCAGCCGATTCTGACACAATCGCTTGGATCATCCGTACGCCTCCGGAAATAAATACGATGGTCGGGTCGACACCGTTTTTTTTGAAGAACCCCAATTGGTGCGGCACCCAGAGAAAGGCTATGTCATTACGCAGGCTTGAATGACCAATGACAATCTTTTCCAATTGCTGCGCTGAGGCCGTTGGCATATCCGAGATCAATACCAGCGCCATGGCGAACCCAAGGAGTAGCTGATTTCGTTTCATATGACCTCCGCTAGGGCGATAGTTACAGTGCGTTAACTTCCTTTGTCAACACCTCTGTAGGCCGACCATATCTCGTTACCTGTTTATTGACAGAGAAAATTGCGCGCTGATATAGCCTTTTAATGACCGGCGGATGATTGCGGCGTCGTTATAACAATCGGATCTCGAAAGCTGCGGAGCAAAATCACAGGGTCGGAGGAAACAGGTTATGTCTAGTGTGTTGCTACTCAACAATGAGGATGCGGAGAAGCTCTTAACGATTGAGGACACAATTCGGGCTTTGGATGAGGCATATCTTGAGTTGGACAAGGGTCAGACGGCTAATCGCCCGCGAACGTTTACCTTTTCATCCACGAACACCGGCCGTTTTGTCGCGAACACGCATGAAGGAATTATCCGCGCCAAGGGTATCTATGACATCCGTATCGTTACCCATAGTCGACCGGACCCGACGATTGATCCTACGAGAGTTAATTATTTCCATGGTGCGCTCAACTGCTCGCTCGATATGCTCTACGACATCCACACCGGAGATTTATTGGCGATCATCCATGACGGCTATCTCCAGAAGATGCGCGTTCAGGCCACCAATGCAATCGCTGCACGTTATATGGCAAGAAAGAATACCCGCAGCATGGCTCTCATCGGCTCCGGATGGCAGGCCAGCGCCGCCATTGAAGCAATGCGCTTCGTTCGTCCGATTGAGAACGTTAGCGTATTCAGCCGTAACGAGGAGAACCGAAAAAGTTTTGTTCAACGAATACGGTTGATTTACAAAGATATGAACATACAGGAGTTTGATACCGCAGAGCAGGCGGTACGCGGCACTGACATGGTGGTTGCCGCTACGAATTCAAATGTTCCAGTTTGCAAAGGAGAATGGGTCGAAAAAGGAATGCACCTCACAGGGGTACTTCCCTACGAATTCGACCTAGATTGTTACAAAAAGGCAGATCATATTGTTATCTTCAATCGGCTTCATGGTCGAGACTACAGCTTGCGGCGTGGGCCGGAGGAAGAACCGCTGGATATTCCGCCGCATGCGGCGCTAATAAAAAATGCACCGGAGATCGCCGACCTGGTATCTGAAAAGGTGCCGGGACGAATGAGCGATGATCAACTTACGATTTTCGCGAATGGCGGACATGGCTGGGGCCATGACGGAGGCCCAGGCTATGGGATCCAGTTTGCTGCGATGGCGAAGCTGCTCTATGACTTGGCGAAATCGAGAGGGATTGGTCGCCGACTTCCTCTGAATTGGTTTCAACAGAATGTGAACTCGTAAACTGAGCCGTGTCTCGGCCTGAAACGGCACGTTGTGAAGTCTCTCCAATCGCCCGCGTGTGCTCTAAGAAGGGTTTTCAATTCCGAGAAATGGGGCCGCGCTCGCGAGAATTGGGCAGTTGCAGGGCATCAGCTATAGCTGTATTGGAAGCGAGAAATGCACGTTTACGGCCTAAGCTCATGCGTTCGTTTCCAGCGTGTCAATGCTTTCATAAGGGTTGAGGCGCTCGGTCGCCCATTAGCGGGCAGGTCCAGAGGCACAGACAGTCCTGCGGAGAAGATTTCATTTTCTTCTTCTGTGCTGCCAACTCGGTCAGGTCCTTGATTGTCTCGACGGAGACGGTAGAGCATGGAATGTATTCATTGCAAAGGACAAATGAAGCGGGGTACGGCTCCTTTTAGTTTGGACCGTAACGGCTATCACGTGTCCTGGGACGCCCTGCCGCCATGGGTGTGCACACAATGCGGAGAGCCGTTTTTCGAAGCCCGGGAAGTCGATCTGATGCAAAATGCACTGCGGGAGCTTGATCGGGAAAGCGCAGCGCTTGTTTCCTCTCCCTCGTCTAAGCCGTAGCTCAAATCCCCGATCTTCTCGCAAGGCATCTTGCCCTCAGACGATCGTCTCGGGACTCACAAACTCAATTCGGCCGTGTTCCGGGCGCCGATCAGATTACTGCATGTCATGGGTGAGGGTAAGGCTTTCGTAGTGCATTATCGGCAACTATAGGATAAGAACTTAGAGGGGCGCCGGGTCGGGGCAGCGCACGCTGTGGATTTAGTGTTGAAGATGCAGTCGACGGCGTCGTCTGAACGCTTAGAGGCCTCGTTTGACTGTGAAAGTGAAAAGCTCTTGCCGACAACTGCATCGCGATGGTTTGATGACGTGTCCTGCTTGGCTAAGCGGGACAGGCCATTGGAGTCGGAGTTGCAGCGTTGCCGGGCATTAAATCAATAGCGCGTGCCAGAAACTCCAGACGTGGCCCGGACAGTTCCACTCCATATATGAACAACCATAGCGGCGTCGAAATTCGTGTCGATGTGCCTTACGGCGGCGGGCCGCGGGGCGATCTTTGCGTGGACCTCTATCTGCCTACGAGCGCCGGTAAGCACCCGGCGCTGCTTTGTCTGCATGGCGGCGCCTGGCTGCGTGGCTCTCAGAAGCAGTACAAAAGCTGGGGCCCCTGGCTGGCCGAAAGAGGCTATGCCGTCGTCGCAGTGGATTATCGCCTCTCGAGTCAAATAAGCCCGGCATGGCCCGGTGTGTGGGAAGATGTCTGCCGGTCGCTGAATTGGTTGATCGCGAACGCATCCTTCCTGGGTATCGACAGCGCGCGCATCGGCACCATCGGAGATTCCGTCGGCGGCCACATGGCCGCTCTGCTCTCGCTCGATCAAAGCACCGCACAACACATTCGCGCCATGGTGGGAGTCTATGGCATTTACGATCTCCCGGACTGGTGGCGCGTCACCCAGCCGCCCAAACGGAGCGACGACCCCGTGGTCAAGCTTATGGGCAAATCCTATCCGGACGCGAAGGCGGATTACGAAAACTTTTCGCCGCTGCATCGATTGCAAAAGTTGGCGGGCACGCCCTCGGCCGGGTATTTGATCATCCACGGCGATCAGGATGCGATCGTCCATCACAACCAGTCGGAGCGATTCCTTGCTGCGTTACGCGAACGCGATGCACGGGTCGAATCCATGTTGATCCCCGGCGCCGGTCATCACTGGTTTACCTTGGCGGATGACAATCCCGCCCGGCGGCGGGTCGACGAGGAACCCAACGCCACGGTAGCGCCCGTGCTTCTTCGATTTCTCGGGAGCATCTAAGCAGTCATAAACGGCGGGTCAAGTCTTACGATGGACAACCCGGCGACTTAGCAGACGCTAGCGGTCGGTTTGGGGCACTGAGAAAAAACTTTCTAAGATTGGCTTGGGGCGGATCAGCGCAACACAGAGGAGGCCAATGGCGCGCAAACCACGGGTGGAATATTCGGGCGCGTTTTACCACTTGATCTGTCGCGGGAACCAACGGCAGGTGATGCCACGCGCCAACCGCTATTTCCTGCCCGGATACGTCTGGCACATCAAGCACCGCTGGCTTTTCTACTGAAAGACGATCATATCCGTACGGCTCAGGGTTGAGGCGTTCGCCTTCAGCGGTTCGTTCGTAGCGTTCGCACTATTCTGATTCAATATCTGGAATTGGCCGATCGCCACTTCGTAGTCCGTTGCGGCCAGGCTGGCGTCCGTGGGCACGACGACCGTGTACCCCCGCAATGTCGCTCCGACCGATGTATAGACCACCGAGCCGCTGACCTTCCAGCCGGTAAGAACCAGCGTCGTAATGCCCCTGGCCTTCAGCATTTTGTCGAGATCCGTGTTGTAAAATCGGTCCTGAGCATACGACTTGACGATCGGGTCGCCGGGAGCGGGAGCGACCTCCGGCATCCACTTCGAGCTCTCCGGCTCCCGAGTAGAGTACAGGACGAACACGCCGGCTTTTCGTGCCCGCGCCAGCAGCGAGGCGAGAGCCGGCACCATGACCTCGGTGCAATTCGGCTGGTTTTTGCAGATACGATCGATCATGTCGAACACCAACAACGCCGTCGTCGCGGGTTGGAGGACGACCTTGACCGGATCGGGAAGAGCTGGCATTTGCAGTGTCAGCATTGACATGGGTCACCACCGTAGAGCGCGAGCACTAGGCCGCTAGCTATGACGACGGTACGAATCAGCGTCAAGTCGGTTCTCCCAGTATCCGCCGAGCTCTGCATCGGAAATTTGAAATTCCATCACTTGCGAAAGCAATATCGCCGATGGGAGAAGGTGTCAATTACATCTTCGTTTAGTAACAGTCTCTTGGGTCCGACAGCCGCAAGTTATTGATCTTACAATCAAGCGTAGATTAGAAGTGTGCCTTAACTCCCGGTCGCCCATTACAGGCAGGTCAAGAGGGTACAGACGTTCCTGTGAGAATTTTTTTAATTCCCTTTTCAACCCTCACGGAACTTGTGATCCCTGATTGACGCGCCCCTGTTTCAATCAGTTAGTGTCGGACTGCAGCTCATCGCGGGACGCACTGCG
>DATBLC010000294.1:0-6940 GCA_036555515.1 Binatia bacterium
CGGCCACCACCCCGTCCTCTCCATAGGTGGAAATGCCCGCCGGCAGGGCCTGAAAACAACCTTTGCGCTCCTGTGCCCGCGCTCTCCAGGTCTCACCCCTCGGTCGCTGTTTGGTTACTCAATTGTGGACTCCTTAATAAGAAGTTTAGAGTTCCAAGTTTCTAGTTCGAGTTTTAGCCCCAAACTCGAAACCCGAGACGCAAAAGATCTCGCGGAAAACGCTTGACGCAAACTCATTAGAGGTGTTTAGATCCATGCGCAAGGGTTAAGCCTTGGCTGTTCAACGTGCAAATTTCAATATCGCGCCTTCGGCACGGTTCAAGGTTGGGACGTGGGGACGTTGAACATTGAACGTTGAACAGCCAGATCGAAGGGAGGAACATCATGGCGGAAAAGGAATATCTCGTCGGCACGGTTCGTCCGACGAATCGTCCAGAAGCGGGCCAGGAGCTCGATCTCGACACCTTGATACCGGCGAAGATCAAGTTCGTCACGCTGACGATGAACTTCACCCGCGGCACCGAAGAAGAGTTCAGCACTTCGATGCCGGGATACGAAGCCAAGTCGGCGGAATTGGCGAGGATGGGTGCCCATCTGGTTCGTCCCAGCGGCGCGCCGCCCTTCATGCTTCTCGGCTATCAACGGGAACAGGAACTCATCGCTGGCTGGGAGAAAAAATACGGCGTGCAGATGTTCACCTCAGGGCAAAATCACGTTCACGCACTGCGCACCCTGGGCATCAAGAAATTTGTCGGCGCCAGCTATTTCCCGGAGCGGATGAACGACATCTTCGCGCGTTATTTCACCGACGCGAGGTTTGAAGTGCTTGCCATGGAAGGCATCGATTCACCTTTCGCCGATGTCCCCAAGGTGCCGCCGGCAGAGATTCTCGAATTCATGAAGCGTATCGCCGCTAAACATAAAGAAGCCGAAGGTATTTATATGCTCGGCTCGGCATGGAAAACGCTCGAGATCATCGAGCCGTTGGAAAAGTTCACCGGGCTGACAGTCGTGCACGCCGGCCCGGCGCGCTGCTGGGAAACTCAATTGCGGCTCGGCCTGCGCCATCCGATAGCGGGTTACGGGCGCTTGTTACAGGAGATGCCGGCTTGAGCGCGGCAATAACCATCCAACACCCACAAGGATTGTGGGCGCTCTGCGTACCTGATTGCCGGGCATCCTTGCGCGGGGCTCGGCAATCAAGAAAAGCCTCGACATTACGCCTCTAAAAATTCCCGAATCAGCCGATGAGCCTTTTCCGGTTCGGTGAAAAAATAGCTGTGGCGCTCGCCGGGGAGAACGACCAGCTTGGCATTCGGAATGCCCTGAACGAGAAGGTCCGCGCCGGCACGGTGCGACATATCGCTGACGACAAAGTGATCGTCGTCGCCGACAAGTATCAGTGTCGGCACGTTGATGTCTTTGAGCCGCCCGCTCGTGTCGTGCTCCTGGCGCGCCAGCACGTGCCGGAAGTAAAATTCCACCGGGCATAGATTGGCCATCCGCACCTGGAGATATTTTTCGATGAGATTCATGTGATTGCGCGCGTATACTTCAGTCCAACCGACGATGATGGTGTGATCCCGCACGTATTTCTCATAACCCCACTCCACCATCTCTTTAGCGATACGCAGCGGAATTCCTCTCTCGTTAGGATGCGCCGCGCCGCTGGAGGCAAGAATCAGCTTGCTCACCTTGCGCGGATGATTGAGCGCGAGGAGCTGCGCCACTCTGCCGCCCATGGAATGGCCGCACACCACGGCGCCTTCAAGACCCAGATGATCCAGCACCGCGGCGGCATCGTTCGCGAACATCTCTGTGCTGTATTTGGCCGACGGCTTGCCGGATAATCCCGTGCCCCGATAATCGATGATGACCACGCGGTGGTCGCGCGAGAATTCAGGAACCTGGTATATGCTCCAGACAGCGCCGTCACAGGCGGTCTCGCTAAGGAAAAGAAACGGCGTGCCTTGTCCGATCGCTTCGTAATAAATTTCCACCCCGTCTTTAACTTTGACGTATGGCATGAGTCTCCTCCTTGTGGTCAATCCTAAATAGATCAGAAATCCCGCGGGTAACAAGTGACCGGTTCCCCTTGATCCCAGCGCCGTTCATCAAATCGGCGCTTAAGCTTCGCCAGCCGAGACTCATTTTGACTATTGACAGCTATTGGCCATTTCCTCTATGCCTCAACTCAGCAAACCCAATATGTGAGGCAATTATGGCCAAGAGTTATGTCGACTGCGACGGTCATGTCATGGAGAACTTCGACGAACTGATCAAGTTCGTCGGCGAACCGTTCAAAACTACCGGGCACATGAATCCGCGGCGCGTCCTGCCGGCACTGGACCGCTTTCATACGCCGCGTTTAGAGGAGCGCAAGCCCGGCACCTTCGATCCCACTGTGGGACCGCAAAAATGGCTCATGTTTCTCGAAAAAACCGGCATGGAGTCAAGCGTGCTCTTCCCCACCGATGGCCTGGCTTACGGACAGGTGGTTTTCCCCGCTTGGGCCATTGCCTATGCCAAAGCCTACAACGACTGGCTGCACGACAAATACCTCAATTTCAACTCGCGGTTGAAGGGCATCGCTTTGATCCCACTTCAAGATGTGCCCAGCGCGGTCACGGAGCTCAGACGCGCGATAAAAGAGCTAGGCATGGTCGGCGCGATGTTACCGTCCAATGGTCTAACCCCACACCTGAGCGCAAAACATTTTTGGCCCGTCTATGAAGAAGCCGAAAAACTCGATTGCGCGTTGGCCGTCCACGGCGGCTGTTACGGTGATCTGGGTTTTAATACGTATACCGTCTTTCCCGCCACCCGCGCGCTCGGTATGCCGGTTCCGCTAGCAATCGCGGCAACCGGCATGATCGTCGATGGCGTGTTCGACGCCTTTCCTACTTTGCGCATCGGTTTCCTGGAAGGCGGCACAAGTTGGATCCCGATGGTGCTCGACCGCCTCGAACGCGAGTTGGAATACGGCGGTCTGCGCATCAAGCACAAACCGTTGGATTACTTTACCAGCGGCAGAATTTTCGTCGGATGCGAGGGCAATGAGAAGGCGCTTGCCTACGCCATCGAACGAGTCGGTCCGGCGCCGTTTATGTTTGCCTCGGATTTTCCGCACGAGATTTCGCTTGACAACTGTATGGAGGAAATCGATGAAATCGTCGAGCGCGGCGATCTAAAGGAAGACCATAAGGCGGCAATCCTGGGCGACAACGCCCGGCGGTTTTATAAGATTTAAGACATTTAACCGTAAAGGACGTGGTTACACTAACTCACCACCCTGAGCAAGGGCAAAGACCGCAAAAAATAACTATGACTAAAACGCATCGCGTTGACTTGTCTCGCCGGTATCTGCGGATTTCTACGGCGTTGACTCTGCTCATGTTATATGTGCCAAACACCGGCCACACTCAATCCTCCTCGCCGATTCTCTTCGCCTACGCCGGCCAGAACGAAACCGTCGGACCGATGTGGGTCGGCATTGAAAAAGGAACCTTCAAAAAGCACGGCCTCGACGTCCGCCTCGTGCAAATGCGCAACGGTTCACTCAGCATGGCGACTCTAGCGTCGGGCCAGGTGCAATACAATTACGGCTCTCCCGCCAACGCGCTGAGCGCCACGGCCGGCGGCATGAGAATTCAATGCGCGGCATCGCCCGTGCAAAAAATTCCCCGCGAGTTGGTCGCGCGCAAGGAAATCCGCACTCTGGAAGAACTGCGCGGCAAGACCTTTGGCGTGCAAAGCATCGGCGGCGGCTTTTGGCTGCAAACAATGATCGCCCTGGAAAATCTCAACATCGATCCGGAAAAATACGATTTAAAGATGCGCGTGCTCGGCGACACTGCGACGGTCACCCAGGCGCTAGGGTCCGGCGGCGTCGACGCGACGGTTATCCCCTACAGCTTTAGTGAAGCGGCCAAACGCGCCGGCGCCCATGTGCTCGCCGACATCGGCAAGCTCAGCATCCCTTACCAGGGAACGACGATTTGTTATCCGCGCGAGCGGGCGGCGGAATCGAGCGATGTCATTGTCCGACTGCTCAAAGGCCTGGTCGATGCCGTTGTCCTTATTCACGATCCCAGCGCCAGGGCCGACGTCGTCGAGATATTGCGTAAAGCATTTCGCTTTCCCAGAGCCGAAGACGCGGAGGCTTCTTACCGGGTGCTAAACCTGATGGCCACCGTAGAGATCATGCCTGATCCTGCGGCGTGGAAAATCGTCCAGAAGATCGTCGCCAAAATCAATCCTAAAGTAGCGCAGGTCGAATTTAGCCAACTGATCAACCCCGCATTCGTCCGCAACCTCGAAGAGAGCGGCTACCTTGCGGAAGCGAGAAAGAAGCGCCGATAAAGTATGGTAACCAGCCGTACCGAGAGCACCATCGACGTGGCCATGGATTATTCATCCCCACGCACATTAGAGAATTGACGAGGATTTACGATGCTCAACGGTTATCGCGTTTTCGACGCCGACGCCCACGGCTCCATCAACCCGGGGATGTGGGGAGATTTGCCGGAGCCCTATCGCGCGCGCCGCCCGCGACCGGTGACAATTCACGACGATTCGGGCCTGGCAAATTACAACGCCGGATGGCTGATTGAAGGCTCCGTCGAGCCCCACGCCCTGGGTCCCGGCGCGCAGCAGGCCAACACCCCGAGGAACGTGCTCGCGGAGTTTGGCGCAGATACCGCTCGCGAGCGCTGCTCCCTCGGCAGCATGACGCTGAGCGAACCCAAAGCGCGCCTGGCCGACATGGACCGCATGGGACTGGACGCCCAGATGCTGTTTCCGAGCACGCTTTACGCGCATATGACAGCCGATCCGGGCTTTGAGGCGGCGCTCTTTCGCGCTTACAATCGCTACGTCGCGCGCCAGTGCGAATCAGCGCCGCGACGGCTTAAATGGTCGGGGCTGTTGCCGCTGCGCGATCAGCGCCAGGCATTGGAAGCCCTGGAAGAAATGCAGCGCTTGGGCGCGAGAGCGGCGGTCGTTTTTGGCACCGCCGGCGAGCGCATGCTCTCCGATCCGATTTTCACGCCGGTGTGGGATCAATTTACGCGGGCTAATCTGCCGCTATGCGTCCACATGGGCATGAGCTATCCGCCCCTGGCCCAGCTTGGCCGATCGATTTACGACGGCCATATCATCGGCATGTCGCTGCCGGCGCAGCTCGCCTTTATGGCCATCGTCGGCCACGGTATGCTCGATCGCTATAGCGATTTGAAAGTGGCCTTTCTCGAGTTCGGCGCCGAATGGATTTTCTACATGGTCTCGCGCATGGACCATTACCTGCCCCTTGACCGCGGCGCGCATCCGTTCGGTTTGAGCATGCCCAACGCGGCGATTCTGCCGCGCGCAAGCGTCAGGGAGTATGTCGAGTCGGGAAGGATCTTTATAGCCGCCGAAGCCGATGATAGCTTGCTTTTCCAGCTTTTCGATCTGATCGGCGAAAACCAAGTGCTTTTTTCGTCGGACTTTCCCCACGGCGAGGGGCGGGACAATGCCGCGCTGGAAATCATCGAACGCAAAGACTTGACTGAGAACCAGAAAAAAAAGCTGCTCTTCGACAACACGGTTCGGCTGTTCGGCGAACCGTAAACCTTGCGCGGCACGAACGGTCGTGCCGTCTCTAAAGGAGGCAATCGTGTTGCATCTATTTACGCGGGCGCTATTGCTATTGGCGGCCGGCCAGCTCTATTTTGGCGTCTCCCATACCCCAGCCGCCGACGTTCCGCTCAGGAAGCTGCGCGCCGGCTATCCTTCCCATAGCGCCAGCATGTATCCGCTCTATGTCACCAAGGAAGCCAAGCTGTTCGAAAAGTATGGTCTCGATACCGAGATCATTTACGTTCAAGGCGTACAGATGGTACAGGTGCACGTCGCCGGCCAATTGGACGTGACGACAACATCGGGCTTGGTCACGCTGCAATCGTCCGTCTCCGGCTCTGACCTGATTCTGTTAGCCAATTCCATCGACATACACCTCATGAAGCTTACTGCTCATCCAAGCATCAACGGCCCCGCGGATCTCAAAGGTAAATCCATCGCCGTCACCCGCTTTGGCTCGTTGACCGACCTGATCGTGCGCCCGCTGCTGATGAGCTGGGGACTGGATCCCAAAAAAGATGTAACGCTCTTGCAAATCGGCACCCAGCGCGATATCGCCACGGCGATCTCCCTCAAGAGAGTCGACGCCGGCGTGCTTTCCTTTCCTACCTCCTATTATGCCGAAAAAACCGGGCTCAAGCCGCTCTATGACTTCGCGGAATCCGGCAGCGAAATTCCGACGACGACCGTGGCTATTAGCCGGGAATTCGGCAAAAAGAACCGGGATAGGGTGCTGAGCTTTTTGCGCGCCTATCTTGAAGGGCACAAACGGTTGCTGACGGATCGCGCGTTAAGTATTCGAGCGTTGCGAAAATACGGCGGCATCGCCGATGAGGAAACCCTGGCACACACCTACGATCTTTTCAGCACGAAAATCATTCGCAAAATCCCCACGATCAGCAGGAAAAGCGTGGAGAACGCGCTGCAGCTGCTCGGTGAAAGCATGCCCAAAGCCCGGGAGCGTAGGGCCAGTGAATTCATCGACACAAGCTACATGGATGAGCTGGAGCGCTCGGGCTTTATCAAATCGCTGTGGCCTTGAGGCACTAGCGAACTATGAGCAAGTCAAAGCACGTTTTCCGCTGTTACTAATGAGTTCGTTATTTAGAGACTATGTCGCTAGTGTGCGACCGAGAGGCGAGCCCTTCCGATCGCGGTCAATGGTTCTCTGCCTTGGCGGCCACCACCCCGTCCTCTCCATAGGTGGAAATGCCCGCCGGCAGGGCCTGAAAACAACCTTTGCGCTCCTGTGCCCGCGCTCTCCAGGTCTCACCCCTCGGTCGCTGTTTGGTTACTCGATTGTGGACTCCTTAATAATTTA
>DATBLC010000295.1:0-8233 GCA_036555515.1 Binatia bacterium
CAAGCAGGCGAGCAAAAAGCCCAGCATGAATTCCTGTGAGCTGGTCCAGATGTGGACTTGCAACTCGCCGCTTAGCCACAGCTCGACAGTGCGGCCCCAAACGGCCGTCAACGGGGCGAAGAAGAGAGGATTTTTAACCAAGATCCGGGCGACGAACTCCCATAAAACCATGACGAACAAAAAGGATGCGGCGGCCCTGAGCGTCGAGGGTTTGATTGTACCGAACAATCTTTGTACCGCTCCCGGCTGTAATTGGCCGGCAACCGATACGTCGTTTCGCGCCATCGATTTTTCCTGAAAACCGCCGCGCTTCAGCGGCGGCGAGGCCTGCGCACCTGGCGTGGCGCGGCACGAACTGTGCCGGATCCGCCGCGAAGCACTAGTCCCGGCCGGGCCCCTGTGAGTTTCCCCTTTTCTAAAATGGGCTCGCCGTTTACGAGCACGAGGTGAATTCCGCTGGCCTGCTGCACCAGTCGCGGCGCTCCTCCTGGAAGGTCGTGCACTAGCTCAGCCTCTTGGGGCCCCACCGTGGCGGGATCGAACACGACCACATCGGCAGCCATCCCTGAGCGCAGCAGACCCCGATCGGTGATGCCGAAGATCTGGGCTTGCATCCAGGTAAGTTTTCGAATCGCAGCTTCCAAGGTCAAAGCGCTGCGATCCCGCACGAAATGGGCCAGAAGTCCGGTGCAGTAGCCGAATCCCGCATCGATGGCCAGATGGGCGCCCGCATCGGACTGGCCGAGAACCGTGTACGGACTGGCAACGATCTGTCCCACGGCATCCGGATCGCCGTTTGTCAGCGGCGTGCGAAAACCGGTATCGAGATCCTCCTCCAGCGCAAGATCGAGAAAGGCGTCGAGAACGTCTTTGCCCTGCTGTTGCGCGAATTGCTCTACGCTGTGACCCTTCAAGTCTTGATTCTTCGGCAAGACCGGTTTGACAATGTAGACTAGGTCCCAGCGTTTGTGAAAAGTGCCCCGCTTGGGATCATCCACCGCCTCCCATTTGAGGCGGGCGCGCATTGCAGGGTCGCCGAAGGCTTTTCTTCGCTCTTCGAGGGGCCTCAACATCAAAGTTCTCCACGTCGGAAACTCGTCAAACTCTTGCGCGTCTTTTAGCGTGAAGCGGTTATTGAACGCGCGGGTGTTGGTATTTGCCCAAGCGCGCGCGCCGCGCTTGAAGGCGCGCTCGGTGGCCGCCAACATGGCGCGCCAGTTTTCCGGATCCGCCCAGCTGTGCAGAATGGCGTTCCAGACCACCGGGCGCCCGGTCTGTAAGGAAAAATCCGCCAGCCGCTCGACTCGATCTGCGCCCCCGGGCGCCGAACTCATCTGCACCACGCCGCGATTTAATTCACCGAGTACCGCACCCAGGGCCTCGATCTCGCCGAACTCAGCCAGGCGGCTTGGCAGCGGCTTGCCGTCATCGCGAATATGTCTGGGATTTTGATTGGTGGAAAAACCCAGGGCTCCGGCGCGCATCGCGCTGCGCAATAGCGAGCGCATCGTGTCGATTTCATCCCGGGTCGCGGGCCGCTCGACAGAGTCTTCCCCCATGACAAATTGCCGGAGAGCGCAGTGACCGACCAGCGCGGCGACGTTCAGGGCCGGTTGGCTCCGCTCCAAGGCGTCTAGATAGCCGGCGATATCGGTCCACTGCCACTCCACCGCCGCGCGAAGCAGGCTCATTTCCATCCCTTCCACCCTTACGAAGGTATGCAGCAGCGTGTCTCGATCTCTGGCCTTGCACGGCGCCAGACTCAGTCCACAGTTACCCGCGACCACGCTCGTCACGCCGTGATAGGAGGAGCTAGTGACCATAGGATCCCACAGAACCTGCGCGTCCATATGAGTGTGGGAATCGATAAATCCAGGCGTTACCGCCAGGCCGTTCGCGTTAAACTCACGACGCGCCCGGCCCAAGCGCCCGCCGACTTCGACAATCCGTCCTCCTTCGATCGCCAGATCGCCAACGAAGGCGGGCATCCCGGTTCCCTCATAGATCGTTGCGCCCCGAATAGCGAAGTCGAAAGGCATAGCGCGCTCCTTTTTTGCCACCCTAGCAAAATTTATTCATAGCGGTTCTTACTCAAAATAGTTGCAGCAAAAATTTCGTCAGCATGCCGGAGTCGCTACGAAGCGATAGAGGCTGTTTGGCAGCCGCGGAACGAAGCGATCCGCGCCTTCGTTTGATTAGCTGAAAGGGTTGACGTCCGTTCAAAATTCAAGGTGCAACGTGAAACGCTTTAATAAGAATGCGAATTCAAGTCCTACAAGCTGGCTTTCGGACCCAGCGCCCTTTGCCTGCTGCTATTGCTGCGCAGGACTTGTATTGCGTGCCACCTTGCCGGGATAAGCGCCGGTGTGCTCGCCCCTTTCGATGAGCACCTGCCCGTTCACCAGGGTCCACTCTATCCCTTGGGCGAGCTGTTTGCGGCGCCTGGCTCCGCCCGGCAGATCGTGCGCTTCGCCCGGCTCCAGCGGGCCAATGGTCGCAGGATCGAATACCATCAGGTCTGCGGCCATTTCTGGGCGCACCAGCCCCCGGTCGAACAGCCCGAAGAGGGAGGCCTGAACGAAAGTGAGCTTCCGGATCGCTTCTTCCAGTGACATGATCTGCCTCTCCCGAACCCAGTGAGACAGCAAATAGGTTGAGTAACTATAGTCGGTCCGAAAAACAACGTGGGCGCCACCGTCCGACTGACCAATGACGGTATACGGGCTGGTGAGCAGGGATGTCATGGCCACTTCGTCGCTGTTAACTTCGCGCCTCTCGAATTCCGTTTCCAGGTCCTCTTCCAGGGCCAAGTCGAGGAACACGTCCAGTACGTCTCTGTTCTGTTCCCGCGCGATCTCGGCCACGCTCTTACCCTTTAGGTATTGATGCTTCGGCAACGCCGGCCGGAACACGAACTGCAAATCCCAGCGGCGCGTGAAGTCGCCAACGCGGCTAGGATCGAGGGGCGTCTCGACAGCCTCGAGGTGAAGTTTGGCGCGGATCTCCGGGTCGCGGAATGCTTCCTTGCGCTTGTCCAACGGCAACAACATGACGGATTTCCAGGTAGCCATGGCATCGAAGTGTTGGGCAGTCTTCAGCGTATAACGCAGGTCTCCTGGCCGCGGCATGACAAACTGGTAGGCGCGATGCCCCTGGCGCATCAAGCTCTCGGCTTCCGCAAGCTGTTTGCGCCAACGGTCGGGAGCCACCGCCTGCTGGGTGATGTTGCCGTAGAAAACCGGGCGCCGGCTGGCCTTGGCTACCTCTGAGCCAAGCTTCCGATCACCGCCAAACTGGATCACTCCACGCCCTACCTCGTCGACCACTCCCGCGACCGCGAAAATTTCAGCGTCGGCGGCGAGATTGGTAGGAGCTAGCCGCCCATTCCAATCGAAATGGCGCAAATTGCGCTCGAAGGAGACGCCGACGGCGCCGGCCTCGATCCCTTCGCGGACGATCGCTTTCATGGCCGCAACCTCGTCATCCGTAGCGTGCCGCTCCTGAGAGGCCTCGCCCATCACGTAGCGACGCACTGCGGAATGGCCGATGAGAGCCGCGACGTTGACTCCCAGTCGCTGATCCAAGGCATTGAGGTACTGCGGAATCGTTTCCCACGACCATGCGACTCCGGCCCGGATGGCCTCTAAGGGGATCGCCTCGACGTGGGACAGGACTCCAGCCAGCACCTCGCGGTCTTCCTGGTGGGCCGGTGCCATGGCCAGAGAACAATTACCGATGACGACGGTGGTGGCGCCGTGATAGCAAGAGTAGGTGCATAGAGGATCCCAGGTAACCTGGGCGTCGTAATGAGTGTGGTTGTCGATGATGCCGGGAGCGACCACCAAGCCATCTGCATCCAATACTCGACGCGCATCTCCACTCACTTGGCCGATCTCGACGATACGATTGCCGCTGACGGCGACGTCGGCGTAGAAGCCAGGTATGCCGGAGCCGTCAACAACCTTTCCGTTCCTGATGATAAGATCGTATTTCATTGCTTCTCCTTTGCGGCGAGGACTCCGCGCATTCTGTTTCAGTACCAAACGGCCGCTGTCTAGCTGCCGGCAAGTCTTCCCTACTCCGGCTGCTGTTTTGCAGCGAAAGTATTCGATGGCGTACTGTATGTCAACATTGAACGGCTAAGAAGCCGCACTTCGCGGCAGTTCAAGGTTCGATAGAGTAAATATCGGTCGGTCAAGAACATGACTCGCCGCGGCGGCGCCGAGGTAATCACGGCGCGAGCAACGCGATCTTCCAGCCGTTGGCGCGGCGCGTGTATAATTCGCGCTCGTGCAATCGGTCGGGCTGCTCTTTCCAGAACTCGATGCGGTCGGCCGTCAGCCGGTAACCCGACCAGTAGGGCGGACGCGGCACCTTTTGACCCCGGTATTTCGCGGTTAACGACGCGACCGCGGCGATGAGGTCGTCGCGCGACGCCAGTTTTCTGCTTTGCTGCGATGCCCAGGCGGCGATCTGGCTGCCGCGCGGACGGCTGGCGAAATATTCATCGGCCTCGCGGTCGCCGACCAGCTCAATCCGCCCTTCGACTCGTACTTGGCGCTGCAACTGCGGCCACCAGAAGCAAAGCGACGCGCGGGGGTTTGCAGTGAGCTGGCGCGCCTTGCGGCTCTGCAGGTTGGTGTAGAACACGAAACCCGCCTCATCGACATTCTTTAACAGCACCATGCGCGCAGCCGGTCGCCGATCCCTGCCGGTAGTCGCCAACGCGGCGGCGTTATGGGGCTGGGTGCAGGCTCGGTGGGCTTGGGTTAGTAACTCTCTGAATCTGGCGATGGGGTCGTCGTTCATAGTAATATTCCGCTCATCTCCGAACTATTACGGCATGGCAAGTGAACCGGAAACCAATGCCATTTCATCACTGGGCCGGAGTGGATGCAACTGTCGAAGGCCTTCGGATCTTATCCAAGCACCGATATGGCAATTAGTCCTGATCAACCGCGCGTGCCGCAGAACGGGCCGAAAATTTTCAGCCGGCCGTCTCGATTCGTGCAACAATGGTGTAGTGTAAGATTGCGCAGTGAGGGAACCCGATGCGTGGCTGAAAAAGGTAACTTATGAAAAACAACAGAGAATGGCAGATCAAACAAATTATCCCGGCACCGCCAGGGTGGAAAGCCGTGCATTGCAGCGAAACGGAAAACGGCGAGGTCGTAATGTACAACCGCGCGATCGTTTGTTGGGCGCTGGTCGAAGAGCTCGGCGTGAGCGAAGGCGGCCGCACCCAAGTGCGCGGAATGGAGCAACGGTTCGATGACCTGATCGTCGTCGATGACGCAGCCACGGCCTCACCTGTCGCCGCCGATGGTGCGCACGGTAACGAGTATTTTCTTGGCTACGACGATCCGGACGCGCACCGGGAGTCACAATTTTGGCTCGGCCAAGCCAACCGTCGGCTGAAGCGCGAAAAGGAAAAACTAACGAAGTAGGCGGTCGCCGGCGGAAATCACCCCGTTTTGTGCCCCGCCCCCTTGCGACAACGCCGCCGCTCCGATAGAGTAAAGGACGAATCATTCCCTCCGCTGTAATGGCGCGCAAGAGGTAGAAGGCCGGGCCACTAAGCCAAGGGTGGCATTGATATCGGCTCCAGTTTCACACCGACGTTTCTCGGGTTCTGACCCCCTTCCTCTTCCAAAGTCCAAAGGCTGTCGTCGAGCCTTTTAAGGAGAAGTCTATGAATCCTCTGTTAGTGGTTGCCATCCCTTTGGTGTTGGTGATCGTCGGTATGATATTGAACAGCATCGGACTGGCGTACGATCAACCGCCCAGTTCGCCGGAGCAAGATCCGCTCAAGAAATTGACGGCGGAAAAGGAATCTTTTCGCAAGATCTTCGATCTACAGAGAAGCCGGGCAATAAAAAGGCAAAAAAGGGTCGGCCAGTATTGCTGGCTACTGTTGATCGCGTTTACCGGCGCCTTCATCTGGTCGTACCTGGATACGGTCAAAAAGACCACCGTCTCGACGCAAGTCGCGGCGCTACAGACATTGGCGACGGAAGAAGGCAAGCAGATGGTTCTGTCGATGACACTGAGCGACGGCAGCAACGTAAAATATCTCATCAAACTGCCGGAGCGAATCGTGGAACCTCGAGCTGATATGCAGGCGGCCGCCGCGAAGCCGGAGGTCGCGGTAGAAAAGGTTTCCAACTGGGAGTTGGAGAGATTAGGCACCGCCTTGAGCATCGGCGATCATCCATTACCGTTGGGCGTCGCCTTGAAGATTTCCAACGTCGCATTGGCAACCAATTAGATTGGGAATTCAAAGCGTGCGGCTGAACAGCTCTCGGTTCATCCTGCGGCGGACGCAGGATGAACCGATCGTTCAAGATGTTCCAGATCATCCGGTCACTTCGGTTTGCTCGAATCGTCGCCGTATCTTTATCGCTTCGTCTTGGGCGCCGATGGTAGTCTCCTAACTTTCATTCAATCGATGCGAATGTCCCAGAGGTCCTCCGCGCCGCCGAGGGCGGGGCAGAACAAATCAACCTGCAACAGCGTCGCGCAGCCTGGACAGATATACTCGTGGTAATGGCCGAGATATTCGCCGCCGGAGGGTAAAGGATAGCGCGCGACCAGATTCAAGGGCACGATTCGTCGCAGGCTGTATTTTTTATAGTTGTCCTTGGCATCACAAAATACATGGCCGCAGCGGATGCACCGGATGAACTTCTGATAGCCGTTGCCGCCAATTTCCAGATATTCGTGGATTCTAAGAGTCCCTTTTAAGGCGCCGTTTGGCGGCTTTTCGACGCGGCCCAGGAGCGAGGCTTCGGTAATTCGCTGCTGCCGCATCTGGCGCCGGAGATTTGCGGTTTCGTCTCGATCAACCGCATAATTTTCGCCGTCCATGACTACGCCGTAGATGCGCCGCGCGATCTCGGCGGACGTCATTTCCGTCTTCACATCGCGCGCCACTTTTTCCGGGTCGCGGTCCAACGGATCCCCATAGCCTCCGCCGCTCGCCACGTAGTCGCACAACAGCGTTAGTTCGGGTAGAGACACTCTGCCGGGGTTGCCTTCCGGCAGGTAGAGTTCTCCCCATCTTGCGCCAATCACGTCGTCGATCTGGGCCGGGTAGTCGCCGGCGCGCACTAGAGCAAAAAAGTTTGCATCCGTCAGGAAAATAGCGCGCAGGCCGCCACACCCTGCTGGGTGACCCCCGAAGAGGCCAAAAGCCCCTTGGGGAATGCCGCCGTAAGGCTTAAAGTCATTGGAGTAGTCTTTCGAGCCGTAGACGACAAAGATTCGGTAGGTACCCAGACCGCCCCGAAACCGACCAAATCCCGAGCCATCTTTGTTGTGGTTCCTGGCGAAATAGAGAAGCGGATATTGCATCTCGATCCGTTCGACATCGCTGATGCCGCCCGAAGGGATGTTCATGTGACCACCCGTGTTCACTCCATCCCTGGCCGGGGTGGCGCCTAAACCACTGCCGTGAATGTCGTAGATGCCCATGGCGGTCCGCACGCCTTCGCGGTTGTGGCCGGCAGGTATGTATCCCGGCCCGCCCTCGTACCAGGTGGAATACCACGACGCGGTAACATCCTCGTGGCGACCGGCCGCGAAGAGCATCTTACCTGTGGCCTCGCAAACGGCGGCGACAAGAATGCCACCGATTACCGGCGCCGCCGCACATGCGGCGGGAAATTTGCAGTTCAGGATCGATCCTTCCGGCACGGAAATTTTTACCGGCCGCAATTTGCCATCACTCCAGGGCACGTCCCAGAAAAGTGTGTTGGTCAAAGCGATGGCGATATGGGCCAACGTGCTCGGCAGCGTGGAGTTGGTGTCGTGCGCGGTCTGCGGGCTGGTACCGGAGAAATCCAGATGCAGCTCGTCTCCTCGCTTGGTCATCGAGCAGACGACTTGCATTGGCACGGCCTTGCGTTCCTTTCTGTCGGGCACCGTAATATAAGTCCTCGAGGCCCAGGCGCCGTCCGGCATGGAGCGCAACTTGGCTCTGGCCTTCTCTTCCGAGTCCGCAATCATCTTCTGGCCCGCGGCCTCGACAAACCCAAGTCCAAACTTCTCCACTAACCCCAAATAGCGCCGCACACACACATTGTTTCCCGCCACCATCGCCTTCACATCCAACCCGACATACTGCGGGTCGCGACATTGCTCGGTCAGGGTGCGAAATACGTCTTCTCTAAATTCCCCTCTCTCCACCACCTTCAGTCCCAAGATTCGGATCCCTTCATGAAAAATCTCATAG
>DATBLC010000296.1:0-51517 GCA_036555515.1 Binatia bacterium
CACAGGAGCGCAAAGGTTGTTTTCAGGCCCTGCCGGCGGGCATTTCCACCTATGGAGAGGACGGGGTGGTGGCCGGCAAGGCAGAGAACCGTTGACCGCGATCGGAAGGGCTCGCCTCTCGGTCGCACACTAGCGACATAGTCTCTAAATAACGAACTCATTAATAAAACGCTTGATTTGTAATGTCTGACATCTGTCCGTGGTGAGCCCAGTCGAACCATGAACGGAGTTTTCACACCGTCTGATAACGCGAAGGATCTCGACATAATTTAACCTGTGAGGCCTTTGGAGCGTGGACTTCGGCTTCTCCCCAGAGCAGCAGCATCTCATCGAGCGCGTCAGCCGGCTCGTCAAAGAGTGCATCGCCCCGCGCGCCGCCCTTTACGATGCCACCTGCGAAGCGCCGGTGGAGGACATTCAGGACCTATTCCGGGAAGGCTGGCTGCTGGCGAATCTCGATAAAAAACGCGGCGGCCTCGGTTTCGGTCTCTATGGCGACGATCCCCTCTCGTTTTTCCTGATCGACGAATATCTCGCCTACGGCAACCCCTCCACCGCCCATTGTTTTCAGGTGCACAACAATGCCCTGATGATGATCGACGCGATGGCCAACTCCGCGCAAATCCATAGATGGATCGAGCCGACGATAAGACGGGGCGCGTTGATCCCCGGCGCCGGCGCCGAGCCCCATGGCGCTCCGCCGACCATGGCCCGGCGCGTCAAGGGCGGCTATTCAGTCAGCGGCACCAAGCACTATGCGACCAACGCCAGTTTGGCGGAATGGTTTTGGATTGGCCGCGTTGCCTCGGACTCGCATCCGAAGCCGATCATGTTCATGGTCCACAGAGACACACCCGGCCTGAAGGTCGACGCCGATATCTGGCGCCCGACGGGGATGCGCGCCTGCGTCAGCCCGTGGCTTTATTTGGAAAACTGTTTTGTCCCGGACGAAAACCTGCTCGGTAAACCGGGGCAATTCCTCGACGAGAACTGGATGGGCAAGATCAATTTCGCCTTTACGGCGAATTATCTCGGCTCGGCCCGTGCGATGTACGACTGGGCGCTGGATTACGCGCGCGGACGCGGCGGCGCCAAAGATCCCTACCGCCAGCTGCGCTGCGGCGAACTGAAAAGCATGATCGACGCGTCCCGCCTGATTTTATACAATGCGGTGCGCATGTTCAGGAACGACGCCGACAGCGCAATGATCGCCGCCCACGAGGCGAAATGGATGGCCAAAGAGACCTTGGAAAAAGTAATGTGGAGCGCCGCCGAAATCTGCGGCTCGACCGCGTTATTCGTTAGCCATCCGTTGGAGCGTTTCTACCGCGACATGCACCTCCATATGATGCACGGGCGGCACGACGTCGCCGCGCAGATTGTCGGGGCGGCGGAATTGGGCGAGCCCTACGACACGAATCGGAACCACTAATGCCGCCGTTTCAAATACGAAACCAGCGCCGTTCAAACCGTTCAAAAACGTCAAATCGTTCAAATGGATCACCAGTGAAGGTTCGCTCCCGCCTTTCGCCCATACGGGGATGGTTATAATCCTCCCATGACAACGGAAGTCTTTGTTTACTTGAGGTTTAATTCCTTCAACGCTTCCCGCGCAAACGAAAAATCTCGAACCTCATCGAGCGGACGTTTCTTCTCGCCGACGCGCGCGATGATCGCTTGGATTTCGGTATCCGTCATCAAACCGTCGCGGTTCACCATCTTTAATTCGCCGTCGTAGGAATGTTCCGCAATCTCAAGGGCCTGCGGCAGCCACTTGATGGAAAGTTGTATGGTCTCCTGCCGGTTCTCGATAATATAGTAGTGGGCGCGCAGCAGCGATTTCAGCGTGCCTCTGACCAGCTGTGGGTTTTCGCGAATCAGCCGATCTGAAGTCAGCATGCCGGCCGACGGCAAGCCGACTTCGGGCGGACCGACGAGCGCCGTGTAACCCATTTTGCGCAGCATAAAATCATGGGGCGGCGCGACGCAAATCGCATCGACGGCCCCGCTGACGAGTGCCTGCATTCTTACCGGACCGTCGCCGATGCCCACGGCTTGCAGCAGGTTGGGATTGAAACCTTTGGCCTGCAGCATCTCCTCGGCGACAAGTTGATCGGTGCCTTTGATCGTTGCCACGCCCAGCTTCTTGCCCTTGAGTTGCTGCACGTCTTTGATCTCCGGTCGCACCATAACGTAGTAGGGACCTTTCTTGAAATGGACAAAGACCAGCTTCATCGGAAAGCCCTGGAGAATGCCGCGAAAAGTGCTGGTGAACGGAGTAGCGAAAGCCACGTCGCCGTTGACAACCGCGGTAGCGCCCAGGCGTGGATTCATTTGAATCAGTTCGACGTCGAGCCCTTCGGCTTTGAAGAAACCTTTGCTCTGGGCCATGTACTGCGGCATGGCGGAACTACTGCGGCTTGCGTAGGCGATTCTGATCTTTTGCGGCGCCTCGGCGGCCAGAGCCCGAACAGTCGCGGTCAATCCAATACCGGCACAGAAAATGACCAGCGAAAAATAATTCGGTTTCTTCATAGGAACACCTTATCCGGAGTGTTGGGGTGCCGGGCCGGAAACCCACAACTCCATTACTCCATCCGCCTTGCTACAGTCCGTAGAATGCCCGCGGATTGTCGTACATGATTTTTTGCCGCAACTGCGGGGTCAAATCCTCCCGAGCATTCAGTACGTTGACGAACTGGTCTTCTCGCGAGGGATCGCCGTGCGGATAATCCGAGCCGATGAGCAAGTGATCCGCGCCGGTATGTTTCGCGATGTACGGAATATCTTCGGCCGCCTCGCAGGCGATGTAAAGCCGGTAATCGCGAAACAGATCGGCGCTCGTCCCGTGCTGCCATTTTTCTTTAAACAAACGGTGCAAAATATGAATCAGAAACGGCGCCCAACCGGCGGCCGCCTCGATAAAACCGAAACGCAACTGCGGAAATTTTTCCGGAATCTTGTTGGCCACGAGGTCGCGGAAAGCCAATAGCGGCATCACGCGCGTGTGGCCGAAAGTGTGATTGCGCGCGAGATCGAACATCTCGAGTATCTGTTTGACGCCGCAGCCGGTATGCACGCAGATCGACATATTTTGCCGTTGCGCTTCCTCATACACCGGAAACAGATACGGGCTGTCCAGCGTATGCTCGCCCTCGATACCGCGGAAAAAGACTCCCACCGCTCCGTTCTCCTTGGCAAAGCGAATCTCGTCGATGCATTCCTTGATCGATTGGAGCGGCAGCACGACGACCCACTTTACGCGCTCCTGCGCCTCGGCGCAGGCTTTGGCGAGGAACCGGTTATACGCCCGGCACAACGCCAGTTCGAGTCCAGCGTCCTTAGTGTTGTAAACCAGGAAAAGCGTCGGATAAACGATTTGCATCGCGGTGTTGAGTCTGTCCATATCGGCCAAGCGTGCGTTCATATCGGTCATCTCCCGCGTCGCGACAGTGGAATCTTCGCGGCCGATCTGTACGCTTTGATCCGAGGGAGTGACCAGCGCGAAGCTCCCCTTTCCGGCCGGCTTCGGAAAGATATCGCCGTCGATCAGCCAGAACGCATCGCGGTTGCCGTACCAGGTATCCGGAGGAACCTTGAGCATGATGGGCCGTCGCGGCAAAAAATCGGCTCCCATCATTTTCCACATCACCTCCCCTTCCGAAATATGCGTGTCCGCGTCGATAATTCCGTTCATACTATCCCTCATTCCCGCCCGATAACCCGTTTTTCTTCGTTACTTTGAACACTGAAGCTTGAACTCTGAACCTGCGCGTCCCCGTTAGTTCCACAACGACACCGCCATCCTGAGTTTCCCATGCTCCAGGTCGTTTAATGCTTCATTGATCTGATCGTAACGGTAGGTTCTGGTAATCAGGCTTTTCAATTCGATGCGTTGCGCCGTCGCCATCTGAAAAACCTCTTCGACGTCGTTGGCCCGCCGGCTCGATACGCCGGTAACGGTGATTTCGCGGGTGACAAAGTTGCCGCTGCTTATGGTAAACGGCCCGCTGCCTAATCCGCCGATGATCGTCGCCGTGCCACCGGGCCGCGTCGCCTGAATAACCTGATCCGATGTTTTGGGATTGCCGATCGCTTCAAAAGCCTTATCGACGCCGCCGCCGGTTAGTTTGATAACGGCCTGCACCGGATCTTCCGCGCCGGCGTTGATCGTGTGCGTCGCGCCGAATTGTCTGGCCGCTTCGAGCTTTTCATCAGCGATGTCCACCGCGATGATCGGGTAGGCGCCGAAACATTTGAGAAATTGAACGGTGTTGAGGCCGATGCCGCCGCACCCGATCACCAGCGCCGAATCTCCCGGCTCCAGGCGCGCGCGATGTTTTACCGCGTTGTATGCAGTCGTCACGCGGCAGCCGACGATGCTCGCTTCCTCCATGGGCATGCCTGCGGGAATTTTGAAAGTCATATAACCGGGCACCGAGACGTACTCGGCAAAGCCGCCGACATTCCAACGCGTCACCACCGTGCCGTCGGATTTCTTCAAAGACGGCGGCGCGGGACGGCGTTCGCAGAGATTTTCCCGCGCCGAGAGACAGTAGCGGCACCTTCCGCACTTGTAGCGCATGCCGATGATCACCCCGTCGCCCGCTTTTATATCACGGCAGCCCGCACCGATCCGCTGAACGGTTCCAGCCACTTCGTGGCCCAAAACCGTCGGCGGCGTAAAGCGGTTGCGCCCTTCCATGACTTTTAAATCGGTGTGGCATACGCCGCATGACGCGACTTTGATGAGCACGTCCTCGTCGCCCACCGCGGGCATTTCGACTTCTTCGATCTTCAACGGTTGGCGCGCTTCATAAAGAACCGCGGCTTTCATGGCTACTCCTTTCGCTACCGGGCGCTGCAGAGGAAGGGCAACCACGGGGCTACCCCATTTGAATTTCACCGCATCTACTTACGCCAGCCCAACGGCAGTCGTCAAGGCAAAGGCCCGTCCCTTGACAAAATCGAATACCCAGCGGTAGCGTGCAGAACGAGACTCTTCAATCGAAAGGAAGACCATGCCTAACAAACCTATACCCCAGGAAGTTACGGTCGATCCAAAAACCACCGCGCTGCTGGTTTTGGACCTGAACGCCCGTTGCGAGAACCCCGAGGAAGCGTGCCACAAACTGATCGAGCCGGTGGCGAAGTTCCTGGAGCGCGCCCGCCAGGCGAACATGTTCATCATGTACACCGCCGCGGACCGCTACAAGGGCACGCCGGAAGCGCGCATGCCGCACGCGTTCAAGCAGCGCGCCGACGAGCCGACGATCTTTCCCCCCGCCTTCGACAAGTTTTACAGCGGCGAGATGCAGCCCATGCTCCAGCAGCGCGGCATTAAAACGGTTATCTGCTGCGGGGCGGCAAGCAATCAGGCGGTGATGTACACGGCCACGGCGGCCGTCCGTCCGTTTGGCTACACCTGCGTCATTCCAGTCGATGGCCTCGTCGCCCGCGGCGATTACGAACACGAATTCACCCTGCATCAGTTTACCATCCTGCCGGGTGGCGCGGCGGAAAAGTTTCGCATCACCGAATTCGACAAGATAAAGTTTGCATGAACCTTCGGGGGGTGAAGCTAATTTTTTCTCGATGCCCGACAAGCCCCTTTTAACGAAGCACTCCCGCGGCTTTCGCCGTATGCGTCGCAATCGCATCCATGAGCGCCGGGGACAGGCAATCATAGGGCTCCAGCCCCAGATCTCTCAGCCTGGCCCTGACCGCACTCATGTCATCCGGATTGGTCCCAGACTCAATAATAGAAGAAACAAATGCGGCGAATTCCGGCGGTGCCCAGCCTTCATCCGACGATAGTTCGGTATGGATGAAATCAAAGCCGAAAAACGGATGCTTTTGGTTATCGATGCGTCCGTACATATGCACGCCGCATTCTCGGCAGGCGTAGCGCTTGATGGCCGCGCTCGGGTCCACAACCTTCAACTTGGCCTCATTCGAGGACACCTTGAGCTTGTCACGCGGAACCACAGCTACTTGTGAGAAAAGCGCACCGGCCGGCTTCCAGCACTTGGTGCAGCCGCAGACGTGGTTATGAGCGCACTGGCTTTCGACCGACACCGCGACCTTCGCCTCTGCGCAGTGGCAAACCAGAATACCGCCCGCGAAGTGCGCTGCGGCGGGTTTCGTGCCTTCGTCGACTCTTGGATGTATGGAAATTGCTTTGGCCATTTTTGCTTCCCTCCGGTTCCGTTGAATATTCATTATCACTTCCGATCACCTTTGACGATGAAAGTTCTGAGCGAAGGCGAGGCTGGACAATGACTCGCTCTGTCGATGCCAATCGTCGAATTCTTATCGGGCTTGGATTGTAAAGTCTTTCTCGCCGCTAAACAACAATAATTACGCAACGAAATACCGCTCGCCGTCTTCAGCGATTTCTCAAGTATCGATAGCTCTGAGGGTTCGCGCGAATTTGGCGACCAATAAGACGGCAACCGAGCCAAGACAGCCGCCGAGGACCAATGCGCCCGGAATACCCATCAAGCTTGCCGCGGTTCCCATCTGGGCGTGGCCCATGTACACCCCCGCCGACATAAAAACCTGGTCGAAGCTTTTCACCCGGCCGCGCATGCGGTCCGGCGTCATCGACTGAATCAGAGTGTCACGCAGAGTTTCGCCGATCGCATCGACCAGCCCCAGCAAAAAAACAATCGCCAGAGCTAGCGCGAAAGAGCGCGAGAGGGCGAAGCAAATCAGGCCCGCGGTATAGAGCAGCGTGACCCAGATGATCAGCTTGCCCTTGCGCCTAGGGTTGCCGATGGCCATGACGATGCCCGATCCCACCAACGCGCCCAACGCCGGCACCCCGAGAAGAACGCCGAGGCCGGCCGGTCCCATGCCGAGAATGTCCCGGGCAAAGGCCGGCATCATCGAGCGATAGGCGCCGAAAAATTGCACGCAAGTGTCCATGCTCATCAAACCCAAAATCGCCGCGTTGCTACGAACAAAATTGAAGCCGCCTCGCACGCTTTCCAACGGCGACTCCTTTTTCTGCGGCGCCGGACTCGGCCGCGCGCCCATGAAGGCCAGGCAAACAATCACGCTCGAAAAACTCGCGGCATCGATAAAATAGGACACGCTGATGCCAAAGACACTAATGACGATTCCGCCGATGAATGGACCCGCCAGAGTCGCGATTTGGCGCCACGAGATATTCAAGGCATAGGCGGAGGCAAGCTGTTCGGCGGGAACCAAGAGCGGAATCAGCGCCGTGCGCGCCGGGGCGTCAAATATGCTGACCGCGCCGGCTAGAAAGGCGACGGCGTAAATATGCCAGACTTGAATTTGCCCGGTCGCGGTCAGCAACCCGAGGGCAAGGGCCAAGAGCGTGGCGAGGCTTTGGGTGACGATCAACAACCGGCGCCGGTCCATACGGTCAGCGACGACTCCTCCCGGTATCGACAAAATCATGACCGGCAGAGCTCTGAACAGTCCCGTCAAACCTAATTGAAAAGGTGAATTAGTGATCTCGTAGACTTGCCAGGCAATGGCAACCGTGCTTATCTCGCTGCCCACCGCCGAGAAGAGCAGGCTGATCCAAAAGAGGCCGAAGTCCCGGCGCGAGAGCACTTGCCAGGGTGTCACTTTGCGTTTCACGATTGAAGGGCGTTGGAGGAGGGCAAATTTGCTATAACGTTGTTGCCACGCGGCTGTATCCAGAAGTTACGCTTGTGCTAATCAAGTTAACACCTGGCACCTACATCAGCCGCATATTTTCTGCAAATTCTAAATGTTACTTATAGACCGAAACCCGACCAAAAACTGGCATTTGAATTGCTGTTTAACTGTTCCATCCTGACATCCTGCGCGCACACCTGGCTACTGACGACTACTGGAGAGGAGATCACAAGAGTTTACAAGGAAATTCATTGAAAGTCGTCTTTCAAGAAAAGATTAGGGTCTTCGCCGAAAATTGGAGCAAGCGTAGATATTTTCCCCGCAGGAGGAAGCCGCAATGAATAACAAGATTTTCATCAGCCTTACGCATAGCGACCACGAAATTGCGGAAGCGATCAGGGAAGTATTGCAGAAGTTAATGCCTAATCAACTGCAGGTCAGCTTTTCGACCAGCAAGGAAATCGATTCGGGCATTATGCCTGGAGAAGATTGGATCGCTTGGATAGGTGAGCGCGTTCGAACTTGCGACTTTGTTATGGCGCTCATGACGCCGACTTCGGTGAGCAAACCATGGATTCTTTGGGAATTGGGAGCGGTATACGGAGCCGCGTCGGCAAACAACTCGGAAGCCAAGAGAAAAATTCGACCGCTCCTGTACAGAATCCGAGACGACGATATACCCAGCCCGTTGCGAGACAATAAGATGCAATTCAAACGCGGCGACAACCGTTTGGATGCGATTACCCTGTTCACCGACATCGTCGAAGGCTACAGAGAACATATTCCATCCCAAGTCTACCGCAGCGCGATTGCGCTGTTGGAGAATGAAAAGGCGAACTCTTCGGAGTCGGTGTTTCAGGAGGCCGAGGAATCTCCGCAGCAACTCAAGGATAGCCGGGCGATTATCAGCGCATATCTCAAAAAGATCGATGCGGCCTTGAACGCGATTTCTCCGGTCGTGCCTGCGGAGGACTGGCACGAAGGGTTGTTTCAGAACGCATCCTATCCCATCACCGGTGTGCTCGTCGTAAAGGCCCGGTCAGGAGAAGTCGCTGACGCGCGAATTCAGGAAGCAAGCACCAGCGCCGAGACTTTTTATGGCTTTCCACCAAACACCGGAGCGCTGGTCGGCAAAAAAATTGCCAATCTGTTCGAGATTCTGCAAAACTGGATGGATCCAAAGGATTTTGAAGCTTTCGTGGCCGATCAAAAGTCCAATGGAGAGCGATTCGCCATGGGGATGCTTTCGACGGCCCGGGTACCCATAGTCTTTAACGACACCCATCCGAATTCGGCGTTACATGGTAAACGCTTCCTGCCGTTCACGCTGCATTTGAGTCAGGCCGGCAGTGGTTCGTTCATGACCATCCTCTATCTGGACCTTAAGGAACTGCCCCAGCCAGCGAAAAAGCGACCGCGGCCGCCCGTTCGCTCCACCCCATCGATGCTCCAAGCCGATCTCGTGACCAAGACGGCGGTGATGTAATGGAATCCGCCAACAGCGATCTTTGGCAAGCCTATTCCCGCGTTTACGCCCTGATGGAAAATGTTTCGTTCGTCAAGGCGCAGCGCGCGCGGCATGTGGATGCCTTGAAAGGGCTAAACCGGATTCTCGACGCCGGTTGCGGCATCGGCTTGGTCACGGTCGAGCTGGCAAAAGACACCGAGCGCAGAGTGCTGGCCATCGACAATGATCCGGCGATGCTCCGCGTCGCTAAGCGCCGCTTGTTGAGGGCCGGGAGAAGCCAGGGAGTCATTCTGACACGGGGCGACGTCGGCAGCGTTCCCTGTGCTGGCGGGACAGTCGAGGGCTATCTTTCGAACAACGTGCTGTATTGCGTGGCAAACGAGCAGGCGGTTCTCGAGGAGATGTCCAGGGTCGTCGGGCCTGGCGGACGCGCGTGCATTGCCTCGGCGCGGCCTTCCATGAACGTGGATGTTCTGCTCGATGCGATGGAAGCCGAATTCCGGGAGTTCCATGACCCGCGCCTGCGCGAGTGTTTCCGCAAATTCGCCACCGTGAACCGCTCGCTTCGATCCCTGCTGAAAAATCTCCATGAGCCCGACGAGTTCGCCCGGCGGCTCGAGCATAGCGGGCGCTGGAGGGTGCTGGAAGCCACGACAACCTATTTGGAACAAAGCTACTTCGTCGTCGCCATGCGCGTTTAGGTAAATCAATGGTGATATCGCCACACCAGGAAAAACTATCGTCTGAGACCCAGCGGGACCTTGTCTATCGTGCCGTGGCTGCCCTCTCGGACAAAGTTCGGCTACCATGGTTGCCGATGCGTTGGTGCAATCTGTGCTTCGAAGTGGTGACGGATCCCGCCGACCTGGTCCAATCTTTCAAGTTGAGGTATCGGGCTTACTCCGGCTGCGGCTTCATCAGTGCCGATGATTTCCCGCTCGGCTTGGAAGTCGATCGCTTCGATGAGCGCGCCGTACACTTCATCGCGCGCTGTGAATCATCGGGCGATATAGTGGGATATACCCGACTCCTCATCGGAAAACCGGCACAAATCGAGGACCTGCTCGACATCGCCGATTACCGATATCGCTACAACGATTGCATCTGCGAGATGTCGCGACTGATTGTCTATCCCAAGGGACAACGATATGTCGGCCGAGGCCTTCGCCATACGGCTTTCCGGTGGGCCGAGGAAGCGGGCGTGGCGTGCATCGTTGGCATTTCACTCGAGCGCGAGGAAGACTTCTTCAAGAGATTGCACTTCCTGCCAATGGAACCTCGTCGCCGGTGCCGGTACGCGGGCGCGCACTTCCGGTTGCTGCTCGGCAGCTGGCTCTACGGCAATCACTTCGATGTCGGCCGAAACCGGCTATATATTAGGGAACTCGTAAAAACCGACTCCCCGCCTGATTCGCCGACAAACATCGATCGACGCTGGGTCGAGTAGGGTCCCTCTACGGTTTCTTCAATGAGAGGAACCGCGGCGGCACGTTTTCGGCGAGAAACAAGGGACCCGAGCGGTAAAAGAGCACATTGGCTTCGCGCGCGGCGCCGGTATCGACGACGATGACGGCCGGCGCCGGGTCGCGACGCTTTCCCACCGCCTCCGCTTCCTCCAGGGACCCGCTCAGGTGAACATAGCGGCGGTCGCGCGGCTTGAGCCCTTCGCGCAAAATCGACTGCGCCAGATCGCGCGCCGTGCCATAATAAAGCTCGCCAGGCGGCTCCACCGGCTCAAGTCCGAGATCCACTGGGAAAGAGTGGCCATAGGTCGCGCGGATTTTATCATCGCGCAGCTCGAATCGCTTTTTCTCCGACTCGTTAACGACGGCGCGAATCTCTTCCTCCGTCGCATCATAAAAACGCTCCTGGACGAGGTTCACAATCTCGGCCCATGCGACAAATCCATGGCGATCGAAGACCAGCGGATACTCACTGGGCCGATGGCGCAAGAGGTAACTGAGAAAGCGGGAAATTCGTTCCGGTTGAACCAACTATATTCCTCAAGCATTTTTCACGCCGGTGATCACGTCATAAACGTTGCAAGCGATTCCGGTCGCTTCGTAGCCGTCCTTCCCCATGGCCTGGGCAATCGAAAACAACTGATACGCCAGCGCGACGAAAGGCATGGGAACTTCCATCTCGCGCGCCATGTCGAGACCAAAGCCGACATCCTTGGGCATCCATGACTTGCGCGGTTTGAATTTGCGGCTTACGATGATTTCCATAATTCGGTCGATGGCAACGGAGTCCTGCTGGGAATTTTTCAGAATGCTGCGAAAGGTTTCTTCGGTTAAGCCGCCTTTCTTGAGCCAAGCGCAGATTTCCGCCAGGCTCAAATGCTGCACTGCGGCGAACATCGCCATGGCGTTTTTCACCAGCTTGGCATTGCCAAGCTCGCCGACGTAAAGGACTTTATTGCCCATTGCTCTAAACACCGGCTGATGCTCATCGAAGAGCGGCTTCGGCCCTGAAATCCAGAGCGATAAAGTCCCGGCGGCTGCCGCCTCTTCGACCCCACCGGCGGAACCGTCGAGGACGGTCCAGCCTTGTTTCGAAAGCTCCGCGTTGACATGCACTATGGTTTTCTTGTCGATACTGCTGAAGTCGATCCACAGCTTGGCGCCGCGGCCGGCTTCGCGTAGGCCCCCTTGGCCCAGTCCGACCGCGCGCACCGCTTCGTTGTAGGGCAGCATGGATAGCACGATATCGGAGGATTCCGCCACAGCCTTGGGGGTCTCTTTAAATACCGCGCCGCTGTCCTCTAACGCCTTGCCTTGCTCGCGGCGCAAATCGTTGATGACCAGACTATGCCCGGCTTTGAGCAGATTTGCCGCCATGCCGCTACCCATGCCGCCAGTGCCGATGAAGCCTAACCTCGCCATGAAAACCTCCTAGAGATTTGGTTTAATGTTCAAGGTTCAAGGTCTCGATACCGAATTTGCACCACCGGTTTTCTACAACTTGATCCTTGAACATTGAATTTTGAAGAGAAACCGATCGTAAGGGCTCGTCTCTTGAAGCGACGCTAGTCTTGTGAAAAAATTCCGCCTAGCTCGGACTCGATTGCACCTCTCCCTCGTTGATAATGCGCACGCCCTCCGGCCACAAGACCAACACCAAGGTCTCGCCGATGGCGCGCGGCGTATGCACCGATTTTGCGTCTAAAAATACAATATCCCCCTCCCGGTATTCGCCGGTCTCGTCGGCGATCCGCCCTTTGAGAACCAGGTAGATCTCGCCGCCGATATGTTCATGCTTCAAGAAGGCGTCCGGATTGGCGTCAGCGCGAATGCGGTAAAGCACCAATTCGCGGCGGCCCTCCCGTGCCAGGCGCGCCATAAACAAGCCCTTGCCGAGATCGCGCCAAGGGAGCTTAGCGACGGCGCCGTCATCCAAATCGATTTTCAAAAAATCTCGCAACGAACGGCAAAACACGGCCATATGAGCCCTCTCATTGCGCTTCATTACCACGATTGTCGATGTAAGGAAAACCTGCCGAGCGGCCCCGGGTAGTGGATTTCTCGCAAAGTCTATCCTGAGCTTCGCCGAAGAGCTCCTAAAGAGTTTTCACACAATCTGACGAAGCGATGGATCTTGCCAAACTGCACCACTACCAGCGGCCGAATTACTGGTCACGGATAGGGGTTGCGCAAAAATTATGAAGTTCTGAACAAATCGTGGCGGCGTTAAGCGAGAGTCCAAGGTCTACAGTTTAAGGATTCGGGTTGATCTCGGAACGTTGAGCCTTAAACCTTGACCTTTGAACCGCGGTGCGGAACGCCGCTAAGCCGCCGCTGCTTGGGCGGCCGCTTGTCGCCGGCGCGCCCTTCTGCCGATCTTCTGCCCTCCCGAAGGAGCCTCGCTGCCAACCAGCTCGATGATCGAAACCGGCGCGGCATCGCCACGGCGGATGCCGAGCTTGACGATACGCGTGTAACCGCCTGGACGGTCCTTGAAACGGGGTGCGATGGTGTCGAAGAGTTTACTCACTACCGCTTTGTCCTGGACGATCGCTAGAACCTGGCGGCGCGCGTGCAGCGTCCCCTGCTTGCCAAGCGTTATTACCCTATCCGCCCAGCGTCTCAACTCCTTGGCCTTCGCATCGGTGGTCTTGATCTTCTCAGCGCGCAACAGCGATGTGATCATATTGCGCATCAGTGCCCAACGGTGGCTTGCCGACCGGTTCAGTTTGCGTCCTGACTTTTGATGGCGCATGGTTCAGGCCGACTCCTTTTCGGCGGCGCGCTTGCGCGCTTCGATTTCCTCGCGGCTCGGGAAGTGCTCGACCCTCATGCCCAGTTCTAGCCCCATCTCGCGCAGAATTTCCTTGATCTCGTTGAGTGACTTATGGCCGAAATTTTTGGTCTTGAGCATTTCTTGTTCGGACTTCTGCACCAGCTCGCCAATATACTTGATATCGGCGTTTTGCAGGCAGTTTTGCGAGCGCACGGAAAACTCCAATTCGTCGACGCTCTTAAACAGATGATCATTGAGCGGAATCGACGGGCCGTCATCGCGCTGCTCTGGACGCGGCTCATCCTGGAAGTTGACGAAAATCCCCACCTGGTCTTGCAGAATCTTCGCGGCGTAGGCCATGGCGTCGTCCGGTTTAACGCTGCCGTCGGTGTGCACCTCAAAGACGATCCGGTCATAATCCGTCCGTTGTCCGACCCGGGCATTGGTCACGTTGAAATTGACTTTGTGCACGGGCGAGAACACCGCGTCGATAAAAATAGTGTCCACCGGCGCGCCCTCTTCCTTGTTACGTTCCGCCGGCACGTATCCACGACCCATCTTCAGGGTCATCTCCATCTCGAGCTTGGCGTCGCGGGAGAGCGTCGCAATTTTTTGGCCCGGGTTTAAAATTTCCACGCTGGGCGGCGCGATGATGTCCTCGGCCTGCACCACTCCCGGCCCCTTGGCGTCAATCTTGAGTGTCTGCGCCTCGCCCTCGCTCATCCGAAAACGAACTTCCTTGAGATTGAGAATGATATCGGCGACATCCTCGGTGACCCCCGAGACCGTGGAGAATTCATGGAGTATTCCCTTGATGCGCACCGCGACAATGGACGCCCCCATCAGCGAAGAAAGCAGGATGCGTCTGAGCGAATTGCCGATGGTTTGGCCGAAGCCGCGCTCGAATGGCTCGGCGTGAAACCTGCCGTAGGTCGGCGTCAGCGTTGATTCTTCCACCTCCAATTTTTTGGGTTTGATCAATTCCGTCCAATGCCTGTACGTTGTGGACATAATTTCCCCCGCCACCCGAAGGTTATTTCGAATACAATTCGACGATCAGCTTTTCGTTAATGGGCATCGTGATATCGCTTCGGGTGGGCAATAATTTGATGCGCCCGCTGCACGTGTCGCGGTCCAGTTCGGCCCAGTCTGGCACCCCACGGCGCTGCGCCCCTTCCATCGCTGACAGAATCCGCGTGATCTGGCGGCTCTGCTCTTTCACCGATACCATGTCTCCCACGCGCACGATGTAAGACGGGATGTTGACTTTACGCCCATTAACCAAGACATGGCCATGGCGCACCAGCGTGCGCGCTTCCGCCCGCGAGCTGGCAAATCCCAACCGGTAGGCGACGTTATCGAGCCGCCGTTCCAACAGCACCAGCAGGGTCTCGCCGGTGATACCCTTGGTCCGCGCCGCCTGGGCGAAGGTGCGGCGGAACTGATTTTCCAAAAGGCCGTACATCCGCTTGACCTTTTGTTTCTCGCGCAGCTGAATGCTATATTCGGAAAATTTCTTGCGCGCCTGGCCATGCTGCCCCGGCGGGTAGTTGCGCCTTTCGATGGCGCACTTGTCGGTGTAGCAGCGCTCTCCCTTGAGAAAGAGCTTCAAGTTTTCGCGCCGGCAAAGCCGGCACACCGAGTCTGTATATCTAGCCAATACTACCTCCTTGTGGCTCGTCAAACCCGCCGGCGCTTCGGCGGGCGGCAGCCGTTGTGCGGAATCGGCGTCACGTCCTTGATCAAACTGATATTGATGCCCGCCGATTGCAGCGCGCGCAGGGCCGACTCGCGGCCCGCGCCCGGGCCGCGCACGAAAATTTGCACGCTGCGCAGCCCGTGATCCATCGCTTTCTTGGCGGCGCTATCCGCTGCCTGTTGGGCCGCGAACGGAGTCCCTTTGCGCGAGCCCTTGAAGCCCATCGCCCCCGCACTGGCCCACGAGATCACGTTGCCTTGATAGTCGGTAATCGTAACGATGGTGTTGTTGAAGGTCGAATGAATATGCACCACGCCTTCGGCGATATTTTTCCGCCCCCGCCGCCTGCGCGCCGCGCGCTCCGCGGCTTTTTGCTCCGCCTCGCTTTCGGGCTTTTTCTCTTGTTTAGCTTCCGTGGTCTCGTCCGCTTTTGCCATCAATTTCTCCTAGTTTTGGTCAACCCGCCTGGCCCATTTAGCCTTTAGATGGCGCCTGCTTCTTGCCCGCGACGGTTTTGCGCGGCCCTTTGCGCGTGCGCGCATTGGTATGGGTGCGCTGCCCGCGCACCGGCAGGTTTTTGCGATGGCGCTGCCCGCGGTAAGAGCCCATGTCGATATGGCGCTTGATATTCGCCGTGATATCGCGCCTGAGATCGCCCTCGACTTTGTAACCTTGATCGAGGATCTGGCGGATCTTGACCACATCGTCATCGGAAAGGTCGTCACTCTTGAGATCCGGAGAAATCCCGGCTTGCTCCAGAATTTTTCGCGAGACCCGGCGCCCGATGCCATAGATATAGGTCAGCGCGACTTCCATTCGTTTGCTCTTGGGCAAATCCACGCCTGCGATTCGTGCCATTGTATTACCCCTTTAAATAGAAACTTGCCGTTCAAGTCGTTCAAAAAGTTCCAATCGTTCCAACCCCCTCCTTCATCCTCCCCCGCGTCGCGGGGGAGGACAGAGGTGGGGGCTTGAACGGTTTGAACGACTTCAACGGTTTGAACGTCTTGAACCCTGTTTATAGTTCCCGTCAGCCTTGCCGCTGTTTATGCTTGGTGTTGACGCACAATACCCGCACCACCCCCCTGCGGCGAATCACTTTACACTTGCTGCAAATCTTTTTAACCGAAGCTCTAACCTTCACGATGGCTCCCGTGTTACCGTTCTCGAAAAATAATTCGGCCGCGCGCCAAATCGTAGGGCGACAGCTCGATTTTGACCTTGTCTCCCGGTAGAATCTTTATGTAATGCATGCGCATCTTGCCAGAAATATGCGCGAGCACTTTATGCCCGTTGTCCAACTCCACGCGAAACATGGCGTTGGGAAGCGTTTCAAGTACGGTGCCGGTAACTTCGATGGCGTCTTCTTTAGGCATAAAGGCTTCGCGTTGTCATATACGGGTTATAATTGACTCAAAATTATCGGGCCGTCCCTGGTTATGGCGACAGAATGCTCAAAGTGAGCCGCCAGGCTTCCGTCCCTGGTCACCGCCGTCCAACCGTCTTCTTTTATCTCTACTTCGTAGCCACCCACGTTCACCATGGGTTCGATCGCCAGAACCATGCCTTCGCGCAAACGAATGCCGCGGTCGGGCTCCCCGTAGTTGGGTACCGGCGGCTCCTCATGCAGTCTCCTACCGATGCCATGGCCGACGAAGGCACGGACCACAGAATAGCCGGCGTTTTCGGCGACCTGTTGTATGGCGTGACCGAGATCGCCGAGCCGTTTGCCATCGTGAAGCTGCTCGATGCCTTTGTGCAGCGCGATCTCTGTAACCTCCATCAGCCGCCGTGCTTCGTCGCTCACTCGCCCGACGCCGACGGTAACGGCGGAATCACCGTAAAAGCCGTCGTAAATCACGCCGTAGTCCAGACCGATGATGTCTCCTTCCCGAAGCGCCCGGTTCGTCGGAATGCCGTGAACAATTTCCTCGTTGACCGACGCGCACAGGCAGCGGGGATAAACTCGCCCCGCTACGTTATAACCCTTGAACGCGGGTATAGCGTTCTTTTTTAAGGTCAACTCCTCCGCAATGGCGTCCAGCTCCAAGGTCGTGACGCCAGGGGCCACCCTTTCTTTTAACTCCCGCAGCACCTCCGCGACAATGATGTTAGCGCGCCTCATAACCTCGATTTCTCGAGCCGACTTGAGCGCGATCACTGCACCAGCTCTCCCAGGGCCTCGATCACCCGGCGGCGAATTTCGTCGACGCTGCCGACGCCGTCGATTTCCCGCAACAGGCCTTGTTCCCGGTAATACTCAATCAGCGGCGCGGTCTGATCTTCGTAAACTTTCAAGCGCGCCGCAATGGTCTCTTCTCGGTCGTCCTCGCGCTGGTACAAGTCGCCGCCGCATTTGTCGCAAACACCGGATTTCTTGGGCGGGCCGAAGACGACGTGATACATCGCGCCGCAGTCTTTGCAGGTGCGCCGCCCCGACAACCGCTCGATTATGACCTCGGTCGGCACCCGCACGGACACTACGCAATCCAACTCAAGCAACGACCGCTCAAGTATCTTCTGCAAGCCGTCGGCTTGCGCTAGGGTCCTGGGAAAGCCATCGAGCAAAAAGCCTTTTTCGCAATCCTTTTCTCTAACTCGCTCGGCAACCAAGTTCAGGATCACGCCATCGGGCACCAACGCACCACGGTTGATATAGCCGGCCGCTTCCTCACCCAAAGGGGTTTTATCCGCCACCGCTTTTCTGAGAATATCGCCCGTGGAGACCTGGCAGGCCTCAAACATTTCCTGGAGCAATTTCGCCTGCGTTCCCTTTCCCGCCCCCGGCGGACCGAGCAAAACAACACGAATTCCGGCCAACCCTTATCCCCTTCTCCCGCGCAAACGCCCACGCTTCATGAAACCTTCATAACTGCGGGTAATCAAGTGGGTCTCAATCTGAGCGACGGTGTCGAGGGCGACTCCGACGACGATCAACAGCGCCGTGCCGCCCAGATAAAAAGGCACGTTGAACTGGGCAATCAGCATCGTCGGCAAAAGACATACGATGACCAGGTAAATCGATCCACTCAGAGTTATCCGCGAAAGCACTCTTTCAATATATTCCGCAGTCTTCTGACCGGGGCGGATGCCGGGTATATAGCCGCCGGCCTTTTTCATGTTTTCGGCGACATCCGTTGGATTGAAAACGATGGCGGTATAAAAGAATGCGAAAAAAATGATCAATACTGCGAACGCGATATCGTGAAGCCATTGTCCCGGCGCCAGGTAACCGGCGATGGTTTGGACAAAGGGATAATTGGCGAATTGTGCCGCGGTAGCCGGAAATATCAGCAGTGAGGATGCAAAAATTGGCGGGATGACGTTGGCCGTATTCACTTTGAGCGGCAAGTGGGAACTCATGCCGCCGTACATTTTTCGCCCCACCACGCGCTTGGCATACTGTACGGGGATACGCCTTTGGCCGCGCTCGACAAAAATGATCGCGCCCACCAGAACCACCGCAAGCACGAGCAGTAATAGGGCTACAAGCGCGCCCATTTCGCCTTCGCGCACGAACTGAAAAGTCGTCGAGACGGCGCTTGGCATGCCGGCCACGATGCCGGCAAAAATGATCAAAGAAATGCCGTTGCCGATGCCGCGCTCGGTAATTTGCTCGCCGAGCCACATGATAAAGGCGGTCCCTGACGTGAGTGTAATCACGGTCATGATACGGAAGTGCCACCCCGGCTCTAAAACCAGACCGAAGCCGCCGGGACCTCGGGTCCCCTCCAGGCCGATACTGATCATCATGCCCTGAATGATCGAAAGCACGATCGTGCCATAACGCGTATACTGGGTGATTTTGCGCCGGCCCACTTCGCCTTCTTTGGAAAGCCGCTCAAGATAGGGGAAAACGACGGTCAGCAACTGCAGAATAATAGAAGCGCTGATGTACGGCATGATCCCCAGTGAAAAAACCGAAAACTGCTCCAATGCGCCACCGGAGAACAGGTTGAGAAAACCGAGCAAATTGTCCTTTTGCTGCTCAAAAAAGGCGGCCATCGCCTGGCGGTCGATTCCCGGCGTCGGCACATGCACGCCAAGGCGATAAACCGCGAGCATCCCCAGGGTAAAAAGCACCCGGCGCCTGAGCTCTGGAATTCTCGAAACGTTTTGAAAACCGCTAAGCATGGACGGCGATCAACTCCACTTTGCCGCCTGAGGCCTCGATTTTTTCTTTGGCTTTGGCGGAAAATCCATGGGCCTTGATGGTTAACGCCTTGGAGAGCGCACCATCGCCGAGTATTTTAACGCGCCGCTTTTTGCCACTAACCAAGCCGCGCTCCGCCAATGCGGCGGGCGTCACTTCGCTGCCCTCTGCGAAATTTTCCAACTGATCAAGGTTAACGATGGCCATACTAACCCTGAAAGGATTATGAAATCCCCGCTTCGGTAGACGCCGCTGTAACGGCATCTGGCCGCCTTCGAAACCAGGACGCGTCCCGCCGCCGGAACGTGCCCCTTGCCCCTTGTGCCCGCGGCACGATGTTTTGCCGTGGCCGGAGCCATCGCCGCGTCCGACCCGTTTGCGTTTTTTGCTCGAACCCGGGGCCGGTGAAAGTTCTGAGAGTTTCATGATAAGCGAATCTCCGCCAATGCTTTGCCTCTACGCTCTGCGATCTCTTGAGGCGCGCGTAGATCGCGCAGCGCTTCGAAGGTCGCCTTGACCATATTATGCGGATTGTTGGAGCCGAGACACTTGGTCAAGATATTTTGAATCCCCGCCGCTTCGACCACGGCGCGCACGCCGCCGCCGGCGATCACCCCGGTTCCGTCGGAAGCCGGCTTGAGCATTACGTAGCCGGCGCCGAACCGCCCGGTCACTTCGAACGGAATCGTGCCCTCCTCAACCGGCACCCGGATCAAGTTTTTTTTCGCCTGCTCCAGGCCCTTGCGAATCGCTTCCGGCACCTCGTTGGCTTTGCCGAGCCCATAGCCGACCACTGATTGATTATCGCCCACGACTATCAGCGCGCTAAAACTAAATCGGCGGCCGCCTTTCACGACCTTGGCCACCCGGCTGATGTGGACGACTTTCTCTTTTAGTTCCAGTCCCTGGGGATCGATTCGTTCCAATGCTACCTCGTCTTTCGCTCTGCGGTTAAAACTCAAGTCCGCCCGCGCGGGCGCCGTCGGCCACCGCCTTTACCTGGCCGTGGAACAGAAACCCGTTACGATCGAAGATCACCCGAGTGATATCCTTTTCTTTGCATTTTTGTGCCAGAGCTAATCCCACCTGCTTGGCCGCCTCTATGCCCTTGGGCTTTTTCGCCGTGGCTTCAGCCCCGCCGGAAAGAGTCGATGCAGAAACCAAGGTCGCGCCTGTCTGGTCGGAGATGACCTGAGCGTAAATATGTTTGTTGCTGCGATAAACGCAAACCCTCGGCCGCGAATCAGTGCCTTTGACATTTTTGCGCACCCGCTCCTTGCGGCCGAGCCGCGCTGCACTTCTGTAATCACGTGCCATCGTCTAACCTCTGCTGTTTAGGCGCCGGCGGAGCCCACGGCTTTGCCGGCTTTACGCCGTATCACTTCCTCGCGGTACTTGATCCCTTTACCCTTGTATGGTTCGGGGGGCCGCAAACTGCGGATCTTAGCCGCCATCTCACCGATCAACTGCCGGTCCGCCCCACTCAAGGTAATCACAACTTGGCGCTCGACGCTGGCCGTAACGCCGGCTGGGAGGGGAAAAACCACAGGGTGGGAATAACCCAGAGTCATATGGATCTCTTGGCCCCTAACCTCGGCGCGATAACCCACGCCGTTGATGTCGAGAACGCGGTTAAATCCCTGGCTCACCCCCTGCGTCATGTTGGCGATGAGCTTGCGCGTGAGCCCATGCAGCTCGCGCATCTTGCGGTCGTCGGAGGCCCGTTCCACGCGCACCACGTTGCCTTCGACTTTCACAGCGACGCCGGCGGGAAGCGCCGACTCGAGCTTCCCCTTCGGCCCTTCCAAGCGGACAGCATTGGCATCGACGGCGATTTTGACTCCCGCGGGAATAGTTATGGGAAGCTTTCCTATGCGCGACACTATACGTCTCCTGATCCTACCAAACCGAACAGAGCAACTCGCCGCCGACCTTCGCCCTTAGCGCTTCGCGATCTGCCAAGATGCCCTTCGGCGTGGACAGGACGTTAATGCCGAGACCCTTGCGAATCGGCGTGACTTCTTGGGCGCCGACATAAACCCGACGTCCCGGGGTGCTCACCCGCACCAAGCCGGCAATCACCGGGCGGTTTTCGTGGTCGAATTTGAGCTGAATTATCAAGTCGTCGCCGCCGCCGAGCGGCGCTTTGGCCTTTTTGTGATCCTTCAAATAACCTTCTTGAACCAAAATCTTGGCGATGTTTTCTTTCACCCGCGACCACGGCACGGCGACCCTCTGGTGGCGCGCCCGCGAGGCATTGCGGATTCTCGTCAACATGTCCGCGATTGGATCTGTCATTGCCATGATATTCTCCGCTGCTTACCAGCTTGCCTTGATGAGGCCCGGAACATGCCCTTTACGCGCGTGATCTCGCAAACAAAGCCGGCACATGCGAAAACGCCGATAAAAAGCCCGCGCCCGGCCGCACAGCGGGCAACGGTTATATTCCCTCACTTTGAACTTGTTCGGCCGCTCCGCCTTGATTCTAAGACATGTCTTCGCCAATGGTATTTCCCCCGTGTTAGCCCGCGAACGGCATCCCCATATATCTGAGCAGCGCTCTGCCCTCCTGGTCCGTCCGCGCCGTGGTGCTGATCGAGATTGTCATCCCCCTGCTTTTTTCGACTTTATCGGCTTGAATCTCGGGGAAGATAATCTGCTCCCTCAAGCCCAGCGAATAATTGCCGCGGCCGTCAAAGGAGCGATCCGACACCCCTTTGAAGTCGCGGACTCTAGGAAGCGCGACGTGGATGAGACGGTCGAGAAACTCAAACATGTGCTCGCGTCGCAAGGTTACCATGCAACCGATGGGCATGCCTTCGCGCAACTTGAAGTTAGCGATGGCCTTTTTGGCCCGCGTCACCACTGGTTTTTGCCCGGCGATGGCCGCAATCTCGGCCGCCGCTGCGTCGACCGCCTTGACATTCTGCGTCGCCTCACCGATGCCGACGTTAATTGTAATTTTCTCCAGCCTCGGCACCTGCATGGCGTTCTTGTAGCCGAACTCCTTGATCATGGCCGGCACGACTTCGTTCTGATATTTATTTTTCAAACGTGCCATGGTCTTGTCACTAATCCAGAGCTTCACCGCAGCGCCGGCAGATGCGAATCTTCTTACCATCGCCCAGTTGCTTGTGTCCGATGCGCACCGGCGCGTTGCATTTATCACACATGATCATGATGTTCGAGGCGTGGATGGAGGCTTCCTTTTCGACGATGCCGCCGGGCTGTTGCGGGCCGCGCGGCTTGCTGTGACGTTTGACCAAATTGACTCTTTCAATGATCAAAGCACCCTTTTCCGGCAGCACGCGCAGTACCTTACCGGTCTTGCCGCGCTCCCTTCCGGCGATCACCATGACGCTGTCGTTTTTGCGTATTTGCACGCGCCCCATCTCCTAGTTTTCGGCTAGAGCACCTCGGGCGCGAGGGATATGATTTTCATAAACCGCTTCGCCCTGAGTTCACGCGCCACGGGGCCGAAAATCCGGGTCCCCACAGGTTCCTTCTGGTTGTCGATCAACACCGCCGAATTGTTATCGAAGCGAATATAGCTTCCGTCGGAGCGTCCGATCTCTTTCGCGGTGCGCACCACCACGGCCTTCATGACTTCACCCTTTTTGACCTTGGCGTTGGGAATGGCCTCCTTGACCGAAACGACGATGATATCGCCAATAGAGGCATATTTCCGCTTGCTGCCACCGAGCACCTTAATGCACTGGACTTTGCGCGCTCCCGAATTATCCGCCACATCCAACACCGTTCGCATCTGAATCATGAATCACCAATCACCTTCGAAGCAGCTGGCCCGGCTGAGTCAGGCGGTGGCCTGCGCCGGGGACTCCGCTTCCGCGCTTCGAGAGCGCTCCAGGATCTTGCTTACCCGCCAGCGTTTATCGCGGCTGACCGGTCGGCACTCGACGATCACTACTCGGTCACCCACATGGCACTGATTACTCTCATCGTGGGCTTTCACCTGGGTTCGGCGACGACGAATCTTCATGTACCTCGGGTGCGTAACAGTGCGCTCTACGGACACGACCACCGTTTTTTGCATCCGGTCGCTGACCACTATACCGCTGCGTTCTTTTCTCAACCCGCGCTTAGTCATGCCGCGCCTTTCTCTCCCCGGATTTCCTTTTCTCGCAACACCGTCTCCAGGCGGGCCAAATCCCGCTTGGTTTTACGCAACTGCATCGGATTGTCCAAACGGCCAGTGGCGCGCTTGAGCTTCAAATGGCTGATCTCCTCGCGTAGCTCGCCGCGCTTACGCGTTAAGTCATCGGCGCTCAAATCGCGCAATTCCTTAGCTTCCATGGACCAATCCTCTGCGTTCCACCATGACCGTCGGGATCGACAGTTTGTGCCCGGCCAGACGAAAAGCTTCACGCGCAAGGGACGCTTCGACGCCTTCCATTTCAAACAGAATCCGGCCCGGCTGAATCACCGCTACCCACATCTCCGGCGAGCCCTTGCCCTTCCCCATGCGCGTTTCAAGCGGTTTCTTGGTCAGCGGCTTGTCAGGGAAAATGCGAATCCAGACTTTGCCGCCGCGTTTGAGATAGCGAGTCAGCGCGACGCGCGCTGCCTCGATCTCGCGCGCGCTCATCCAGCCGCGATCTATAGCTTTAAGGCCGAAATCGCCGAAAGCCAGCGTAGAGCCGCGATAAGCGGTGCCGCGCCGCCGGCCCTTCTGCAATTTGCGGTATTTAACTTTCTTTGGTTCAAGCATAGGACGCGCAAAATTTTTCTGTGGTTACTATCTGTTCGCTGCCGTATTACCCGCCCAGCATCGCCTTTTGTTGCTCTTCTTCCTCGGTCAAAACCTCGCCTCTAAAAATCCAAGCCTTGACGCCGATGACGCCGTAAGTCGTACGCGCCTCGGCGAATCCGTAATTGACATCCGCCCTGAGCGTGTGCAGCGGCACCCGCCCTTCGCGATACCACTCCGTGCGGGCAATTTCCGATCCCCCGAGCCTCCCGGCGCACTGAATTTTAACTCCCTGCGCGCCCATGCGCATGGCGCGGGAAACGCTTTCTTTCATGGCGCGGCGAAAGGCCACGCGGCGCTCCAATTGGAGCGCGACGTTTTCAGAAACCAGCTGGGCATCGAGATCGGGCCGGCGCACCTCGTGAATATTGATGTAGGTCTCGCGCTGGGTGAGCTTGGTGATCTCTTCTTTGAGCTTTTCGATTTCCGCGCCCTTCTTGCCGATGACGATGCCGGGACGCGATGTATAGATATTGATCTTAGCCTTGCTCGCCGCCCGTTCGATTTCGATCTTAGAGATGCCGGCGTGATAGAGCCGAGTCTTTAGGAAATTCTTGACGCGAAAATCTTCATGCAGCAGCTTGGCATAGTCATTGCGCGAGAACCATTTGGAGTCCCACGATTCAATGACGCCGAGACGAAAAACTTTTGGATGTGTTTTCTGTCCCATTAGCCCTTATCTCCTCTCGCCGGCTTCATCCAGCACGATGGTGACGTGGCTGAGCCGCTTGCGAATGCTCGTCGCCCTGCCATGGGCCCGCGGCATAAACCGTTTCCACATCCCGCCTTCGTTCACGACGACCTCTTTGACATAGAGCCGGTCCACGTCGACGTTCTGGGTGCTCTCGGCGTTGGCCACCGCCGCGCGCAAAGTCTTCGCCACCGGGGCGGCGGAACGCTTGGGCACGAATTTAAGAATATTGAGCGCATCTTCGACTGCTTTGCCGCGAATCTGGTCCACCACCAGGCGCACTTTGCGCGGCGAAATACGGAGAAATTTTGTAACCGCTTTTGTTTCCATAAGACCGCTCAGTTCACATTCACGATGCCGGGATGCCTAACTCTTGGCCGGGGCGGCTGGCGCCGTAGGCGCCGCCGGGGCGGCCCCAGGAGCCGCTCTGGGCACACCCGTTGTCTCCTTCGCCTCCGCTTTGCGGTCTCCCGAGTGGGCGAAAAACGTTCTGGTCGGCGAGAACTCGCCGAGCTTGTGCCCCACCATATTCTCCGTGACGAACACCGGAATGAATTTTCTGCCATTATGTACGCCGATAGTGATACCGACCATTTCCGGCGTAATCGTCGAACGGCGCGACCAGGTGCGCACTACCTGCTTCTGGCGCGATTCGGTCATCGCAGCGATCTTTTTTGCTAAATGCTCGTCGATAAACGGCCCTTTCTTAACCGAGCGCGCCATCTTACTTCGCCTTTCTGCCCTGCACGATGTACTTGTCAGAGGCATGATTTTTTCTCGTTTTATAGCCTTTGGTCGGCTTGCCCCAGGGCGTCATCGGATGATTGCCCTTGGATCTTCCTTCGCCGCCGCCATGGGGATGGTCCACGGGATTCTTGGCGATGCCGCGGGTGACCGAGCGGCGCCCGAGCCAGCGCCTTCTCCCAGCCTTGCCCCAGGAAATATTTTCTTGCTCCAGATTGCCAATCTGTCCCACGGTTGCCCGGCACTCGGCCAAAACATTGCGCAACTCCCCCGAAGGAAGTTTGATCAATGCGTACGACCCTTCCTTGGCCATTAATTGGGCGCCGGCCCCGGCGCTGCGCGCGAGCTGCCCACCTTTGCCGATTTTGAGCTCGATATTATGCACCACCGTGCCCACCGGGATAAACTTTAACGGCAACGAATTTCCCGGCTGAATATCGATGTTGTGGTCGCCGGCGATAACCGAACTTCCAACCCGTAGCCGGTCCGGCGCCAGGATATAACGGCGCTCGCCGTCGGCGTAGCACAACAGCGCGACGCGCGCCGAGCGATTGGGATCATATTCGATGGCTTCGACTCTGGCGGGCACATTTTTTTTGTCCCGTCTGAAATCGATCAAACGATAAAGTCGCTTATGCCCGCCGCCGCGATGATCCGCCGTGATGCGCCCGGTATTGTTGCGCCCACCGCTGTGCTTTAGCGGCGCAACAAGTCCCTTCTCAGGCTTTCGCTTGGTGACTTCGTCGAAGGTAAGCCCGGTTCTGAATCGTATGCCCGCCGAGGTGGGCCGGTAAGTTCGTATTGCCATTACTCGATCTCTTTATGCCCCGCCGAAAAAGTCGATCTTGTCGCCCTCTTTGAGCGTCACATAGGCCTTTTTCCATTCCGGACGGCGGCCCATGTTGCGGCCCACACGCCGAATTTTACCCAAATAGCGCGCCATGCGAACCTTGACAACCTTGACCTTGAAAAGCGCTTCAACGGCCTTTTTGACTTCAATCTTGTTGGCCTCGGGGCGAACCTTGAACAACACCTGGTTCGCGCTCTCCGCCAGTAATGTTCCCTTTTCCGAAACCAGCGGCGCCCGGATGATTTCCTGCGGCCCTTTCATGCGGCCAACCTTTCTTCGATCGCCCTGAGCGCCCCTTCGGTCAGAATAAGATGCTCATAGCGCAGGAGATCATAGACGTTCAACCCGTCGACCCGCAGGACCTTGACTTTAGGCAAGTTGCGCGCCGCGCGTTCAATTCTTTCATCCGCTGCGGCAATGACGATTAACGCACTCTGAACCTTAAGTTGCGCCAGCGCCTGCGCCATGATCTTGGTCTTTGGCTGTTCGGGCTCGAGCTTATCCACGATGATAATTTTGCCGTCGCGGTTTTTTAAGCTCAGCGCCGAAACCAATGCCTTGCGCCGCGCTGTGCGCGGCATGCGATAAGAGTAATCGCGCGGCTGCGGCCCGAAAATCGTCCCGCCGCCAACCCAGATCGGCGAGCGAATACTGCCGGCGCGCGCCCGGCCCGTGCCCTTTTGGCGCCAGGGTTTTTTGCCACCGCCCCTGACGAACCCTTTAGACTTGGTTGCCGCCGTGCCGGCGCGCCGGTTGGCAAGCTGCATGAGCACCGTCTGATGCAACAAATGCGGGCGCGCCTTTAGGCTAAAAATTTCCTCTTTGAGAGCGGGTTGGATAACGTTGACTTCCATCCGATTACCCCTTCGCCGCCCGGCTGAGAACAACCAGACTGCGCTTAGCCCCGGGCACGGCGCCTCGTACCAGCACTAAATTCTCGTCCGTTCGAATATCCACCACCTCTATGTTTTGCACCGAGACCCGCTCATCGCCCCAATGCCCCGCCATTTTTTTCCCTTTGCGGACCCGGCCGGGGAAAGACCTGTTGCCGATGGAGCCACCGTGGCGGAAATACTCATGGGTGCCGTGCGACCCGGGAAAACCGCCAAAGGACCAGCGCTTCATCACGCCGGTGAAACCATGCCCCTTCGAGGTCCCCGCGACATCGATGCGATCGCCGGCCTTGAAGAGATCGGCGGCCTTTATCTCTTGACCGATCTCAAACTGCGATACGTCGTCGAGCCGAAACTCCTTGAGCACTTCAAAGGCGCCCTTGCCAGCCTTGGCCATATGCCCCTTGAGCGCTTTGTTCACCCGTTGCGCCTTCTTGCTGCCAAAACCGACCTGCAGCGCGTTGTAGCCGTCTTTAGACGTTTCTTTTTTTTGCACGACGACGCAAGGCCCGGTTTCGATCACCGTGACGGGAATCACATTCCCCTCGGGATTATAGACCTGCGTCATGCCGAGTTTTCTACCGATCAGACCAGTCATGATATGATCCACTCAGATATGGAGCATCGGAACGATGGAATAATGGAGTAATGGGCTCCGCCCGGTTGTTGCATCATTCCACTATTCCGCTTTTCCATTCTTGTCATTGTAGTTTTATCTCCACATCTACGCCGGCGGCAATGTCGAGCTTGCCCAGGGCGTCGATGGTCTGTTGCGTTGGCTCTAAAATATCGAGAAGCCGTTTATGCGTTCGAATCTCGTACTGATCTCTGGACTTCTTGTCGACATGAGGCGATCGGTTCACGGTGAATCGTTCGATGCGCGTCGGCAACGGGATCGGGCCCGCCACTCTGCCGCCTGTGCGCCGAACCGTTTCGACAATTTCACCCACCGATTGATCCAACACCCGGTGGTCATAGGCCTTCAGGCGTATTCTTATCTTCTCATTCATACTTTATCATCCGGCTTGCCGGTGAATTTGGCGACGATCCCTTCTGCTACCGCCGTTGGCACCGGCTCATAATGAGAAAACTGCATCGTGTAAGTCGCACGACCCTGGGTCATGGAGCGCAGATCCGTGGCGTAGCCAAACATCTGCGCCAACGGAACCCGGGCATCGATGGCCTGTGCCGCAGGGCGCGTGTCCATACCCAACACTTTGCCCCGCCGCGCACTGATATCGCCGATGACATCGCCCATAAAGTCCTCCGGCACCACCACTTCCACCGTCATGATGGGCTCGAGCAAGACCGGGTTGGCCTTACGCGCCGCCTCCTTGAATGCCATGGATCCCGCTATCTTGAACGCGATTTCCGAAGAATCCACGTCGTGGTAGCTGCCGTCGAACAGCGTTACTTTGACATCCACCATCGGGTATCCCGCCAAGGGACCGTTGTCGGTGGCCTCGCGGATACCCTTTTCGGCGGCGGGAATATATTCGCGCGGGATCGACCCGCCCTTAATGGCATCGACAAACTCAAAACCGGCTCCCGGCTGCTGCGGCTCCAGTTTGATCCACACGTCACCGTACTGGCCGCGGCCGCCGGTCTGGCGGATAAATTTGCCTTGCTGCTCCACCGCTTTGCGGATGGTCTCCTTATACGCCACTTGCGGTTTGCCGACGTTGGCGCCGACGTTGAACTCGCGCAGCAGGCGATCGACGATGATTTCCAAATGCAACTCACCCATGCCGGAAATGATCGTCTGTCCGGTTTCTTCGTCGGTGCGGACTTTAAACGAAGGATCTTCGGTGGCCAGCTTTTGCAGCGATAATCCGAGTCTCTCTTGGTCCGCTTTGCTCTTGGGCTCGATGGCAATGGAAATCACGGGATCGGGGAAGTCGATGGATTCGAGCACGATGGGATGGTTTTCGTCGCACAGCGTGTCGCCCGTGGTGGCGGTCTTGAGCCCCACCGCCGCGGCGATGTCGCCGGCGTAAACCTCCTTGATTTCTTCCCGCTTGTTAGCGTGCATCTTGAGCAGGCGACCAATGCGCTCGCGCTTAGTCTTGGTCGAGTTGTAGACGCTCGAACCGGAAGTCAGCGAGCCCGAATAGACGCGAAAAAAACTCAGTGTCCCAACGAACGGATCGGTCATTATCTTGAAAGCCAGCGCGGCAAACGGCGCATCATCTTTGGCCGGCCGCTCTTCGATCTGTTGCGTATCGGGATTGACACCCTTCACGGCGGGAATATCGATAGGTGAAGGAAGAAAATCGACCACCGCATCGAGCATCGGTTGCACACCCTTGTTGCGGAACGCCGAGCCGCACAACACGGGCACGATTTTCAGCGCCAGCGTGGCCTTGCGCACCGCGGCGCGCAGCTCCGCCTCGCTGATCGGTTTTCCTTCTAGATACTTCTCCATCAAGCTTTCATCAGAATCCGCGGCAGCTTCCAGCAGTTTTTCACGATGTTCGTCGGCCTGGGCCTTGAGTCCCTCGGGAATCGGTTCCTCGTGAAATTTTGCTCCAAGACTTTCCTCCTCCCAAACCATCGCCTTCATCGAGATCAAGTCGACAATTCCGATAAATTTTTCTTCGGCGCCGATGGGAATCTGCACGATCACGGGATGGGCGCCGAGCCGGTCACGAATCATTTGCACGACGCGGAAAAAATCAGCCCCCAGGCGATCCATCTTGTTGACGAAGGCCAGGCGCGGCACGCCGTATTTGTCCGCTTGCCGCCACACGGTCTCCGTTTGCGGTTCGACGCCCCCGACCGAGCAAAAAACCGCCACGGCGCCGTCCAAAACCCTCAGCGATCGCTCTACCTCGATGGTGAAGTCCACGTGACCGGGCGTATCGATGATGTTGACCCGGTGGTCGCGCCAGAAACAGGTAGTCGCCGCCGACGTGATCGTGATGCCGCGCTCCTGTTCCTGCACCATCCAGTCCATGGTGGCGGTCCCCTCGTGGACCTCGCCGATTTTGTAGCTGACCCCGGTGTAATACAGGATGCGCTCGGTGGTCGTCGTCTTACCGGCGTCGATATGGGCCATGATGCCGATATTGCGCGTCTTCTCTAATGCAACCGTTCGTGCCATCTCAATTCACCGAAAAAAATGGAGGCGGGTTGACCGCCTCCTTTTTTCCAGCACATCTCTCTGAATCCAGCTACCACCGATAATGCGCGAACGCCCGGTTGGCCTCCGCCATGCGATGGGTATCTTCCTTTTTCTTGATTGCCGTACCGCGGTTATTCGCGGCATCGATTAATTCCGCCGCGAGTTTTTCTTCCATGGACTTTTCGCTGCGATCGCGCGCGGATTGAATGAGCCAGCGCATGCTCAGCGACAGCCGCCGCTGCGGGCGAACTTCCACCGGCACCTGGTACGTAGCGCCGCCGACGCGCCGCGAGCGAACTTCCACCGTCGGCCGAGTGTTTTCCAGAGCTCTCTTGAACACACCCAAGGAGTCCTCTTTGGTTTTCGCGGTGACGATATCCAGCGACCGGTACAGAATCGCTTCCGCGGTGCTCTTCTTTCCGCGGCTCATAACCGTGTTGACGAACTTCGCCACCAGCTTGTCACCGTACTTGGGGTCCGGTAACACTTCTCTTTTCTTAACTTCTCCCTTGCGCGGCATAAATCTCTACTTTGGTTTCTTCGCCCCGTACTTCGAGCGCCCCTGTCTACGTTCCTGGACGCCGATGGAATCCAAGGTACCGCGAATGATGTGGTAGCGCACGCCCGGCAGGTCTTTAACACGGCCGCCGCGAATCAGTACCACGGAGTGCTCCTGCAAGTTGTGTCCCACGCCGGGAATATAGGAAGTAACTTCGATCCCGTTCGTGAGGCGCACACGCGCCACTTTGCGCAACGCCGAGTTCGGCTTTTTTGGCGTTGAGGTGTAAACGCGGGTGCAGACGCCGCGCTTCTGAGGACAACCCTGCAGAGCGGGGGCGGCATTCTTGCGCCGCTGTTGTTCCCGGCTTTCCCGGATTAGCTGGTTGATCGTAGGCATACTAATGCGTCGTTTTTCTAACTGCTATGACGATGGTCAGAAGTTTTCCCCCAAAATTCTTGTTTTTACCAAATATTACCTGCCATGTCAAAACTCTAAGCCTCCGCCGCCTCGGAATACTCGCCGGCCGATTCCTCCGGTTCCTCTAATTCGATCTCGGCTTTGGCGTACTTCGCTATGCCGGTGCCAGCCGGGATAAGCCGCCCCATGATGACGTTTTCCTTGAGTCCGCACAGCAGGTCGACCTTGCCATGGATGGCGGCTTCCGTAAGCACTTTGGTGGTTTCCTGAAACGACGCCGCTGAGATAAAACTCTCCGTCGAGAGCGACGCCTTGGTGATGCCGAGCAGCAAAGGCTCCGCCACGGCGGGCTTGCCGGCCGCGCCGATGGCCTTTTGGTTTTCTTCGTCGAAGCGCCATTTTTCCACCTGGTCTCCGATCAGAAACTCGGTATCGCCGACTTCCTTGATGCGCACGCGGCGCAGCATTTGGCGGACGATGACTTCGATGTGCTTGTCGTTGATGCGCACGCCCTGCAGGCGATAAATCTCCTGCACTTCGTCCACCAGATATTTCGCCAAGGCTTTTTCGCCGAGAATGTTTAGAATATCATGCGGGTTGGATGAACCGTCCATCAACGATTCACCGGCCTGGACGCGGTCGCCGTCATGCACGCTGATATGCTTGCCCTTGGGAATCAAATACTCTCTCGCCTCGCCGACGTCCGGGGTCACGACGACTTTGCGCTTGCCCTTGGTATCTTTCCCGAAGGTAACCACGCCATCGATTTCGCTGATCACCGCAAATTCCTTCGGCTTGCGCGCTTCGAAGAGCTCCGCAACCCTGGGCAAACCGCCGGTGATGTCCTTCGTCTTGGTAGTCTCCCGTGGTATCTTCGCGAGCACGTCGCCGGCGTTGACGCTTTGTCCGTCTTGAACGTTGATATGGGCTCCCACCGGTAGCAAGTAACGCGCTTCCGAGGTCGCGCCGAGACGGGTCGTTTGCCCGTGCGTATCCTTGATCGAGATCCGCGGCCGTTTGCCCACGTCTTTGGAATCAGTGATGACCTTGGTGGCCAGACCGGTGCGCTCGTCTACCTGATCCTTCATCGTCACGTTTTCAACCACGTCGCCGAACTTGACAACACCGCCCACCTCGGTGAGAATCGGGATCGTATAGGGATCCCACTCGGCCACGAGCTCGGCCGCCTTGATTTTCGCGCCGTCCTTCTTCTTCAGCTTCGCGCCGTAGACCAGGGGGTAGCGTTCGCGTTCCCGTTCGCGTCCCTTATCACCCTCGGGGTAGTCGATGACGGCGACTTCGCCGTTGCGGTTCATGACCACCAGATCGCCATCTTTGTTTGTGACGGTATTGACATTAATGAATTTGAGAAACCCTTCGTTGCGCGATTCCAAGGTGGTTTGTTCCGCCCGCCGGCTCGCCGTGCCGCCGATATGGAAAGTGCGCATGGTCAACTGCGTTCCTGGCTCGCCGATGGACTGCGCGGCAATGACCCCGATGGCTTCCCCTGGGTTGACCATATGACCCCGACCCAGGTCGCGACCATAGCACATGATGCAAACCCCGCGCTTCGATTGGCAGGTCAGCACCGAACGAATTTTGATCCGCTCCAGGCCGGCATCCTCGATGCGCTGCACCAGTTCTTCATCGATCTCCTGGTTGGAGTTGACGATGGTATCACCCGTAAATGGGTCCTTGACATCATCCAGCGCCACCCGTCCGAGCACCCGGTCGCCCAGCGGCTCGATGACCTCGCCGCCTTCCATAAGCGGCGTCATCTCGATGCCATCCAGAGTGCCGCAATCCTCTTCCGATATGACTGAATCCTGCGCCACATCGACGAGGCGGCGCGTCAGATAGCCGGAGTTGGCGGTCTTTAGCGCCGTATCCGCCAGGCCTTTGCGCGCGCCGTGGGTCGAGATAAAGTACTGCAGCACGGTAAGCCCCTCGCGAAAGTTCGCGGTAATCGGCGTCTCGATGATTTCACCCGAAGGTTTCGCCATCAATCCGCGCATCCCGGCGAGCTGGCGAATCTGCTGGGCGCTGCCCCGCGCGCCAGAGTCGGCCATCATGAAAATCGGGTTGAAGCTCGGCAGCGAGATTTCCTTGCCGTCATCATCGGTGACTTTCTCAGTACCGAGGTCGCGCAACATCTCGTCGGCGATGCGGTCGGTGACCTCAGCCCAGATATCGACGACTTTGTTGTAGCGCTCACCATCGGTGATAAGGCCGTTCTTGTATTGCTCCTCAATTTCGCGCACGTCTTCGTGGGCGGTTTTGAGCAGTTCTTCTTTGCTCGGTGGAATGACCATGTCCTTGATGGATATCGAAATGCCGGCCCGGGTCGCGTTTTGGTAACCGATATCCTTCAACCGGTCGGCGAGAATGACCGTTGCCTTATTGCCGGCAAGCCGGTAGCTCATGTCGATGAGATTCGCCAGCTCCTTCTTTTTCATCACCCGGTTCACTTCCTTGAACGGGATCATCGGCGGCACGATGTCGTAGAGCAGAACCCGCCCCACCGTCGTATCGATCCGCTCGCCGTTGATGCGTACGGTAATCGGCGCTTGCAAGTCGACTTCACTCTGGTCGTAGGCGATCCTCACTTCCGTCGGATTGCTAAACAGGCGGCCGCTGCCTTTCATGCGCAAGCGCTCGCGCGTCATGTAGTAAAGCCCCAATACGATGTCTTGGGTTGGCACGATGATCGGCTTGCCGTTAGCGGGCGAGAGAATATTGTTGGTGGACATCATCAGCGCCCGCGCTTCGACCTGAGCCTCTACCGAGAGCGGCACATGCACCGCCATTTGATCGCCGTCGAAGTCGGCGTTATAGGCGGCGCAAACCAATGGATGCAGCTGGATTGCCTTGCCTTCGATCAGTATCGGTTCGAAGGCCTGGATGCCGAGCCGATGCAAGGTCGGCGCGCGATTGAGCAGCACCGGATGCTCGCGAATGACCTCATCGAGGATATCCCAAACTTCGGGCCGTTCCTTTTCCACCATTTTCTTGGCGCTCTTGATGGTGGTGACATGACCCCGTTCCTCGAGCTTGTTGTAGATAAATGGCTTGAAGAGTTCGAGCGCCATTTTCTTCGGCAAACCACACTGGTGCAGACGCAACTCGGGGCCGACCACGATTACGGAGCGACCGGAATAATCCACCCGCTTCCCCAACAGGTTCTGGCGAAAGCGGCCGGTCTTTCCCTTCAGCATGTCGCTCAGCGACTTGAGCGGGCGTCGATTTTGGCCGGTAATGGCGCGGCCGCGCCGTCCATTGTCAAACAGCGCGTCCACCGACTCTTGCAGCATGCGCTTTTCATTGCGGATGATCATATCCGGCGCGTTCAGCTCCATCAGCCGTTTGAGCCGGTTGTTGCGGTTGATGACGCGGCGATAAAGGTCGTTAAGATCGGAGGTCGCGAAGCGGCCGCCGTCCAGCGGCACCAGCGGGCGCAGGTCCGGAGGAATCACGGGAATCACTTCCATCACCATCCACTCGGGGCGATTGCCGGAATTTTTGAAGGCGTTCAGAACCTTGAGCCGCTTGGCCATTTTTTTGCGCCGGACTTCCGAGTTGGCGTTGCGCATCTCCTGGTGCAGCTCTTCGGACAGTTTCGCCACGTCCAGCGACTTGAGCAATTTGCGTATCGCCTCCGCGCCCATTTCGGCGACAAACTTGCCGCCGTACTCTTCCATCGCTTTGCGGTAACGCGCATCGGTTAAAAGTTCCTTGTGTTCAAGGGGCGTCTCGCCCGGATCGACGACGATATACGACTCGAAATAAAGCACCTTCTCGATATCCTTGAGAGACATATCGAGCAGCGCGCCGATGCGGCTCGGCAGGCTTTTGAGAAACCAGATGTGCACTACGGGGGTCGCCAGCTCGATGTGGCCCATGCGTTCGCGCCGCACCTTGGACTGGATCACTTCAACGCCGCACTTCTCGCACACCACACCCCGATGGCGCATTCTTTTGTACTTGCCGCAGTTGCACTCATAGTCCTTGGTCGGACCGAAAATCTTGGCGCAAAACAGGCCGTCGCGCTCAGGCTTGAAAGTCCGATAATTGATGGTTTCGGGCTTCTTGACTTCGCCATGCGACCAGGAGCGAATTTTCTCCGGCGAAGCGACGGAAACTTTGATGGCGTTGAAACTCAACGGGTTCTTCGGCTTTTCGAACAAATTGAACAGGTCTTCCATGAGCAAAGCACCTCCGTCTACGCGGTCTGGCCGCGCAGGGGTTAGCGGGCCTCTAGAGACTATTCCTCTACTAAATCAATATCCAATCCCAAGCTTTGCAGCTCTTTCACCATTACGTTGAAGGACTCCGGCAGACCGGGCTCCAACAGGTTGTCACCCTTGACTATGGCTTCGTACATGCGCGTGCGGCCGACCACGTCGTCGGACTTTACCGTCAACATCTCCTGCAGAGTGTAAGCGGCGCCATAAGCCTCCAGCGCCCACACTTCCATTTCACCGAGCCGCTGGCCGCCGAACTGGGCCTTGCCCCCCAACGGCTGCTGGGTGACCAGTGAATAGGGTCCCGTAGAGCGGGCGTGAATTTTATCGTCCACGAGGTGATGCAGCTTCATGATGTACATGACCCCCACCGTCACCTTGCCGTCGAAGGGTTGACCGGTCCGTCCGTCATAAAGCGTGACTTGCCCCGTTGCCGGCAAACCGGCTTTGCGCAGCAAGTTGAAAATCTCCTCCTCGGCCGCGCCGTCGAAAACCGGCGATGCGACGCGCACGCCGTCGCGGTACTTTTCGGCGAGTTTGACGAGGTCGGGGTCCTTTACACCGTCGATGAGCTCTGCGGCATCTTTGCTATTCAAGTACTCCTTGATACGGCGCTTGAGCGCGTCGCCGTCCTGCTGGCGGTGCGCGTGCAACAAGTCATCGATCTGCTGTCCGAGACTGCGCGCTGCCCAACCCAGGTGCGCCTCGAGTATTTGCCCCACGTTCATGCGTGAAGGTACGCCAAGCGGGTTTAACACCACGTCTACGGGCGTGCCATCCTCAAGATAGGGCATGTCCTCTTCGGGCAATATCCGTGAAATTACGCCCTTGTTGCCATGACGGCCCGCCATCTTATCGCCGACCTGCAGTTTGCGTTTGATGGCCACGAACACTTTGACCATCTTGATGACGCCCGGCGGTAGTTCGTCGCCGCCTTTGAGCTTGTCAATCTTGCTCTCAAAAACCTCTTTGATCGACTTGACTTGTTGCTCGGTGCTGTCGACGATACGATGCAATTCCGCCTCGGCGGATTCGCTCTCGACCCGAATCTCGCCCCAATAGCTCATTGGCAGCTGATCGAGATCCTCCTCAGTCAGGTCCTGGCCCTTATTGAGCAGAACTTTGCGATTATCGTCCGTTATACGAGAGGTCAAAGTCTTGCCGACCAAAAGCCTCTTGAGGCGTCTGAGCGCGCCTTCCTGGAGAATACGGATCTCGTCATGCTGGTCCTTGCGCAGACGGCTGATCTCTTCCTCTTCGATGATCTTGCTGCGGTCGTCTTTACCCAGTCCCTTGCGTGAAAAGATACGCACGTTGATCACGGTGCCTTCGACGCCCGGCGGAACCCGCAGCGAAGTATCACGAACTTCTCCAGCCTTTTCCCCGAAGATTGCGCGCAAGAGTTTTTCCTCAGGCGAAAGCTGGGTCTCCCCCTTCGGCGTGATTTTTCCGACCAGGATATCACCAGCCTTGACCTCAGCGCCGATGCGAATAATGCCACTTTCATCGAGATCGGTGAGCGCCTCGTCGCCGACATTTGGAATATCGCGAGTCACTTCCTCCGGACCAAGCTTGGTATCGCGGGACACGCATTCAAACTCCTCGATGTGGATCGAGGTGTAGATATCCTCTTTGACCACCCGCTCGCTAATTAGAATCGAATCTTCGAAGTTATAGCCGCCCCAAGGCATGAGCGCCACGAGCACATTGCGCCCCAACGCGAGCTCGCCCATTTCCGTGGCGGGGCCATCGGCGATAACGTCGCCGGCTTTGACCTGGTCGCCCACCACCACGATGGGGCGTTGGTTGATGCAAGTATTCTGGTTGGAGCGCTGGTACTTGACCAGATTGTAGATATCGACTCCGGTATCGCGGGCGCCGGAGGTCTTATCGGCTTTTACCACAATGCGCGTTGAATCGACGCTTTCCACCACGCCGTCGCGCAACGCGACCACGGTCACGCCGGAATCCCGGGCGACGGTTTTTTCCATGCCGGTGCCGACCAGCGGTGCTTCGGTACGCAGCAGCGGCACCGCCTGGCGCTGCATATTCGACCCCATCAAAGCCCGGTTCGCGTCATCGTTTTCAAGGAAAGGAATCAACGAAGCGGCGACGCTGACCAGTTGGTTCGGCGACACGTCCATGAAATTCACGTCCTCCGGCCGTGCCATGACGAACTCGCCGCCTTTTCGCGCCGAGACCAGATCCGCCGTAAAGGTGCCGCGCCCGTCGATGGGAGCGTTGGCCTGGGCGATGACGTGATCCTCTTCCTCTAGCGCGGAAAGGTAGCGGATGCGGTCGGTTACCCGGCCGTTCTCGACCTCGCGATAGGGGGTCTCGATAAACCCATATTCATTGACCCGGGCATAGGTCGTAAGCGACGCGATGAGACCGATGTTGGGTCCTTCGGGAGTTTCAATGGGACAGACGCGGCCGTAGTGAGTCGGGTGCACGTCGCGCACCTCGAAGCCGGCCCGCTCGCGCGTCAAACCGCCCGGACCAAGCGCCGACAAGCGCCGTTTATGGGTAATTTCGGACAGCGGGTTGGTTTGATCCATAAACTGAGAGAGCTGGCTCGAGCCGAAGAATTCCTTTAACGCCGCCGATACCGGCTTATAGTTTATCAGCTCCTGGGGCATTAAGGTTTCGATATCTTGCAGGCTCATTTTTTCTTTGATCGCCCGCTCCATGCGCACCAGGCCGACGCGAAAGTGGTTTTCCACTAGCTCGCCAACGGCGCGCACCCGGCGGTTACCGAGGTGATCGATATCGTCCACCGAACCGTTGCCATTCTTGAGTTCCATCAGATAGCGCACCACCTCGAGGATATCTTCCTTGCGCAAGGTGCCCTGCTCGAGAGGAACGTTGAGTTTGAGACGGTGGTTTAATTTTAGCCGGCCGACCTTGGAGAGATCGTACCGGTCGGGGTTAAAAAACAGGTTATTGAAAAAATTAGTCGCGGACTCCACCGTCGGCGGGTCGCCCGGACGCAAACGTCGGTAGATTTCTAAAATCGCATCCTGAGGCGCCCGAATGCGGTCTTGGAGCAGGGTATTGCGTAGATAAGGACCGATGTTGGATTCGTCGATGAACAGAACCTCGATTTGATGAATTCCCTTTTCTCGAATCGCCTCGAGTTTTTCGCGGGTTATTTCGTGATTGCACTCGACGATGACCTCTTTCGTCTGCGAATGGATGATATCATGCGCCGCCACGCGTCCGACGATATCCTCCCACTCGATGGCGACCTGTTTGACCCGCGCAGCCTCCATTTGTCGCAACACGGGCCGGGTAAACTTCCTGCCTTGCTTGACAATCACGTCGTTGGTTTTCGGGTCGCGCACATCGGCGCCGACGGCGGCGCCCAAAAGATGATCGGGGTTGAAAACCAGTGCCGGCTTGCGCCCATCCAAGACGATGCTGTCGCTCTTATAATAATAATTGAGCAAATCTTCGGCGCTCATGCCCAGCGCGCGCAATAATACCGTAGCGTGAAATTTCCGCCGCCGGTCGATGCGCACGTAAAGGATATCGCGCGGGTCAAATTCCAGGTCTACCCAGGAGCCACGGTAAGGAATGAGCCTGGCCGAATACAAGAGTTTGCCGCTAGCGTGGGTTTTCCCTTTGTCATGCTCGAAAAAGACTCCGGGCGAACGATGCAACTGGCTGACGATGACCCGCTCCGTGCCATTGATCATGAAAGTGCCATTCTTGGTCATGAGCGGCATCTCGCCGAAGTAGACTTCCTGCTCTTTGACGTTTTTGATGCTGCGCGCACCGGTTTGGCTATCCACATCCCACAGCACTAGCTGGACGGTCACTTTCAACGGGGCGGCGAACGTCATCCCCCGCTGATGGCACTCGTCCACGTCGTATTTGGGCTCGCCCAGAGTGTAACTCACGAACTCCAGGGAGGCGGTATCGTTGAAATCTTTGATCGGAAACACCGACCTGAAAACTTCTTGTAAGCCGATATTTTGGCGTTCCGCCGACGGAACCCCTTTTTGCAAAAACAGATCGTAGGAGTTTTTCTGGATTTCAATCAAGTACGGCAGATCGATAATCTTTCGGATATTCCCAAAACTCCGGCGAAATCGTAAATTATTGGCCACCTGAAATGCCATGCCAGCTCCTTATTAAGAACAAACCGTTTGCACCGTGCTAAAAACAATAAGATTCTCTGCCGCCTCGATGCGCCCGGCGCTTGTTTGCTGCGCTGCGCACAAAGCGACGCAAGGACAAATCTTCCAACCGGGAAAGCTACGAATCTGCAAGCAAATCATCCGAATCGCCGCCCGCCGGTTTACTTGATTTCGACTTTGGCGCCTTGTTCCTCGAGCTTCTTTTTGACCTCCTCGGCCTCAGCCTTGGACACGCCTTCTTTAACATTCTTCGGCGCGCCGTCGACCAGATCCTTCGCTTCCTTGAGCCCTAAGCCAGTCAATTCGCGCACGACCTTAATGACCTGGATTTTCTTCTCTCCAGCATTGGCCAGAACGACGTTGAATTCGGTCTTCTCCTCCGCCGCTGCCGCCGGCCCCGCTGCTACCGCTGCCACCGCCACGGGTGCCGCCGCACTAACGCCCAACTCCTCCTCGAGCTCCTTGACGAGCGCTGCCGCATCCATCAGAGTCATATTTTTAATGTAGTCCTTGACCTGCTCTCTCGATACCTCTGGCATAAATATCCCCCTTTGAATTAGTTCCGCTAGAAGCCGCTGATAGCTTTCGCGTCTATTCCGCTTTTCCTTTGCGCAAAGCGTCCAACAACCTGACCACCCGCGCGCCGGGTTCCTGGAACAGACGCGCCAACTGCGTCGCCGGCGCTTGGATCGTAGCCAGCAATTTCGCCTGCAACTCCGGCTTGCTCGGCATTTGCGACAGCACCTTGACCTTGGCTGGATCCATGAACTGTCCTTCAAAAACCCCGCCCTTGATCGCTAACTTTTCGTTCTCGTCGGCAAATTTGATCAGGGCCTTGGACAGAACCACTGGATCGTCATAGGCGAAAACCCAGCCGTTTGGTCCTTCCAGTAAGCGCTCAAGCTCCGCATAGGTGGACCCTCTGAGTGCGCGCTTGACCAGGGTGTTCTTGATGACTTGATACTCGCCGGAGGCTTGCCGGATATCCCGGCGCAGTCGCGTCATCTGATCCACGTTGAGTCCACGGTACTGGGTAACGATGGCCAATTTAGCTGCCTTTAAGCGCTGCTGTACGGCGGCCACCGTTTCGGCTTTTTCAGCGTGACTGGCACGCGCTGTTTCTAACTCTGCCATGCACTACCCCCGTAGTCCCCGCTAAGCCGCCATCGACCTGATTTGAGATAGATCGAGCTTGATCCCCGGGCCCATCGTCGTCGAGACCGTCACGCCGCGAACATAGTTGCCCTTGGCGGAAGCCGGTTTCGCGCGTAAAATTGACTGTAAAACCGCCGTCGCGTTATCGATCAATTGCGCAGCGCCGAACGAGGCTTTACCTACGGGAATATGGACTATGCCCGCTTTGTCTACGCGGTACTCCAATTTGCCGGCTTTGATCTCCTTTACCGCTTTGCCGATATCGACGGTCACAGTTCCAGTCCGCGGATTGGGCATCAAGCCTCGCGGTCCGAGAATCTTACCAATGCGTCCCACGGCCGCCATCATATCCGGTGTCGCCACCGCTTTGTCGAAGTCAAACCATCCTTCGCTGATTTTCTTGATGAGGTCGTCGCTGCCGACGAAGTCAGCTCCGGCATCTTGCGCTTCTTTTTCTTTTTCGCCCTTGGCGAAGGCGACGATGCGCACGGTTTTCCCCATGCCGTGGGGCAAGCTTACCGTACCACGCACGTTTTGGTCGGCCTGCCGTGGGTCGACGCCCAGGCGCACGGCCATTTCGACGGTTTCGTCGAATTTCGCCCGAGCCGTTTCCTTGGCGAGACTCAGGCCGTCTTCCAAAGGATAGCGCTTGCTGCGGTCGACCTTGGCCATTGCTGTCTTATAAGATTTTCCGTTGGCGCTCACTGTTACCTCTTGACGAATTCTGCTTGAACTTTTTGAACCACGAATGCGCTAGAAAATTTCAGCCTTCGATGTCAAGCCCGAGACTGCGTGCGGTGCCTTCTACGGTTTTTTCCGCCGCCGCTAAGTCCTTGGCCGTCAGATCTTTCATTTTCAACTCGGCAATTTGCCGAACCTGCGCCCGGGTTACTTTGCCGACCGTCGTCTTTCCCGGCGCCGTCGAGCCCTTTTCGAGCCCGGCCGCCTTTTTCAACAGAACCGAAGCCGGCGGCGTTTTTGTCAGAAAAGTGAACGACCGGTCGGCGTACACCGTGATGATTACCGGAATGATCATCCCTTGATTGGACTGGGTCGCGGCATTAAACGACTTGCAAAACTCCATGATATTGACGCCGCGTTGGCCTAAAGCTGGACCCACCGGGGGACTCGGGTTGGCTTGCCCGGCTGGAATCTGTAGCTTTACTTGACCGATTACCTTCTTTGCCATGATGCGGGGCCTTTTCTTTTAGTTGCGCTCCACCTGGACGAACTCCAGCTCCACCGGAGTAGCGCGTCCGAAAATACTGATGAGAACTCTGAGCTTCCCCTTGTCGGGGCGGACCTCTTCGACCACGCCGTTGAAATCGGCGAACGGGCCGTCGACCACCTTCACGTTTTCCCCAACGGAGAAAAGCACCCGGGGTTTGGGTTTAATCGCTCCTTCTTCCATGTGCTGAGTGATGGTTCTAACTTCTTCATCACTCACCGGCGGCGGATTTGTGCTGCCGCCGACAAAACCCGTCACCTTTGGAGTCTCCTTGACCACATGCCAGGTGTCATCGTTCAGTTCCATCTGAACGAGAATGTATCCGGGAAAGAATTTGCGTGATGAAGTCTTCTTCTTCCCCTTGATCAATTCGACGACCTTTTCCACCGGCACGAGGATTTCGCCGAAATAATCCTGCTTGCCGAGGGACTTGATGCGCTCCTCGAGCGCGGCCTTTGCCTTTTGTTCATAACCCGAAAAGGTATGAACGATGTACCATTGTTTCGCCATAGGGGACGACCCGAAGTATTAGCCGATGATCGCCTCGATAGCCTTCGTTAATCCGAAATCTACCACCGCCAAGTAGAGCGAAACCAAGATCACCACCACGATCACGACCAATGTCGCCGCGTAAGTCTCTTTGCGCGACGGCCAGTGGACCTTCGTCAGTTCAACCCAGGATTCCTCGACGAATTCTTTCGCGCCACGGGTACCGTCCTGGACTTTCTGCATCCAATCGGCCATGCGATTTTCCTAACGGCGAGATGGCGGGTCAGGCAGGACTCGAACCTGCAACAACCGGATTTGGAGTCCGGCGCTCTAACCAATTGGAGCTACTGACCCTATTATCCCGTCAAACCTTGACCTCGCGATGCAAAGTATGCGCCCTACATGAGGCGCAGAATTTCTTCAGCGCCAGCTTTTCCGTGGTTTTTTTTCTGTTTTTCGTGGAAGTATAGTTCTTGCGCTTGCATTGATCGCAAGCAAAACCAACCAGCTCCCGCATGGCCGTCCTCTTTCTGCTCTCAGGCTATTGAATAATTTTGGTCACAACGCCCGCGCCCACCGTTCGACCGCCCTCGCGGATGGCGAACTTCAAGCCCTCTTCCATAGCCACCGGCGTTATTAGTTCGATTTCCACGTTTATATTGTCGCCGGGCATCACCATCTCAGTGCCCTCTGGCAGCTTTACGACGCCGGTTACATCGGTGGTGCGAAAATAGAACTGCGGCCGATAACCGTTGAAAAACGGCGTGTGTCGCCCGCCTTCTTCCTTCGTGAGCACATAGGCCTCGGCGTTAAACCTGGTATGGGGTGTGATGCTTCCCGGTTTCGCCAGCACCTGACCGCGCTCCACCTCCTCGCGCTTGGTACCGCGAAGCAGCACGCCGATATTGTCCCCCGCTTGCCCTTCGTCGAGAAGTTTGCGGAACATTTCCACGCCTGTTGCGACGGTTTTCTGGGTTGGGCGAAATCCGACGATCTCGATTTCCTCGCCGACCTTTATGATGCCGCGCTCAACCCGGCCAGTAACCACCGTGCCGCGTCCGCTAATCGTAAAAACGTCCTCGACCGGCATAATAAAGGGCTTGTCGATATCGCGCACCGGCTCTTGGACGAAACTATCGATGGCATCCATCAGTTTGAGGATGGCCCCTTCACCCATTTCCGAGGCGTCGCCCTCCAGCGCCTTGAGGGCGCTGCCGATGACGATTGGTGTATCATCGCCGGGAAATTTGTACTTCGACAGCAGTTCGCGCACTTCGAGCTCAACAAGCTCCAAAAGCTCTTTGTCATCCACCATATCCGCTTTATTGAGAAAAACGACGATGGCAGGGACGCCGACTTGCCGGGCTAGCAGTATATGCTCGCGGGTCTGAGGCATAGGCCCATCGGCGGCGGAAACCACCAGAATTGCGCCGTCCATCTGGGCCGCTCCCGTGATCATGTTTTTGATATAATCCGCGTGGCCTGGGCAGTCCACGTGGGCGTAATGGCGTTTGTCGGTTTCATATTCCACATGCGCGATATTGATCGTGACGCCGCGCTCTCTTTCCTCAGGGGCTTTGTCGATCTGGTCATAGGCTAGAAACTTGGCTTTACCCTGTTTCTCCAGCACCTTGGTAATCGCGGCCGTCAACGTGGTTTTGCCGTGGTCAACGTGGCCGATGGTACCTATATTTAGATGGGGCTTCTTGCGCTCGAACTTCTGTTTGCTCATCTCATCCTCCTAAAAATTTGCCGGTCAAAGTAATCCACACTCAAACGGATCGCTAATTAAGAACCCCACCTCGTGATCCACTGGACAGAAAGCCCAGGAGCGGGCTTGAACCGCCGACCTCGTCCTTACCAAGGACGTGCTCTACCGACTGAGCTACCTGGGCATATATCAGTCGATGGCTTCTAGCTCGGTTCTCCAACGCGGAGATTCATGCGGGGTTACGCCATCAGACATCAGCAATTTGGAGCGGGAAACGGGACTCGAACCCGCGACCCCGAGCTTGGAAGGCTCGCGCTCTACCAACTGAGCTATTCCCGCACAAGAAAATTGGTGGAGAGGGAAGGATTCGAACCTTCGAAGGCATCGCCGGCAGATTTACAGTCTGCTCCCTTTGGCCACTCGGGAACCTCTCCTCGCTTCTCTCCACTCCACAGTTTGGCTGCGACAGCCAACCGATTAATCCAAAACTATTGCAGGTTCCCGACGCCATTACATGGAGCTGGCGATAGGACTTGAACCTACAACCTGCTGATTACAAATCAGCTGCTCTACCGTTGAGCTACGCCAGCCTAATCCGTGAACTCACCTCTTGGCGCGCCGACACTGGCGGGCTGAGGGCGCATTCAAGTCGGCATCGGAAACTTATCGCGACGACTCAACAAGTCTATAAATTAAATTCCTGAATCTTAACGAACCAAGAAGCAACGGAAGTGATTTACTTTACCCGCAAACGAGTATTTAAAGCATCTATGTTAACGAAAGTCAACACAAAGGAGGTCAAAATCCCAAAACACCGGCCCATGAAAGACCTACTATCTTTTACTCCCATCCTTGTCAATGTTCCTAGCCTGTCGCAGGACCTCGTAGAGGAGCACCGCGCCGGCCGCGGCAACATTCAGCGATGTGACCTTGCCGAACATGGGGATAGAGACAAGAAAATCACACTCCCGGCGCACTAGGGGACGCATACCCTGCCCCTCGCTACCTAGGACGATCCCTAGCCTTTTCGGATAGTTCCTGTCATAGATGCTGGTTTGCGCGCTGGCATCCAATCCGACCAGCCAAAATCCCCAATCCTTGAACTGCTTCATGGTTTGCCGCAGATTGGTAACCCGGTAGACATTCACGTGGTGCGCGGCGCCTGCGGAGGCCTTAATGACAGTCGGCGTAACGCTTGCCGATCGGTCTTTGGGAATCACCACGTGCGGGGCGTCGGCGGCATCGGCACAGCGCAGCACAGCGCCGAAATTCCGCGGATCCGTGATCCCGTCTAGAATGAGGACGCGCAACGGCTTGGCGGATGAAGCGGTATCGTCACGCAACATGGAAATAGGCCGATAGCAAAAAGCGGCTACCCGGGCGACCGCGCCTTGATGCCGCGCTCCCAAGGCAATCCGGTCAAGCATATCGCGGCTTCCACGGACGACGCGAACGCCCAACCTCTCGGCTGCCGTTTGGATCTCGCCCCCCGCTTCACCGGCCAGAAGAATTTCCACGACCTCGCCGGGGCTTGCCTTCAATTTTTCCAAAATGGCATTGATGCCAAAAATGATGTTTTGTTCGGCGTTCATGGTTCGACTCGGCCACCCGCTGAAGTGGTTTTACAATGATAACGTCACCAGCTAACATACTGGGACCGTGAAGCGAACAATACTAGCCCGCTATCTCATCTCGGAAATCCTCGCGCCGTTTTTCTTCGGGCTGCTGGCTTTCACTCTTGTCCTGCTCATCGCTCGCGTCGTGAAACTCATCGAGATGGTGGTCACCCGAGGCGTACCAGCGCTGCAAATCGGTAAATTGCTGCTCCTCATCATGCCGACCTTTCTCGAACTGACCGTACCGATGGCGTTTCTGTTGGCGATCCTATTGGGGCTGGGGCGCCTGTCCCAGGACCATGAGGTGCTCGCGTTTAAAGCATCGGGGATCAGCCCGCTGCAGATCCTCTGGCCCATCGCAGGAGTGGCTTGCGTCATTGCCCTAATCACACTTTTTCTTACAGTTTTCGCGCGTCCGGCGGCCAACCTCGCGTTGAAAAAAGAACTTTATGAGATTGCCAAGAGCCGGCTGGGCACCGTTCTCAAAGAAAAGGTCTTCAATCAGGAGTTTCCCAAGGTCTTGATTTATGTAGAGGAAATCATCCCGCCCGGCAATACCGCTCAGGGCGTCTTGATCGTTGACAGACGGGACCGCGAGAGAGAAGAAGTTATTCTCGGCAAAGTGGCGCTGATTTCCGCCGAAGAGCAGACCAATACGCTGGGGCTCAAGCTCATTGATGGGTCTATCTACCAACGAGATAAAGACCGCCCTGGTTTTAGCCAAACCCTTTTCAACATCTACGATTTCAAGTTGGATCTGGATGAACTCATCGGTCCGGTCAGAAGAAAAAGCGACGGCCCTAAGGAATTGAGTTTTACGCGGTTGATCGAAACCATCGAGGAAAAACAGCAACAGGGGCAAAACGCCATAGCCGAACGAATAGAATTGCAGCAGCGAATTTCTTTCGCGTTCGTCCCATTGGTCTTCTGCCTTCTGGGCGTTTCGTTAACTCTTCTTCCACATAGCTCGCGGGCCGGTCGTTCCTGGGGTTTCTTACTCTGTTTGTTTTGGCTGCTCACGTATTATCTATTACTATCCCTGGGGAAGACTCTGGGCGAACAAGACGCTCTGCACCCGGCGCTGGCGCTGTGGTTGCCGAACTTGGTGGTGGGAGGAATTGCGCTCCATTTCTTCCTCAAGGCATTGCGGGAATCACCCCTTGCGCTCATGGCCAGGTTTGATAACGCCTTTATTTGGGCCAGCTTACGGTTGGGGAAAATTCGGCAAAAGGCTTAAGACCTCTATAATTATTATATGGCAGCGCGCGGACAGACTCGATTTTTGCCCCCGGGTGGCATCCTGGACACCTACCTTGCGCGGGTTTTTTTGCGCATCTTTTTCTCCAGTCTGCTGATCATCACGACTCTTTTCATGATCGTCGATCTTTTCGACCGTGCCGGTACAATTTTCGAGTCCGGCGCATCCCTCTGGACCGTGGTGCGCTACTTCTTTTATAAAATTCCCCTGTCGGTATCCCGGATCATCGGCTTCGCCACATTGTTCTCCACGCTCTTCGGTCTTGGCATGTTGGCGCGGTCGCAAGAAATCACCGCCATGCGCGCCAGTGGCCTGAGCGTTCAACGCATTTCCCTACCGTTGGTAGGCCTATCGTTGGCCATTTGCGCCGCGACCTTTTTTTTGAACGAGAGCCTTGTACCGGCTTTCTCTTACCGGGCGGACACGATTTATAAAACCGAGATCAAAAACAAACAGCAGCAAAGTCTATTCGGCAATCGAGACATCTGGCTCCGTGGAGAAGGAAGTTTCATCAATATAGACTACTTCGACATCAACGCAAATACGCTCGAAGGGGTGACGATATTCATGCTCAATCGGGATTTCAGCCTACGAGGGTTTGTCGAAATTCCCCGTGGACGCTGGAACGGCAAGAAATGGGAAGTTGAACAAGCCGTCGGATGGAGCTTCTTGCCCGATGGCAAGATGGCTAGCCGGATAATCGAGGTGCCCCCGCCCATTGCGGAAACCCCGGCTGACCTCAAGCTCCTTGCCCGTGACGCTAGTGAATTTACCTACTTCGACCTGCAAAAACAGATCGCCGACATGAAGACCAAGGGCATCGACACCACCGCCTACGAAGTCGATCTCCAAGTGAAACTCGCGTTACCGTTTATCTCGCCGCTCATGGTACTTTTAGCGGTTCCCTTCGCACTCAAACGACAAATCAGCGGAGGCGTAGCCCTGAGCTTCGGCATCGCGATGACTATCGGATTCGGCTATTGGGTCTTGATCTCGTTCTGCATTTCGCTCGGCCATAGCGGCGGCTTACCCGCCTGGCTCGCGGCCTGGGTGCCTAATCTAATCTTCACGATGATAGGGATTTATTATTTTACCGCCGAAGAATGACGCCGGTAGCTGCCAGGGAGTGATCCTTCGACTATGCTCAGGGCAGCCTAGTGAACCTCTCACCCACGAGCTAGCGCTTCGAGTACTGCGGACGTTTGCGCGCTTTGTGACGGCCGTACTTTTTTCTCTCGACCGCACGCGGATCGCGGGTCACAAATCCCGCTTTCTTGAGAGACGTACGAAGGTCGGGATTGGCGTCGATCAAGGCGCGCGTAATCCCATGCCGAATCGCTCCCGCTTGGCCCGAGCTACCACCCCCTTGAACGTTCACATCGATATCGTAATTGCCCTTCGTTTGGGTAACGTCGAAGGGTTGTAGCACGATCATCCTGGCCGTTTCGCGGCCAAAGTAATCTTCAAGGGAACGGGAATTGATCTTGATACCACCCTTGCCGAGGCGCAAAAACACCCGCGCTACAGAGGTTTTTCTTCTACCGGTTGCAGTTATGACCTTTTCCGCCATCACTTGTTACTCCTATGTTTTAAGCGCCAAGGGCTCCGGCTTTTGTGCAGAATGGGGATGCTCGGGACCGGCATAAACCTTGAGTTTAGTGACCAGCCGTCGGCTCAAACGATTCCTGGGCAACATTCCCTTCACCGCCAACCGGATCAGGTCTTCAGGTTTTTCCTCCAGCATCTTTGCCGCGGTTTTTTCCCGAATGCCACCCGGATAATCCGTGTGACGGTAGTAAATTTTCTTCTCTAGTTTTTTGCCGGTCAGTCTAATACCCCTGGCATTGACGACAACGACGAAATCCCCGGCATCGGCGTTTGGCGTAAAAAGCGGCTTATTTTTCCCCCGCAAAATTTTTGCAATCTCGCTGGCCATTCGGCCCAGTACCTTCCCTTGGGCGTCGATAACATACCACTGCCGTTGGGCCCGGGCTTGTTCGGTATTCATAGTTAACAGTCTCCGTTGAGTTCAAAAAGTTCAAAATCGTTCAATACGTTTTGAACGGCTTGAACGGCGCTTCAAAATTAAATGGCGGGGCCGACGAGACTCGAACTCGCGACCTCCGGCGTGACAGGCCGGCGTTCTAACCAACTGAACTACGACCCCGACAAATCGAATTTTTACTTGGTGGGCGGTACAGGATTTGAACCTGTGGCCCCCGGCTTGTAAGGCCGATGCTCTCCCGCTGAGCTAACCGCCCCTTGACCGAACAGCCAGCCGTTTATCTTGCCTTTGCCGATTTGAGACGACCCTAACCTGGGCTGCGGCGGCCCCGTAGAGATAGTAACACCAATCTAGCTGGGGAATTTTCTCGTACGGACTAGCTCGCTTCGGCCCGGCGTCGCATCGCCAACTTTGGCGCGACGATCGCCGGGCGAAAAGCCTTTATAACAGCAGGGTTATCTGGAGTCAACTACCCCCAGCGGAGCATGCCAATGAAAGCATGCTATTGGGGCAATATTTCAGCTCCCGGGTTCTCGTCCACCTTCTCCGCGAAAGCAGCGGTGTCGTCCTTAGTTTCCGTTTCGACCGGCGCTTTCTTGAAGAGGGAATCCGGGTCGTCCAGCACCAGCGCCTTCTTGAGGACATCGTCCATGTGGGCAACTAGAGACAGTTCGACGCTTTTGAGGACCGTCGCCGGAATCTCTTCGATGTCTTTTTCGTTTTCGGCTGGAATGAGGACGTGCTTGATGCCGGCGCGATGGGCGGCCAGGATTTTTTCTTTCAAACCCCCGATCGGAAGAACGGTTCCCCGCAATGTGATTTCACCGGTCATCGCCAAGTCGTTATGAACGGGCGCTTTGATCAGCGCCGACACCAACGACGTTGCCATGGTGATACCCGCCGACGGCCCATCTTTGGGAATCGCGCCCTCGGGAACGTGAATGTGCACGTCAATTTTCTGATAAAAGTCCTTTTCCAAGCCCATTTCCACCGCCCGAGAACGGACATAGCTCATCGCTGCCTGCGCCGATTCCTGCATCACGTCGCCAAGTTTACCAGTAATGATGAGCTGGCCCTTTCCTGGCATGATCGTCACTTCGGTCGCCAAAAGTTCGCCGCCCAATTCGGTCCATGCCAATCCAGTGGTAACACCGATTTTTACCTCGTTTTCGGCTTTGCCGTAGCGATACTTAATCGGGCCTAAATATTTGTGGAGGCTATTGTTGGCAACCTGGATGCGGGCGTTTCGGTCCTTTTTTACAACCTCCACCGCAACCTTGCGGCAAATTGAGGCGATTTCCCTTTCCAGATTACGTACGCCCGCCTCCTTAGTGTAATTCCGTATGACGCCCAGCAAGGCGTTATCCGTAAACGTCACGTTATCAGGAATCAACCCGTTGGCTTCCTTCTGCTTCTCCAAGAGGTACTTCTTAGCGATACTGAGTTTTTCCAGTTCGGTATAACCGGCAATCCGGATGATCTCCATGCGGTCCTGGAGCGGCCGCGGAATCTGGTGGAGCACGTTCGCGGTGCAGATGAACATCACGCGCGAGAGGTCGTAGTCGACGTCGAGGTAGTGGTCGGAGAACGTGTGGTTCTGCTCGGGGTCGAGGACCTCGAGCATCGCGCTGCTCGGGTCGCCGCGGAAATCCATCGACATCTTGTCGATCTCGTCGAGCAGGAAGACCGGGTTCTTGGTGCCGGCCTTCTTCATCATCTGGATGATCTGGCCGGGGAAGGCGCCGATGTAGGTGCGGCGGTGGCCGCGGATCTCGGCCTCGTCGCGCACGCCGCCTAGCGACAATCGAACGAAGCGTCGACCGGTCGCGCGCGCGATCGACTTGGCCAGCGACGTCTTGCCGACGCCGGGCGGGCCGACGAAGCACAGGATCGGGCCCTTGGGCTCCTTGACGAGCTGGCGCACCGCCAGGAATTCGACGATCCGCTCCTTGACCTTCTCGAGGTCGTAGTGGTCCTCGTCGAGGATCTTCTTGGCCTCGAGGACGTCGAGCTTGTCGTCGGTTCCGATCGACCACGGGAGCGTGACGAGCCAGTCGAGATAGGTGCGCGACACCGTGTACTCGGCGGCCTGCGGCGGCATCTTCGAGAGCCGGTCGAGCTCCTTCTCCGCCGCCTTGCGCGCCTCCTCCGGCATCTTCGCTTCCTCGATCTTCTTGCGCAGCTCCTCGATCTCGGCGGCGCGGTCGTCCTCCTCGCCCAGCTCGCGCTGGATCGCCTTCATCTGCTCGCGCAGGTAGTACTGGCGCTGCGTCTTGCCCACCTCGTCGGCGACCTGCGACTGGATCTTGCTCGAGATCTCCTGGAGCTCCAGCTCCCGGGTGACGATCTCGACGAGCTTCTGCACGCGATCCTTGACGTTGTTGCGCTCGAGCAGGCCGATCTTCTCTTCCGCCGAGATGTTCAGCACGGAGGCGGCGAGATCGGACAGACGCCCCGGCTCGCCCGAGCCGGCGGACAGCACCATC